>DATGKW010000227.1:0-80916 GCA_035294465.1 Ktedonobacteraceae bacterium | reverse complement strand
GCGTGCGCGCCCGTACCCTCGACTACGGCCAACGCGCCGCTGTTGCGCACAGCGAAACGTTCGCCAGCACGTCCGGCGGCGAAGAGCTGCCCACCCGTTGCGCCATAGAGAACGGTATTGCCCAGAATAATATTCTGATGCGCGGAAAAACTGGCCTCGACCGGAGGCGCAATCACGATCTGGCCGCCGGTCATGCCTTTACCCACATAGTCGTTAGCTTCGCCGTAGAGCACCAGATTCATACCAGGCACGGTAAAGGCGCCAAAGCTCTGGCCAGCCGAGCCATGGAAGATGCTGGTAATGCTCACACCCGGCAGCCCGGCATTGCCGTAACGGCGAGCGATCTCCCCGGCCACTCGCGCACCAATCGTGCGGTCGTAGTTGTGGATCTGGTGGCGCGTCAGAACGCTACACTCGCCTCGCAAAGCCTGCTTGACCTCACCGAGCAGTTCATCGGCCAGGCGCGAATGCGACGGGGCCGGATGCGGCTCAGGATCAGCATGCACAGGCAGCGAAACCAGCAGCGATTCCATCTCGACCGGCGAGCCAGCCAATCCTTCGAGCAGATCAGCACGCCCGATGACATCCTCAAGGCGCGTAAAGCCAAGATGAGCCAACCACTCGCGCACCTCCTCAGCTACGAACGTGAGGTAGTTGATCAGCGCTTGAGGTGTGCCGGTAAATTTGGCCCGCAGGTCCTCGCGCTGCGTGGCAATGCCCGCAGGACAGGTGTTCAGATGACACTGACGCGCCATATCGCAGCCGAGCGAGACCAAGCTGGCCGTACCAAAGCCAAACTCGTCAGCGCCCAGCATCGCCCCGATGACCACATCGCGCCCGGTCTTGAGGCCGCCATCCACGCGTACCCTGACGCGTGTGCGCAGACCGTTCTTCACCAGCGTCTGCTGCGTCTCGGCCAGGCCGCGCTCCCAGGGAATACCTGCGTGCTTGATCGATTGCAGCGGCGAGGCCCCGGTGCCGCCATCGTGGCCGCTAATCAGGACATAGTTCGCATGAGCTTTGGCAACGCCAGCCGCGATAGTGCCCACTCCAATGCTAGAAACCAGCTTCACGCCGATCTTCGCCTGGGGATTGATCTGGCGGAGATCGTAGATGAGCTGAGCAAGATCCTCGATACTATAGATGTCGTGGTGCGGCGGTGGCGAGATCAACGGAATATGCGGCTCCGTGTGGCGCAGGCGCGCAATAAAAGGCGTCACCTTGGCGGGAGGAAGCTGACCTCCCTCGCCTGGTTTGGAACCCTGCGCCATCTTGATCTCCAGTTCCTCGGCGCGCACCAGGTATTCAGCAGTCACGCCGAAGCGCGCCGAGGCCACCTGCTTGATCTTACTGCTGACCGGAAAACCATTCATCGTTTCGGAATACCAGGCAGGATCTTCGCCGCCTTCCCCGGTATTGTTGCGCCCACCAATGCTGTTCATAGCTGCGGCAATCGTGCGATGAGTCTCCGGGCTGAGCGCTCCTATCGACATGGCGGAGATAACAAAACGCGCGCGAATCGACTCCATCGGCTCAACCTGGTCTATCGGCACAGGGTCGCGAGGCTTAAACGTGAGCAGATCGCGCAAAACCGTTGGCGGGCGCGAATAGACCAGCTCGGTGAAATTCTGATAGTCCTCGCGGCTACCACTTCGCGCGGCCTTTTGCAGCGCACGTACCACCAGCGGCTGAAATGCGTGATACTCGCCATCTCGACGAAAACGGTAGCGGCCAATATCAGTCAGTTTGCGCCGGCTCTCGCCCGCTTGCGGCCTCTCTACGGGCATCTCCAATACCTGACGGGCCAGCGGCTCAACCCAGGCCAGAACCTGCTCGGCGATCTGGATAAAGGTGACATTGCCTGGATGAGCAGCCGAGCCGGCGAAGCAGCGATCAAGCACCGTTTGATCCAGACCAAAGATTTCAAACAGCCCGGCAGCGATGATGTTGCGCAACGTAGAAATGCCCATGCGCGCCATAATCTTGTGCAAGCCGCCTTCAATCACATGGATATACCGCTCCACAGCCTGCTCCGCCGTGATCTCTTCCAGCTTGCGCTGCCCGGCCAGCGCTCTCACGCTTGCCAGAGCCAGGTAGGGAACAAGAGCTTCGGCTCCATAGCCCAGCAGCAGCGCAACCTGATGAACATCTACAGCCCAGCCGGTCTCGCAGATCAGCGAAGTATAATCGCGCAAGCCACGACGAATCAGAGCCTGGTGAACCGCGCCCACAGCGAGCAGCATCGGAACCGGAGGATTATCCAGGCTGGCCTGGCGGTCGCTGAGGACGAGAAACGCGACATTATCTAGAGCCGCGCTCACAGCTTCCTCCTCCAGCCGGTCAAGCGTTTCAACCAGCGCCTCTGGACCGCCGGCACGGGAGAAAGAAACGTCGAGCACCCGCGTACCATATCCATCGCGTCTGAGCTGGCAGAGCGCCTCCAGCTGCGCCTCGGTCAGCAACGGCGTCTCAAGATGGATCTGGCGAGCATGCAGCGGAGTTTCGGTCAAGATGCTGAGGCGGCGACCCAGGTAGCAATCGAGCGACATAACGCATTCTTCGCGCAGTGGATCAATCGGAGGATTCGTCACCTGGGCGAAGCGCTGATGGAAGTAATCGGCAAAGGAGCGCGAGCGAGTCGAAAGGGCGGCCAGAGGCGCATCATCGCCCATACTCCAGGTTGGCTCCTTCACATCGGTCAGCATAGGACGCAGCACAAACTCTATATCCTCGTGCGTGTAGCCAAAGAGCTGCTGTTGTCGGAAAAGAGCATCGCCAGATGGAGAAGCAGGCAAAGAGGAAGGCAGAGTCGCAGAGAGGTCTGACAGGCGCATCAGGTGAGTATCCAGCCATTGTTGATAGGGCTGCCGCTCAGCAAGCCGGCGCTTGATCGTCGCATTGCGCAGGAGCACGCCCTGCTCAAGATCAACGGCCAGCATCTCGCCGGGACCCAGACGACCACGCTCTACGACCTCGGAGGGATCGCAGGCAAGCACGCCGGCCTCGGAAGCCACAATCAACAAGCCGTGAGAGGTGAGCGTATAACGCAGTGGGCGCAGGCCATTGCGATCAAGGGCAGCGCCAACATAGCGCCCATCGCCGAAGATTAACGCCGCGGGACCGTCCCACGGCTCCATACAGCAAGCGTGATACTCACACCAGGCCCGCTCCTCCTGGGAAAGCTCCCGATCCTGCTCCCAGGCCGGCGGAATCAACATCTGCATACTATGCAGCACATCGCGGCCCGAAAGCGCCAGGAGTTCGAGCGCGTTATCTAACCGACCGGAATCACTGCTGTCCGCTTGAACGACAGGCAGCAAATCGGACAAGCGATCACCCCAAAGAGGTGAGGCCAGCGAACGCTCGCGGGCCCGCATCCAGTGGCAATTGCCTTGAATAGTGTTTATCTCGCCATTGTGCGCCAGGTAGCGCATCGGCTGAGCCAGCGGCCAGGCCGGGAAGGTATTGGTACTATAGCGCTGGTGAAAAATCGCGAATGAACTGGCATAACGCTCGTCGACCAGATCGAGATAGAACCTTGCCAGTTCGGACGGGGCTAGCAAGCCCTTGTAAACGATGGTGCGCGAAGAGAACGAAGCAATATACCCATCAGCCAGTCCAGCCTCCTGCCAGCGCTTCTCAATCAGGCGGCGCGCGTGATAAAGGGAGCGTTCGTATTCGTCAGCAGAAAGCTCCTGAGGGCGAGCCAGCAACACCTGAGTAATCGTGGGCATTGAAGCGCGCGCGCGTGTTCCAGCAACGGAGAGATCAAAAGGCGGGTCGCGCCAGGTCAAGAGCGGAATATGCAATGTGTCCAGTACCTGCTCAATCACCCGCCGCGCCTGAAAATACGCTTTAAGACTCGTACTTGCAGATGGCAAAAAGAGCATCCCAACAGCCAGATCTTCGGGACTGGCCAGAGAAATCCGCTGGTCCTGAAGTTCAGCGCAAAGCAGTTCACGGGGGATCGCGGTCAGCAAGCCTGATCCATCGCTCGTTTCAGCATCGGCATCCTGGGCGCCGCGATGTGTTAGATTGGTCAGAGCAACCAGGGCCTGCTCAATCACTACATGACTGGAAGCGCCGGAAACATCGGCCAGAAAACCTGTACCGCAGGCATCGTGCTCCCAACGAGCCTCGTAGAGGGGATACTGCTTATCCCTGGTCGAGCTAGTTGAAAAAGTATGCATAATACATTTCCCTCCCTAAAAAAACAGCAAGCGCGTGAAAATCAAGACTGGCCAGCACACTATCCTGGTCAGGAATCGATTGTAGGGAGGCACCTGCATTGGAGCCAGTAAACTTCCGGCAACCTGACGGCGTTCACCGGATTCATTGGTAAATATTATATAGAACACGCTGCACAAAATAGACCAAAGGTATGCAACGGTAAAATGGGGGGCGGCATCGTATCCTGGGGAGCATCATAACTCGAAAGAAACAGGCAGCGTTCCTTGCGGAAAAGTGTAGCATACCCGTCAGATCTTCCGCAAGGGCAAAATGCACAGAAACGCAACGGAACGAGCAGAGGTAGCCGTGACCACCCGGCTATCCCTGCTCGTTTTCCCCGTTCGTATGGAGTTATCACCACCAGATTTGGCGTCTGAAAAGAGTATAGAAGATCAGACGCCTTGATTACCACTGCCAAAATAACCAATCTTGTCAGTCAGGTCTTCGTCTATTTTGCACAATTTCTGTGCTAATAGCAGTCTGTTTTTTCGGCATGGAAAAGGATTATCCATCCATCTAGCGCCAAAATCTATCAATATATGGGCAATATGCATAGATACAGAGTGAAGATACATGCAGAAAGATTACAAGAGAGACAACTGGCGCGAAAAGGGGGGAAGCGCCCATTTGTCTCTCAAAAGGGATCGAGCCTATCGTCATTGATAGAGTCTGAGGCGTCGTCGCGGTTCGTTCGTTTGGTTCCCTTTACTGGAAAGTATAAAAATCCCGCAAGGAAAACGTTATGGATAACTTAGCATAAATTTCTCTGGATGTTTTATATAAAATGTACAAAATAGGTTTTTTGAGAAATTCCTGAGAATTTATGTGTAACTATTGAGTATAAGTCCCATAATCTTGAGCGAATTTTGAGGATGCATCTGATTTTCGGCTCAACCCTTTTCCCGTTCACTTCTGCTGCGTGAACCGCCAGCAAGCGAAGACGAAAACACCAGGAAGCAGCCGCCTCATCATTTCCTTTTATGCGATCTGCACAAAATGAGAGGGCGGATTTCTGACGAATTCACAGTACCATTGGGCAAGGCCGGTTGTTTATACTTGGCCTAGAGGGATTGGAGTCGGATAGTGCGGCGTGTGCGCTATTTCTCCTCTGCGGGGCTAGGAGAGCCATTTTCATGGTAACGATGCCAGAGCAGTTCGTTTCGTCTCAAACGAGAAAAGGGGAGTCATTCTATGGCATCTACAAGCCCTTCCGAAGTCACCATGAAGCCCACATTGGGCCTCACCGGCGTCACCATCAACGCCATGGCGCTGATCGCGCCCGGAGCCTTCCTCTGGACCACCTATGAAGCGCAGTCTGCACCTAATTCAGCTATGAATATGTGGTTCTCGGTTTTTATTGCCACCGCCATCGCGATGTTGACCGCAGTCGCCTACGCCAGCCTCTCTAAGCGCTATCCTGAAGGAGGTGCCGGCAGTTCGTATTACTACGCGGAAGCGGCTGTTCTCCAACAAGAGGAACATCGTCATTTTAAGTGGGCGCGCTTCGCCAAATTTCTGGTCGGCTGGGCCTCGCACCTGTATTACTGGGTCTATCCTGGAGTGATGGTAGCTTTCATGGGCCTGGTGATCACGTACATCATTCAGACCTTTGTGCCTAGCTTTGGCGCAGCCTGGCAAGAAGTGCTGGTCTGCATCGTCTTCGCCGCTATTGTCGGCGGCATTGCGTATATGGGAGTACAGGGTGCCACGCTTGCGAACATCATTATCAATACAATCCAGATCGTAGCCCTGCTCTCGTTTTCGATTGTCGCCATTATCTTTCGTATTCAGCACCCCCATATTCAATACCTTCATCCAAATGCCCTGAGTGTGATTATTCCCCACGACATGGGCGGCCTGGTCTTCCAGTCAACCATCGCCATTCTGCTGGTGGTCGGTTTCGAGTCTGCAACAGCCCTGGCTGCCGAAGCCAAAAATCCTGGGCGAGATATTCCACGCGGGGTGCTGCTCTCTCTGGTTATCCAGGCAGTCATCTTCTACTTTATCGAGTACTTCGCTGCCAACTTTGTCATCAATACCAGCACCACCTGGTCAGCAGGCGGCAAAGGTTTTGCCGGAGCGTACGCCTCTGGCGCTCCAATTGGAGACATTGCTAAGCAGATCGGCGACGCGGTGCTAGGCGGCAATGGTCTGGCATTCGCGGTAATCCTGGCCTGTACGGTGGTAGTCGCTCTGATCGGCACTTCGCTCTCCTGCCTGAATACCGGTGTACGTGTGACTTACGCCATGGGCAAAGACAAGGAGATGCCCGTCGTCTTTGGATTTCTGCACGGTAAATTCCGCACTCCACACGTCGCTGTGATCGTCCTGGCAACCATCTCGGCCTTGATCGGCTCTTACGGTGTGCTCAATATCAACACGCTGACCCAGGTGACACTCGTTTCCAACATTGGGACGTTCCTGCTCTACGGAATGACCTGTATCATTTGTGTCCTGGCCTTTATCGGAGTAAAAGGGCGTCACTGGTTCTCGACCATCGTTGCTCCGGTGCTGGGAGCTGTGATGAATATCCTGATGTTGATCGGCGTGTCCTACTACGATACCGCAACGCAGGGACCTTCCATTACAACTGATACACTGATCGCGATTGCCTTCAGCCTGTTCTGGCTGGTGATCGGCTTCGGCTCTCTCTTCATCCGCAAAGCGATCACAGGAGAACCCATCTTCCATGCGGAGGACCACAAAGAGAAGCTGGCCAGCGCTGGTGGCACAGCGGCCGTTACTGCCGATTGAGCTTCGCTCAGACAACAACCCGTATCGTTCCTGCTGTTTCTCTTTAACCTCGTGCGATTGGCCGGCAATGTCGCCGGCTACTCGCATGTTCGAGCGGTTCTCTCCAGAAGAGAACTTCGCCCAGAAGAAAGACTCTCTTACATGCAGACACAAGAAACGATCTACATCATTGGCGATGTGCATGGACAATTCAAAAAGCTCGGCAAGCTGCTGCACGAGGCGCATCTGGTCGATGAGCATCTGGCCTGGAAAGGCGGCAACGCTACCCTCTGGTTGATCGGCGACCTGGTTGATCGTGGTCCAGAAAGCATAGCGGTCCTCGATCTGGTTATGCGCCTGCAAGCCGAAGCCGCCCAGGCGGGAGGACAGGTGGGCTGCCTGCTAGGCAACCACGAGCTGCTGCTGCTGGCAGCCTACCGCTTTGGCCGGCGCTCCACCGGTTTGAGCAGTAGCTTTATCACCCGTTGGCGGCGCAACGGCGGTGATCGCAAAGACCTGGCCCGCCTGACGATGCAGCATCTGGACTGGCTCGCCCACTTGCCGGCTATGGCTCTGGTTGGCCAACAGTTGCTGCTGCATGCTGACGCGCCGCTCTACCTGCGCTACGGGCGCTCGGTAGACGAGGTCAACGACTCGATCAGAACGATCTTGAGAAAGGAAGATGCTCTGGATTGGGAGGAACTGTTGGAGGAATTCGCACGCCGTGGCGCCTTTGCCAACGGCGAAATCGGCAAGAACTTCGCGCGCCGTTTCCTCTCGGTCTACAACGGGCAGCAGCTTATTCACGGCCATACCCCGATCAGTACTTTCACCCGCCGCGCCGCCAGAGAGATTACCACCCCGCTAATCTACTCCGGCGACCAGTGCATCAACGTCGATGGCGGGATGTATCTGGGCGGCCCCGGCTTCATTTACTCTCTTGCGCCAACGCTTAGCTGAAATTCGGCCTTGCAGGAGTGAAGGTCGCTGCGCCGTTCTGCGCCGAGAGTTTGCGCAGCCAGACATAGCCATCTTCCAGAGTCGGCTGCAAGGGCTGGACCTGTTGCACGAAACCTCGTGGCTCCGGCCCAACCACATGATAGAGCGTCCCTTCTCGATGCGGAAGCGCTGAAATCACGCTCAGTTCCTCGGGCGGCGCGTAAGACGGCGGGGCGATGAACTGCCAGGCGTGGCCAGTAGCAAACTCGATGAGCTGGCGCGTGAGGCCGTCGAAGATCAGTCGCCCGCGATCGAGCACCGCCAGGCGCTCGCAGGTCTGGCTGATATCTTCAACTACGTGGGTAGAGAGGATAACGACGCGGTCCTCGGCCAGGTGAGCCAGGAGGGTACGCAGGCGAATACGCTCTTCGGGATCAAGGCCAGCGGTTGGTTCGTCAATGACGAGCACCTGGGGATTGCCCAGCAGCGCCTGCGCGATGCCCAGCCGGCGCTTCATACCACCCGAATAGGTTTTGATCTTGCGCTCAGCCTCCCCGCTCAGGCTCACTACATCGAGCAGCGCCGCAATTTGCTGGCGGCGTGCGCCGCGATCATACAGGCACTTGAGCAAACCCATGTAGTCAAGGAACTCGCGCCCGCTCAGGTCCGGGTAGAGGCCCAATTCCTGGGGCAGATAGCCCAGGTGAGCGCGCACAGCCTTGCGCTGCCGGCCCTGGCTCAGATCGGCGGTACCCACCACTACGCGTCCGCTGGTGGGACGCAGCAGCGTGGCCAGAATACGCAGTAGCGTTGTTTTCCCAGCGCCATTGGGGCCGAGCAGACCAAACATGCCGTGTTCAATGCGCAGGTCTATTCCCCTCAAAGCCTCGTGTGAGCCATATCGTTTTGTCACGTGTTCAATCGTAATAGTCATTATGGTTTCTCTTTCTCATCGATAGAATCATCAGCGCGCATCGTTCAGCAGACGCTCTTCGTCTCCAAGCCACCACCAGTTACAGGCTACCAGGGCCAGTGCAATTAAAAGCAAGGATAGGCGATTCGTCCACCAGTCCGAGGCGTTCGCGTTCCACGAGGTATATGGCAGAAAAAACGGATGCGTCCACGCGATGGGGATCAGGTAGCCGTGGAGGAAGTGAGCGCCGGCCAGAGGCAGCACTGCGATGAGCATACCAAGCGCGGCGTTACGCGTAGCCAGCGCGGCGAACAGCCCCAACGCGCCCATCAACAGCACCGGCGCCAGCCAGAGCAGCAAGAGCGCGAGCGGAGCCTGCTGATTAGCGTAGTTAACTCCGCCGTTCAGCGACCAGGCCAGGTAGAGCACGGAGCAGCAGAACAGGAGCACAAAGGTCAGGACAGCCCGCCAGCCCACGACGCTATACACTCCTTGACGCGTTGCCATGCTCACTTCCAACGATGGATCGCTCACCACGAGCGAGCTGGCCAGCATGCCCGCGAATAGTCCAGAGACCGATTCCAGCACAAAGCGGGCCAGGCCGAGCGCGTTGCCGGCACCTTGCGCGCCGCCAAGGTGCAGTTGCAACCAGGTCAGCAGGCCAGTCGCCAGAAAGGCCAGCCAGGTCAGCAGAAAGAGCCACCAGTTGAGCAGGCGCAAATGATAGAGGAGCAGCAGCGCGGCTTCACGTAAGGGCAGACGGCGCGAGTTTGCCACTGGGGCGTATTGCAGCAATACTTTGTTTCTTTCCGTGCTTCTCTCACCGGTTTGCATCTTACGCTCCCTCCTCGCGCTGCCGTTGGAAAGCCAGGCCCACCCAGGTCAGAAAAAACGCGAGTACGGCGCTCAGGAGCAGTACTAGAATATTGAGCAGCGCCAGATGCGCCGATGTATGAAAATTTGGGTCAACGGACTGCATATCCGGGACGGGTGTAAGTACCGGATAGACATAGGCGCCATTTGGATTAAAGATGGAGAAGACAAGCCCATGCCAGCCAGGGCCAATATTGAACTCGAACCAGAGCAGGGAAAAACCAACCTGGACCACGCGCAACGGGAGGAAGCTCGCCAGCAGAAGCGCCAGATTCATCGCTACAAGCGTCGAGGGCACAAACACGAGAAGAAAAACCAGGAGAAACTTCGAGAGCAGCGCCACCGGCCAGCCTAACAGAATCGTCACCAGCGCGCAAAGCAGATACGCCAAAAAGATGGGTACCAGCATGGCTACGATGTTACCAAGGTACTTGCCCAGGACATAACCCAGCGTTCCCTGCGAAGTAGCACGTTGCAGTTCACGCATGCCAAGGCGCTGATCCCGCCCCATGCGATCAACGACCAGCAGAGCAGCCAGCAGGCTATAGAACATGACGCCATACGCAGTGCCGCCATAGATCATAGTGTTGTCCAGATCTTCCGGTGAAAAGTGAACATACATCGAGGTGGAAGGCGGATGCTGCAGATAAACCGCAGTCTGCACGGTGAGCAAGAACAGCAGGCTGGTGGCAACGCCGAAGGCGACCCAGAGTCCCCAACGCCGCCATTGCATGGCAAGCTCGGCCCATATGGTAGCCCAGACCTGGCCTCCGGCCGCGAGCAGACCACGCCCCGGCATAACACGTGGAAGAGCGATCATTGAGCAGGACGCTCCTTTCTGCCGAACAGTACGATCAACAGAAAGGCAGCCAGCATGGCCAGCAGCAGAGTGAATACAGCGCGACTAAGCGAATTCATCGAGTAAAGCGCTCCTTTCTTTCAATAAGAACAAAAGCTAGAAAGATGGCGAGGGCAGCGACCGCAAAGAGCAGCAGCCCCTGGTGCCAGAAACTCTCATATTGTTGCAGCACAGGTACCTGCGGAAGAGGTTGCCCACCGCCAATCAAGAATCCCTGAACAACGCCAAACAGGCGCAGCGCCCAGAGAGCGAGACAAATCAGCACGGCAGCGCTCGCATTCGTCAGTATGCTGAGCAGCAGGGCAATGGCGCTCAAGCAGCAGAGCGGAGCCAGCCAGTTTGCCAGAAACCAGGCCGGCATGATGATACCCTGCACGGCCAGAAACGGCAGCACCAGGCCGCAATTCAGCAGCAGGTCGTAGCCGAAAACCAGGCAACAGCGCACCCCCAGCACCAGGCGCGGTGAGGTCAGCGTCACCAGGGTCATCTCGCGCGCGGGATCGACCTCCTGACCGTAGAGAAAGGCCATGCCAAGCGCTGTAAACAAAGCGGCCAGGAGGGCTGCCGGGCCGGGCGAATGCCGCCACGGTGGCAAGTAGACGATCAAGCTGACCAGAGGTACGAAGACCAGTGGCATCCAGAAGAGTTCACGACGCAACAGGCGAGCCTGCGCCCGCAAATGCTCCCCACATACTGTCAGAGCGGACCAACCAGCCTGGAGCAGACCAGGCAATCCAAACCAGGAGATAACTGCCGGCTGCGCGTCAAGCTGCTGTTCGATCAGCATAAAGAGATCGGCTCGCGGCTCAGGAGTCTGCGCGCTCACAGATTGTAAAGCCTGGCGCAGCGCGGTCCAGTTCCTGATCTCTGCCTGGCAGGAGGTACACCAGGATAGATGCTCCTCGACGGCAGCCTGCTCGCTGACCGGGAGTGTGCCATTGACAAACCACTCCAGCCGATCCACAGGACAGTCTGCGCGAGAAAACTGCTGCTCATGATGTAGCGTCATAACGTTACGCCTCCCATCCATTCTGCATAAGAGCCGCCTTCAGAGCACGCCGGGCGTAGCTCAAACGGCTCTTCACTGTGCCCAGAGGAATACCAACGATAGCGGCGATCTCCTTGCCTGCAAAATCTTGAAAAAAGGCCAGCTCAAGCACTTCGCGATGCTCGGGCGTTAAACGAGCTAGAGCCGCGACAATCTCCTCGTGGGTGGCCTGGCGCAGCAGATCCGTTTCGAGAGCAGCCGCCTCGTCTGCGAGATCCGAGGCCGCCTCCAGCTCAACACAGTCCACATGCACATCTCGACGCAGCGCTTTGAACGCCTGGTGGTGAGCAATGCCAAAGATCCAGCGGGTGGCCGGGGCTGTACACTGAAATGTACGCGCTTTTTGCCAGATAATCAGCATCACCTCTTGCAGCACATCCTCAGCCAGTTCCTTCTGCCCCAACAAGTGAAAGAGATACCGAAAAAGTGGTCGCTGAAAACGCGCATACACCTCGGCCAGTGCATTGCGATCTCCGTTGGCAACCCGCGCCAGTAAGAGGTTTTCGGACGATTCTTGCTGCACTTCTCTCCTGCTGTTCCCGTTTACTTGTCCAGACACTTCGGGACGAATCAACTCAGCCGACCTCCTTATAAAGTGAGTACCACGAAAGCGCGAGGAGGTTCAAATCGATGAGGAGAAAAATGCTTGGAATGCCTCTTGCCTGTATGCTATACTAATCACCAACGAACGAAGATGAGCTAAGCGAGCAAGCGCGATGCCTATCTCTTCGGATGTTCTATTGAGTAAAGAAGGTTGTGTCGCTCATGACCACTGTCTATGCGCCTGGCGCGCAGATCGATCATTACGAAATTATCCGTATGCTTGGCCATGGCGGCATGAGCCGCGTGTACCTGGCCACCGATCTCCGAGACCAGCGCACCGTGGTGCTCAAATTTCCCAATGACGAATTGATCGGCGATATAGCCGTCTTTGAACGCTACCGGCGCGAGGCGGAGATTGGCAGCCGCCTCAATCACCCGTATGTGCAGCATTTGCTCTATACCGACGAGAAGCGCAGCGAAGAATACCTGGTGGTGGAGTATATCCAGGGGAAGACGCTGCGCGAAGTTTTAGCAGCCCGTGATGGCAAGCCGCTGCCACCCGACGAAGCTCTGCGCATCATCGAGCAGGTTTGCGAAGCTCTGGCCTACTGCCACGAGCACGGCGTCTATCACCGTGACATTAAGCCGGAAAACATCATGCTCCAGAACGACGGCAGCGTGAAAATTATCGATTTCGGCATCGCGCTGTTAGAAGGGGCGCGCCGCGTCACCTGGCGCGGCCTCTCTGGAACGGTAGGCACGCCCGACTATATGTCTCCTGAACAACTGCGCGGTCAGCGTGGTACGGCCAGTTCAGACATCTACTCGGTTGGCATGATCCTCTATGAGATGCTCTGCGGCCATACTCCCTTTGAAGGCGAAAACGTCTTCGCGATTATGAACCAGCATGTTTCCCAGGACCCGCCCTCTATCCGCCAGTTCAACCCCAATATTTCGGCCCCCCTGGAAACGGTCGTCATGCATGCGATCCGCCGCGATGCCGACAAACGCTACCAGTCAATGCGCGCAATGCTGGATGATCTCACCCACCTGGATACAGTCGCGCCCGTTCCCTACACACCGGAAAGCCCACGCGCCAACGCCCTCAATCGCCAGCTTATCCTGGGGCTGGCCATCACGGGCATTCTCCTGCTGATTGCCATCGCGATTGGCATTCTAGCAGAGATTGCGCACAACGCCGCCCACTAGCGTGCGGGAAGATGCTCACGAGAGAAGGGAAGAACCCAGAGGAAAGAGTCAACTCTCGATGGAGTGACCGGCCTGCTTCAAGACCTGCAAGGCATGCTCTACATTCTCTTCTTTGATCAGGATATAGTCAGTCGCGTAGGTCGCAATCGCCAGGACGCTGATATCCGCCTCAGCCAGGGGCACGGCCAGCGAGACATGCACTCCTGAGACAGAAAAATCGAAGGCTCCCCGCACCTGCAAACAGCGCCAGCCCCGTTCCGCCTCTATCTCATCCGGCACGTTATCCTGCTGGCAAACGATAGACAACTCCTCCGGCGTGCGCGTGAGCGAGACAAAGTCGCCCAGTAAGGCCCAGTAGGGAATATGTTTGTCGGGGTGGAATTGGCAGACGGCATAGGTATGTGGCAAGAGTGATAGTCGTAACGTTCTCATTGATTCTCAGCGCCCCTTCATGCTACCCAGCACAAATAACGCCAGATCTTCCTGGCAAATAGATGCTCTCCAAAAAGTATAGAAAGGTTAACGCTGCTATTCATAGAGCCAATCTACCAAAATTATTTCAGACAAATTTGTGCAAAGTATACAAAGACGCAGCCTATGATCACTTTTTTTTCTTGAGCGTTCCTTGAGCACAACGCTTGTTTTCCAGAGACGATTCAGAGCATTGGACGCGATATCCAGCGCGTACATTGATGCGCTCTGTTCTACACTTTTCAAAAGAGGCGAGGTATGAAAGGACAGAACCGTCTGGACCTTGCAAGCTGCTTCGTCTTTGGAAAAGTGCGATGAAGACACAACGCTGGCTTTTGCCGTTTACCTGCTCCGTACATATGCGGGCAATCGATGCAGCACTGCGAGTCGCGAACTTCAACGGGGCCACGCTGGTTGCACTTTCACTGGTTGCCCCCCGACCCGGCAGAGGCATGCTGCACATTCGTCTGGAACAGATCCAGGAATCCAGGGACTTCCTGGAGGCAGTGAGATGGAAAGCCATACGCTCCCAAACAGCCGTTGAGCTACACGAGGTTCTGACCAATGATGTCCCCGGCAGCATCGCTACCAGTGTACAAGAACTCGCCTGCCAGAGCATCATGTTGATCAACTGCGAGGCCAGAGGGAAAAGGGGCTTGCAGTATACCCTCCTGTCTGAGGAAGCGCTCAAGCAGGTGCTCATGGAGCCGCCGGCCTCGTTGTTGTTTCTGACCTTACCTGCGGCATCCGGGCATCCTCACCTGCGCAGCCTGCTTTTCGGCCGCCTCCGCTTCCGCCGTCCTCCTGGACAGCCAAAAGAGGTGCAGAGAGAGCAAGATGCAATGAGCGAGACAGCAGTTGCTCCTGCGCATCGTGTAGAAGAGCGGCAGCACGTGTGAGCCATGAGCAACAAGATCCTGTCTTCTGTCTCTTGAAGCATATTGGGAAGGGGTGTAGCGCCTATGCCTGCAACGCATATTTTGCTGGTCGAGGACGACGCAGTCCTGCGCGACCTGTTGCGACGCAATTTGCAGGCGCGAGGGCACAGGGTGCGCCTGGCTGAGGACGCCCGAACCGCACTGGCCGAACTGCGCGCAGCTCCGGTTGATCTGATAATCCTGGATATCAATCTGCCAGACCAGAGCGGCTGGGATGTGCTGCGGGTCGCGCAACAGCAGGGATGGCTACACCCCCAGCATCAGAAGGTTGGAGATGCCGCGAAGCTCCCGGTTGTGGTCCTTTCCGCCGTCCGTGTGAGCCTTGCACGCTTGCAGGAATTTCATCCTCTGGCCTATCTACCCAAGCCATTTCCTATGGACGCGCTGCTGCGCCTGGCCGCCGGAACCGCCCCCTCACAAGAGGACTCAGGGCCAGAAGACGGCCTTGCTACGGATAACGGGGACAGCCAGGATAACAGGTATCAGCAGATGCATGAGGAGGAACAACATGCTTGATCTGATTGTCGTTGTCGTAACTATTGCGATATTCGCGGCGTTCATTGCTTTCACAGAAGGCTGTGAGCGCCTCTAGGAGAGAAAGGAAAAGAAGATGAACTCTCCGCTGGAGTACATCCTGGTCGGCATTGTCACGCTCGGTGTACTCATTTATCTGATTATCGCGCTGCTGGCGCCTGAGAAATTCTGACGTGGATCAACTAAAAAACAAGCGAGGGAAAAACCATGCCTGTAACGCTGAATAGTGTCCTGCAGGTGCTAATCTTTCTAATCATTGTGCTTCTGCTGACCAAACCGGTCGGCCTGTACATGTATAAGATTTTTAATGGAGAACGAACCTGGCTTTCGCCAGTTTTCGCGCCTGTAGAGCGCTTTTTTTATCGCCTGTGCGGCATCAACCAGGAGGAAGAGCAAACCTGGGTCGGCTATATGATCTCTGTGCTGATCTTCAGCGTGGCCGGGATGCTGCTGCTCTACCTGTTCGAGCGCACTCAGCAATGGCAGGGACCATTCTTCAATCCGCAAAACCTGCCGAATGTTGAGCCGCAACTGGCTTTTAATACTGCTGCCAGCTTCACCACTAACACCAACTGGCAAAACTACGTCGGCGAGCAGACCATGAGCTATCTAACTCAGATGGCCGGCCTGGCCTATCACCAGTTCGTTTCGGCAGCAGCCGGTATCGCGCTGGCCATTGCGCTTATTCGCGGGCTGGCCCGCCGCAGCGCCCAGCACCTGGGCAACTTCTGGGTAGACCTCACGCGTTGTACTCTATACATCCTGTTGCCCATTTGCCTGGTTGGCGCGCTAGTCTTTGTTTCCCAGGGCATGATCCAGAACTTCAACCCGTACACAGTGGTCCATACCCTCAACGGACAAACGCAAATCATCGCTCAGGGACCGGTGGCCTCGATGGAAATTATCAAAGATCTGGGCACCAACGGAGGGGGATTCTTCAATACCAATGCGGCTCACCCCTTTGAGAATCCCAATGCCCTCACCAGCCTGCTAGAACTGCTCTGTGAGCTTTCGCTCGGTGCAGGTCTGTTCTACACCTTTGGCAAATGGGTGGGCGACACCCGCCAGGGCTGGGTGCTCTGGGCGGTTTCAGCCATTATCTTCATTGTCGCTCTTGCTGTCGCTCTGCCTGCTGAGCAAGCTGGCAATCCGCTGGTGGCCAATGCTGGCGTCAACGTCAGCGCCACAGCTACACAATCTGGAGGCAACATGGAAGGGAAGGAGGTACGCTTCGGCATCACCGACTCGGTACTCTACGCGGTCACGACCACAGCGACCTCGACCGGTTCAGTGAATAGCTTCCATGACAGCTATACCCCTCTTGGTGGCATGATCCCGCTGACTTTGATTGCTCTGGGTGAACTCATCTTTGGAGGAGTTGGCTCAGGTCTCTACAGCATGATCTACTTCGCCATCATTGCGGTCTTCATTGCCGGCTTGATGGTGGGCAGAACACCGGAGTACCTGGGCAAGAAGATCGAACGCAAAGAGATTATGATGGCCGTGCTGGCCCTGTTAATCTCTCCGGTGCTGGTCCTGGGCTTTACGGCCCTGGCTATAGCCTTGCCTCAAGGGCTGGCCAGCATCGCAAACGCGGGGCCACACGGGCTGACCGAGGTGCTTTACGCTTTCACTTCAGCTAACGGCAACAACGGCTCGGCTTTCGCCGGTCTCAACGGTAACACGCCTTTCTACAACTGGACGCTGGGCATCGTCATGCTCATTGGTCGCTTTGCCGAAGTAATTCCTGTTCTGGCCTTCGGCGGCTCGCTGGTCAAGAAGAAGATCGTCCCTGCCGGTCTGGGCACTTTCCCCACCACCGGACCACTCTTCGTGGCTCTGATGATTGGCGTGATCCTGATCGTCGGGGCGCTGACCTACTTTCCGGCCTACTCCCTGGGTCCCATCGTTGAACAATTACTCATGCATGCGGGAAGGACGTTCTAAAGATGTATACCAAACAGATGCAAACCAGCCAGCAGGAGCCGGAGAGCGAATCGCAGCTAGAGACCAGAGAGTGGAAGACGCGCCGTAAGGGCGATATCTCCATCTTCGACCCCAGGATCATTCGCCGGGCCATCCCCGCGTCCTTTAAAAAACTCGATCCTCGCGTGCAAATCAAAAATCCCGTGATGTTCGTGGTCGAGGTAGGCAGCGTTGTCACTACTATCGAGTTCATTCGCTTCCTGTTTACTCAGCCCACGGCAGCACTGCCGCGCACCCAACTGACCTACGAGACGATCTTCGTGCTCGCTGTCTCCGTCTGGCTCTGGTTCACCGTTGTCTTCGCCAACTTCGCCGAAGCCATGGCCGAAGGGCGCGGCAAAGCCCAGGCCGACACCCTGCGCAAAGCTCGCACCACCACTGTCGCCCGCCGCCTCGCTTCTCGCGAGCGCACCAGCTCCATTCAGGAGGTCGCCGCTCCCGACCTGCGCGCCGGCGATTTTGTGCTGGTCGAAGCCGGCGAGGTCATCCCCGGCGATGGCGAGGTCATCGAGGGCGTCGCTTCGGTCGATGAGTCCGCCATCACCGGCGAGTCCGCTCCCGTCATTCGCGAGAGCGGCGGCGACCGTTCCGCCGTCACCGGTGGCACTCGCGTTCTCTCCGACTGGATCGTGGTGCAGATCACTGCTAACCCCGGCGAAACCTTCCTGGATCGCATGATCGCTCTCGTCGAGGGTGCCAAACGGCAGAAAACGCCCAATGAGATCGCCCTCAACATCTTGATCGCCAGCCTGACCATCATTTTCCTGCTGGTGGTGGTCTCCCTGGAACCGTTCGCCATCTATTCGGGCCAGCCCGTCTCGGTGACGACCTTGATTGCCCTGCTAGTCTGCCTGATCCCCACCACCATCGGGGGCTTGCTCTCGGCCATTGGCATCGCGGGCATGGATCGCATGGTGCAACGCAACGTGCTCGCTATGAGCGGACGCGCCGTGGAAGCAGCTGGCGATGTCGATGTGCTCCTGCTCGATAAGACGGGCACGATTACCCTGGGCAATCGCCAGGCAACACGTTTTGTGCCTGTAGCAGGGGCCAGCGAGAAGGAGGTAGCGCGGGCTGCCATGCTTTCCAGCCTGGCCGATGAAACCCCGGAAGGTCGCTCGATTGTGGCCCTGGCCCGCGAACGCTACGGCTTTACCGATGAGGTCGATCCTTCTCTCACTTTCATTCCCTTCAGCGCCACCACGCGCATGAGCGGCGTGAATATGGACGGAGCAGCAAGCAAGGACAGCGAGCCAGCGCACACGATCCGTAAGGGAGCTGCCGACGCGGTCAAGAACTATGTGAGCGAGCATGGAGGCAGCACCGGCGACGAACTGGACGAGCTTGTTACCAGCATTGCGCGCGTGGGCAGCACTCCGCTGGTCGTCGCGGAAACTGTGGCCGGCTCTCATGGCTCGGCAGGGCGGGCACGGGTACTGGGCGTAATCGAACTCAAGGACATCGTGAAAAGCGGCATGCGTGAACGTTTTGAGCAGTTGCGGCGCATGGGCATTCGCACCATCATGATCACTGGAGACAATCCCCTGACCGCCGCCGCTATCGCCAAAGAGGCGGGGGTCGATGATTTCCTGGCTCAAGCCACGCCTGAGACCAAGATGAAACTCATCAAGGAGCAGCAAACGGGCGGGAAAATGGTGGCCATGACCGGGGATGGCACCAATGACGCGCCAGCGCTGGCCCAGGCCGATGTAGGTGTGGCCATGAACACCGGCACCCAGGCCGCCAAAGAGGCCGCGAACATGGTGGATCTGGACTCCAACCCTACCAAACTGATCGAGGTGGTCGAGGTGGGCAAGCAGTTGCTCATCACGCGGGGAGCGCTGACGACCTTCAGCATCGCCAACGATGTCGCCAAGTACTTTGCCATCATTCCGGCAGCCTTTTCCGTGACCTATCCGCAGTTACAGGCGCTCAACATTATGCACCTGGCGACGCCGCACAGCGCGGTGCTCTCAGCCGTGATCTTCAACGCCCTGATCATCATCGCACTGATCCCCCTGGCCCTGCGAGGCATCAAGTATCGTCCCATCGGGGCTGGTCCCCTGCTGCGCCGCAACCTGCTGATTTACGGACTGGGAGGAATTATCGTCCCGTTCATCTTCATCAAGTTGATTGACCTGGTGCTGGTAGCCCTGCATCTGACGCTTTAAGGAAAGGAAGAAAGATGAAAGCATTTTGGAAGAAGTACCTGCGCCCGGCGATTGTACTCACGCTATTGCTCATAATCTTGCTTGGCTTCATCTACCCAGGAGTAGTAACGGGCCTGGCCCAACTGATCTTTCCCTACCAGGCCAACGGCAGCCTGATCCGCGCCTCCAACGGGCAGATCATTGGTTCGGAGCTCATCGGACAATACTGGACCCTGCCCAAATACTTCCACGGGCGACCCTCCGCTACAGTCAACCCACAAACTGGAACGCCTGAGCCATACGCCGCAAACAACTCCAGCGCTTCCAATGCTGGACCCACCAGCGCCTCTTATATCCAGACGGTGCAGCAGCGAGTCGCGGAACTCAAGAAAGAGAATCCCAACGCGCCTCCAGGACCGGTGCCGGTGGATCTGGTGACGGCTTCGGGTTCTGGTCTGGACCCGGACATTTCCATCGCAGGAGCGCTCTACCAGGCTCCGCGCGTCGCTCAAGCGCGGGGGCTGAGTCTGGCCCAGGTTCAGCAGCTAATTTACAGCCACGAGACGGGGCGCTTCCTGGGCATCTTCGGCGAGCCTTACGTCAACGTGTTGGACTTGAACCTGGCCCTCGACGCGCTAAAATAGAGCCATGACGAACGAGCACTCATCCGAGCGCGCGCGCCGCGAGGAGGGACGCCCTGATCCAGAAGAACTCCTCCGGCGCTACGGCCTGCAACGTCACGAGCAGGACTCCTCCTCCGCTGTTCCTTCCCAAACGAGGGAACAGAGGGAGCAGGAAGAAAGCCGACCCGCGCATAGACGCGGACGTCTGCGTATCTACCTGGCCTCAGCAGCCGGTGCCGGCAAGACCTACGCCATGCTGAATGAAGGGCACCGCCGCGAGGGCCGGGGAACCGATGTAGTCATAGGCTACGTCGAGACGCATGGGCGTCCCAGTACCGAGGCGCAGATTGGCGATTTGGAGATCATCCCACGCAAGAAGGTCCCTTACCGGAATATCTTGCTGGAAGAAATGGATACCGAAGCCATTCTGGCCCGGCATCCCAGAGTAGCGCTTATCGACGAGTTGGCCCACACCAACGTACCCGGCTCCAGACACGTCAAGCGCTACCAGGATGTGCTGGAGATTCTGGATGCTGGTATTGATGTGGTGACTACACTCAATATTCAGCACCTGGAAAGCCTGAACGACGTGGTCGCCACCATTACCGGTGTACGGGTGCGCGAGACGTTGCCCGATTGGGTTCTCGACCAGGCCGACGAGGTAGAACTGATCGACATCTCGCCGCATGCCCTGCGCCAGCGCATGCGACACGGTAATATCTACCCACCCGACCGCATCGAGCAGGCACTGCACCACTTTTTTCGCGAGGGCAACCTCACGGCCTTGCGAGAACTGGCCCTGCAACGTGTAGCCGAGAAGACCGAGGCGCAGCTACAGGAATACATGCTGCAGCACCACATCACCGAACGCTGGCGAGCGAACGAGCGTGTCCTGGTCGGCTTTGATCCCCGGCCGCACACCCGTCAGGTCATTCGCGACGCCTGGCGGCTGGCCCACGGCTTACACGCCGACCTGCTCGCCGTCTCCATCGAACCAGAGGGCTACCGCGCTTTCACCGGCAAGCTCTTCAGGCTCTGGCGATTTGGCCGCGAGTCACGCGCTGAGCAAGAGGCTGCACAGCGCCGCCTGGAGGAGCACGCCCGCTTCGCGGAAGATCTGGGAGCCGAAGTCATTCGCGCCAGAGGCCGCGACATCGCCCAGGAGTTGGTGAAGATCGCCAGGGAGCGCCAGGTGACGCAGATCGTCATTGGCCAGCCCGCGCGCAGCCGCTGGGAAGAACTCATTCGCGGCTCCATCACAAATCGCCTGCTGCGTCTCTCACAAGATATTGATATCCACCTGGTACCTCATAGCCAGGAATGAGGTATCATCCCTGCCAGGCCTTGGCTTGTAAGCTCCCCTTGACTCTCTGCCTGGAATAGCATATGGTACAAGCAGGAGAGAGCTTTTTTCCGGTGAGCACACACTATGTATCAGCTCAAACACATCTTATTATCCGTCCTGAAGCAGAGAGTTTCGTGGAGGAACTTTCTCTGGGATACGCTTACGGCGCTGCTGGGAACCCTCGCGGTGACAATGATTCTCTACGGTCTGCATCTTTATCCGCGCATCCCCAATATCTCGCTTGTTTACCTGGTGGTAGTTCTGACCCTGGCCAGCACACGCGGGCTGTATCCCGCTGTTCTCTCCTCGGTGGTAGCTTTCCTGTCCTTTGACTTTTTCCTGGTTCAGCCGCTCTATACCTTCACAATCAGGTACCCGGAAGAGTGGCTGGCCCTGGGCATCTTCCTCTGCACAGCAATTATCACCGGCCAGCTAGCTGCCGCCCTCCGCCAGCGCGCGGAGCAGGCACGTGAACGCGAACGTGAGACGCGTATTCTCTACGAGCTGCTGCGCGACACCAATAACGAGGAAGATCTGGATCACCAGCTGGAAGTTCTGGCCCGCACAGTGGTTGAGGTATTTGCCTCGCGCGGCGTGCGCAATTGTATGCTTCTTCTCCCCGATGAAGGGGGCAAACCTGTCCTGCGCGCCAGTGCGCAAAAGCCCCTCGCCTCCTTGCGCCTGACCACAGACGAGCTAAGCACGGCAGCCTGGGTGATGCGCGAGGGACAGACGGTCGAGCTTTACGATTTCGCCCGCGCTCACGATAAGGCCAGCCATTATGCTTCGCGGGTCGTGATACGTAGCTCGACCATGCCTCAATCCTCCCGTCGTTATCTCAGCTTCTTCCCGCTGAAAACCGGGCAGAAGGTCATCGGCGTGCTCTGTTTATCAATAGAGGAGGACCCGCGCCTCTTCACCCAAAGCAAGCGCCTGGGGAGCGAGGCAAATCATTCCGATCCCAGCTCGCGTTTTTTCTGGGCGTTTCTCGATCAGGCAACTTCGATGGTTGAGCACGCGCGCCTGCGCCGCGAGAGCCTGCAAGTCGAGGTGCTCCAGCGCACAGACGCCCTGCGTGCAGCCTTGATCTCCTCGGTCTCACACGACCTGCGTACGCCGCTCACATCGATCAAAGCCGCGGCCAGCAGCCTTCTGCAAAACGATATTCAGTGGAGCGAAGAGGAACGGCACAGTTTTTCTCTGGCCATCGAGCATGAGGCTGATCGATTAAATCGCCTGGTTGAGAATCTGCTGGATATATCGCGCATCGAAGGCGGGGCGCTCAAGCCCGAAAAAGAATGGTATCCAATCGATGAGATTTTGCACGATGTACTTGGACGCATGAAGCCTCTTCTGCAAAGGCGCGAGGTAAAAATCGATCTGCCTGCCGATTTGCCTCCGGTCGAGCTGGATTATCTGATGATTGATCAGGTGTTAACGAATTTGCTTGAGAATGCTCTGCGCTACACGCCGGCCGGCTCGCCCATCGAAATCGCTGTTATGACCAACACGACCGAGCTAACTGTTTCGGTGGCCGACCACGGACCCGGCATTCCGGCCGGCGATCTCGAACGAATCTTTGACAAGTTCTATCGCGTGACGGGTCCGGCCCATAAGATGGGCGGCACAGGCATCGGCCTGGCCGTGTGCCGTGGATTGATCGAGGCGCACGGCGGGCGCATCTGGGCCGAAAACCGCCGGGGTGGCGGCGCGGTCTTTAGTTTCACGTTACCGCTGCACCGGGCAGAGAGAGTAGAGGCACAAATAGAGGAGGCACGAATATGAGTAAAAGTGGCGCACGCATTCTGGTAGTCGATGATGAAAGAGAGATTCTGCGCGCCCTCCAGCGTAACCTCTCTGCACATGGCTACGATGTGTTTACAGCAGAGAGCGGTGAACAGGCGATGGAAGAGATTACCAGCCATCGTCCCGACTTGATGTTGCTTGACCTCGGCCTGCCGGGTATGAGCGGCCTGGAGGTCTGTAAGAAAGTACGCTCAGCCTCAAACCTCCCTATCATTGTGCTTTCGGTGAAGGACACGGAGCGCGATAAGGTGCTGGCGCTCGATCTGGGGGCCGATGACTACGTCTCCAAACCCTTTGGCATGGATGAGGTGCTGGCGCGTATTCGTGTGGCCCTGCGCCACAGCGCCCAGGCCCAGACCGGTGCCGAACCCATCTTCACGGCCGGCCCCCTGCAAGTCGATTTTGCTCAGCGGGTGGTCACGGTCAATGGCGCGGAAGTGAAGCTTACGCCAACCGAATATGATTTACTCAAGGCGCTGATCAACAACGCTGGCAAGATTATGACCCGCCAGATGCTCCTTTCGCAGGTCTGGGGAGCTGGTTATGGGGCAGACGCCCACTATCTCCATGTCTATGTCGGCCAATTGCGCCGCAAAATCGAACCTGATCCCGCGCATCCCCGCTTTATTCTCACTATCTCCGGTGTCGGATATCGTTTCAGCACCGAGGAGTAATGAAGAAGCCTGGAAATCAGGAGATTTCTTCACTCCTCTTGTTGCCGCATGTATTAATATGATAAACTGGCAAATAAAGAACTACTTCTGGTGCGCCGGGAAGCCTGGTCGGCAGGTCCCGGCTTTTTTTCTCCTTCTTTTCTGGAGCAAATAAGGCGAAGCTCGCTGCCGGGGCCGATCGGAAACTGAGGAGGAAAGAATGTCTACTGGCATTGCCATACTGGTCTTTCTGATTTGTCTCTCCGCAACGCTCATCTCCAGCGAGGTGCTGGTACGCGGACTCAGCGTTCTTGGAGCCACGCTCAAGTGGACTGATGGTCTCTTAGGACTGCTGACAGCTTTAGGAGCCGATGCGCCAGAAATCGCTGCCGCGATTGCTGCTCTCTTTGCAGGTGCAGCCGATTTAGGACGCGGAGTCGTGCTTGGCTCTAACCTCTTCAATCTCGCGATGCTTCTGGGCCTCTCGGCGGCCCTTACCGGGCAGATACGCATGCGGCGCCAGGGGTTAATGCTTGATGGCACAGTAGCATTGCTCACCCTCCTCGTTGTTGCCTCTCTGCTTCTCGGCCTTCTCACCCCTATCCTGGCCGGCGTACTGCTCGCTGTGCTGTTCATTCCCTATGCAATCCTGGTGAGTCTCCGCCCGCGCCACGTTGACCACCTGCCATTGCCGGATGGCCTCGCACACCTGCTTGCAAAAGCTGCTGGCCAGATTCACGAAGAAGAACAGGAGCGCCAGCAGACAGGAATGTCGCGACTCTTTATCTGGCTTGCTCCTTGCGCTATCCTCGTGATTGTCATCGCCAGTATAGGATTGGTGCAGGCAGCGTTAACGCTAGCCACGGAGTGGCATCTGCCCCAGGCACTCGTCGGCGGAGTCATCCTGGCCTCGCTTACGAGCATTCCGAATGCCTACACCGCTCTTCATCTGGCATATCGAGGACGAGGAGCGGCCGTCGTAAGCGCAACAGTCAACAGCAATACGCTTAATCTCATCGTCGGATTGGCACTTCCCGCCATCGTCTTCGGCACCAGAAGTGCGGCAAGTGGTGTCTTCCTCGAACTTGGGTGGTTGCTTGGCATGACGATAATCGGACTCCTGCTGCTGCTCCCATCCAGAGGAATGACGCGGATAGGAGGCGCCGGGATGATCATTTTGTATCTGGCGTTTGTCACGGCTCACATACGCTGGCCCACTCTTTAAGAAGATTGGGTACGCTCGACCAGATGTTGTGGCATATTTGTTACGACAATGCCGGGGCGGAAGAGCAGCGCGGCCTTAAGGCGGAGAGCGGTCTGGTTGTGCAGAATGTGCTCCCACCAGTGGTTCACCACAAACTCCGGCAGCAGGACGGTCAGGGTCACATCAGGGTAGAGTTCATGGACGGTATCGATATAGGCCAGCAGCGGCCCATTCAGCGAGCGATAGGGCGATTCAATGATCACTAGTTCCAGCTTCTCCTCTGGCCCAATCTGCTCGATCCACTCCCTCCAGGTCTTGCGCAGCCTGCGAGCATCCTCTTCGTCAATCGCGACATGAACCGCAGTCACGTTTCTGGTGATTGAGCGTGCGTAGGATAGGCTCTGCACAGAGACGGCATCAAGCGCCGCGATTGGCACAATAAACAGGTGCCGAATCTCTGCTGGCCTGGGCGGAATAGTGGTAGTACGCTCGCGTTCTACCTTTGTGTAGTGGCGATGGATGCCGATGAACATCAGCACCAGCAGGGGAATCAAGACGACCACAACCCAGGCGCCCAGAGCAAACTTGGAGATAGTGATAATCGCAGCGACGGTCAGAGTCGTCACCGCCCCCAGACCGTTGATAACGATACTTCTCCGCCAGTGCGGGCCACGCAGACGCCACCAGTGCCACACCATACCGGTTTGCGAAAGGGTAAAGGAGATAAATACCCCCACGGCATACAGGTCGATGAGATGATCTGTGTTGCCATTAAAAGTCACCTCCAGCAGGCCGGCCAGGATAGCGAGGAAAATGATGCCAATCGAGAAGGCCAGCCGATCCCCCCGGAAAGCGAACTGGTGCGGCAGAAAGTGATCGCGCGCCAGCAGCGAGGCCAGGCGCGGAAAATCCGCGTAACTGGTATTGGCTGCCAGGGTCAGGATCAGCAGAATGGAGATCTGGAAAACCGGGTACATGAAGGCCAGCGGGCTATTGCCGAACGCTCTGGCCGCGATCTGCCCAATAACCGTAGTGCCATTCTGAGGAATAATGCCGAAGGTCATGGTTAGCAGCGTAATGCCCGCGAAGAGCAGGGCCAGAATGGTCGCCATAGCAATCAGGGTTATTCTGGCATTGCGCGGCTCTGGCTTTTTAAAAGCGGGCACGCCATTCGAGATAGCCTCCGTCCCGGTCATCGCCGAACAGCCGGAGGCAAAAGCGCGCAGGATCAAGAAAAGCCCCAGCGTCTCGACCCCTTTTACCGGTGGAAAATGCCCGAAAGCCGCGTGGTCGGCGTAGCCCCTGAAAAGCCCGACAATAATCATGAGGAAGGCACTAACAATAAAGAAGTAGGTAGGGATAGCGAAGACCGAGCCGGATTCACGAATACCGCGCAGATTCACAATGGTAATGATGAGGATCACCAGAATATCGACCTCGACGATATACGGATTCAGGCCCTGGAAAATCACAGCCAGGTTTTGCACCCCTGAAGTGACGCTGACTGAGACGGTCAGAACGTAATCGATCAAGAGAGCAGCTGCGGCGACCAGTCCCGCCAGGGTGCCCAGATTATCTTTAGCGACGATATACGAGCCACCGCCATTAGGATAAGCAGGAATGGTCTGGCTGTAAGAGAGCGCGACAATAGCAAGCAGTGCGATAATTGCGATGGTAATAGGAATCAGCGTGCCCAGGGCCGCAGAGCCAGCAAGGATCAGAATGCCCATACAGGCTTCGGTTGCGTAGGCCACGGACGAGATGGCATCTGACGAGAGCACTGCCAGGGCTTTGAATTTCGTCAGGCGTTCGTGTACTGCCTGCTCGTTTGCCAGGGGACTGCCGATCAAAAAGCGCTTGGCCCGATACATGACGCGGCCAAAACCACTGGCCGGGGCCATACTGGCTTCGGTAGCTTTGAGCAAACCGGTATCGACACGCTGCAAGGAAACACGGCTGGGGCGCACGATGCGGATACGTTCCTGACCAGGATATTTGCCCAGCAGCACTTCCCGGCGTCTCAATAAAGCCGGGTCGTCTACAACCTCTGCAGGCTCCCCGGCGTCATGGCTGGTTTTGTCTTGATCCTCTGGCATTTGAACCTGGGGTTCACTCTGCTCCATGGAACATTTCCCTTTTTTCTTTAACTCGCCATTGTGAGTACTCGTTGCGAAGCTCGCAGGGCTTTGACTTTGTTCTTCTCTCTCACCGGCTTTCTCAAAAGTATCCTCCGGGTCCAAAGCCTGTACCTTAGTGTAACAAATACATTCTCAAGAAAGGCACAGGAAACTGCTTGAAGATCTCAAGATATGCTCAAGAAATCTGGCGAATTACTCAGAATGGACACGATTTTTCCACACAGTCATTCGCGAGTATCCACATGCTCATGCTTTAAGTATTTAGCGAGAAAAGATTATTTTGTATATTTCTATTTCACAATTCTTGTCAGGGGTATACTAGAAGATAAGAGTAATTTGCAGGCGTGGCCTCGCGAAACAATGCGTGAGTGTACACGCCGGAAAAAAGAAGCCAGGAGGCGGCGCGGTTATGCGCCGATGAAGTGATGGAAGAAGGAATTCCTATGTTTAACCGATATTTTGCTAAGAAAAAACTTTCCGCTTTTTTTGCGCTAATTGCGCTGGCGCTTCTCTTTACCGCTTGTGGAGGAGGGAACAGCACTTCGGCAACTGTGAGTAGTAGCCTTTCAGGCAGTTCCACGCCCACATCCACGCCTACGGGCGGCACCTCTGCCACCGCTACCTTGCAGCATCAGCCGGTCGGCACAGCGACTCTCACCTGGGACCAGACTACTCACATGCTAACAATCCAGTCGAAAGTCACCGGTCTGGCTCCCAACAGCGTTCACCCTGTGCATATCAATCAGGGCAGTTGCAGTGATATAAATGCCACAAACAGCGCCAGAACACTCTATACTCTGAATATGACTGCCGACGCATACGGAGTAGCCAGCGCGACTTCAAAGTTCGTCGTAGCAGAGGGCATCCCTGCCAAAAACTGGTATTTTACCATCTACAATGGTCCAGGACTCTCCACGGCCAGCCAGGCTGAGGCAATTGCCTGCGGCGACGTTATTAACTCGAATACTTCGCTCAGGAGTTCACAGACCGTGCAGGTATCGCTTGAGTCAACCCAATCGGCGAACCAGGATGTGAGCGGCACGGCCACCCTGAGCCTCTCCGGCCACACTCTGACGGTGAAGTTGACGCTCAGCGGTATGCAGCCATATAGCCAGCACATGGTACACATCCACGCCGGAAGTTGCGTCCACCAGGGAGCCGTAGTCTATTCGCTGACGCCGGTCAAGGCCGATGCCGAGGGTAAATCTACGACAACAACGATGATCCAGAACGTCACCACCATCCCGCCTAGTGGCTGGTATATCAATCTGCACAACGGCACCGACCTGTCCACCCAGACGGGCTTCGATCCCATCGCCTGCGGCGACGTGATGCTCAATAAGGCATAGCAAACAAACAGCTCACCATTGAGAAAAAATCTGAGCAATCCCGGATTATAGGGAAAAGCTCGCAAAAACCACCTCCTGTGAGAAGCTGGAAGAGAATCCAAACGACCTCAACCGGTTGTGACCCAGGAGGTGATTTCATTCCCACGCTGTGCTGGCAAGAGAGGACAAAAGCGCGACCTTCACGTTCCATCGTCTTGTCTGCTCATCATCCAGAACTCAAAGAAGGTTGACAGCATTATATAGTATGATAGATAGACGATTATAAATTTTTGCCGTCTTCGCGCATCTTCAATCAAGATACGGCCATTTCCATCCTGGAGAATAGGCATACTACAAGGAGATCAACATTTCCTATGACAACCCATATCTCAGAAGAGGTAACCCGGCTGGCAATCCAGAATGACCTCGGAAATTTCCAGAAAGAATATAGAAATCTGGGAGCAAACCTTCCCCCCATTGTGTCGTCAGGCGTCTTTCTTCTTCTCAGTCTGACTTCATTCCTGATCGGCCTTGCCCTGCAAATATCAGTTCCCCCAGATGATTGGGGCAACTTCAGCCCTCTCGGCGGCGTCATTATTGGCCTCGTCTTCCTGGCTCTGGCTGCACTCTTTTTCTTTCCAGCTTTCTTTGATCTGGCCTATCGTACCTATGTCTATGACAACGGCTTCATTTGCTTCAACAAACGGAAACGGAAAGTAATCTGTGTTCTACACTGGTCTGATATTAAAAGCATCTATTTCTCCTTTATCGGCAAAACTATTTTGTGGTATGTTATAAACAATCATAACGAGAGCTTCTTGATCCGCCAGCCCGCGCTCCGGAAGCTCTGTAAAGAGGCAGCGGCCAAAAACTATGAGTCAAGCCATGTGATGAAGCTCAGTGCCGATGGAGGCACCTACACAGGAGAGATCAGGGTCGAGAAAGCAACAGGGAGAAAGAATGAGAGAATTGAAACGATTGTCGTACATAGACAAGTATATGAGGATGAACTGACGCGTAAGGGCAGGGAAGTTGAGCTATCCGAGTACTGGCTTCCACATTATAATGGAGCGACGGTCTACATCAGGGGCAAGCAAGAACCCTCTACGGCTGCCTGGGTACTTCTGGGGGACCCACCAGATCCATCGTGGGCAAATGTGCCATCGGACGCCCAGCCAACGCTTGAACAGGTAACGATCTGTGTCTTGAGCCTGCCCTACCTGCCAAAAGACACCGTTGACCCTTCTCGCTTCCGTGAGGAAGACTTTCGCCAGCGCCTTTTGACGATATTGAAACAACAAAATGAGGATATCAACGATCCAGTTGTCCAGCAAGCGGTGGACAATATTATCACAACGGCGCGTAAACAAATTCAAGGCAGAAGCAGTAAGGTCTGAACAGATTCTCGCGCAGATCGAGGCATACGGGCAGGCCGGCGTGCAGGAACTCATGCTCCAGTGGTTTGACCTTGACGATATTGATAGGCTGCGCGCCTTCGCGACGAGCGTGCTGCCTCGTTTATAATTCAGGAGACGTTCTGATGGATGAAACAACAGTTGACAGGTTTCGCACGCGCTATGGACCCTGGGCGCTCATCGCTGGAGCTTCCGAAGGACTTGGTGCCGAGTTTGCCGAACAGCTCGCGGCGAGAGGACTCAATCTTGTCCTGATCGCACGGCGAAAAGAACTGCTGGAGGCAGTTGGGGAGCATCTAAAGAGGCGGCACGCCATCGAGGTACGCACGCTGTCATTGGATCTGGCGGGCGAGGATATTGGCACGGTAATCGCCGAAGCTACAGGCGATATTGAGATTGGCCTGCTGGTCTACAATGCGGCCATCTCGAAGATTGGTCCTTATTTCGAGATCCCGCTGGAAGATCACCTGGCCGAGATTGCGGTGAATTGTCGCGCGCCGATGATGCTGGCCTATCAACTAGGCCAGCTCATGCTCAAGCGGGGGCACGGCGGCATCCTGCTCATGGCCTCGCTGGGAGGCTCCCTGGGCACGGCAATGGTAGTCAACTATTCGGCCACCAAGGCGTATAATCAGATGCTCGCCGAGGGACTCTGGGACGAACTGCGCGGCCAGGGCGTTGATGTCCTGGCCTGCTGCCCTCCGGCGGTGAGCACGCCCGGTTACATAGCCAGCACCCCCAAAGGCTCTATGGTCGCTCTGACAGCCCAGGTCGTCGTCACCGAAGCGCTGGCAGCTCTTGGCAAGAAGCCGAGCGTCATTCCCAGCCTGACCTTTCGCGCGGCCAACGTGTTCATGCAGCGCATTATGCCACGCAAGAGCGCAATCAAACTCATGGGCAGCACCACGCGCCGCATGTATCAAAAATAAGCGGAGCCTAGACCCACGCCCCACTCTGCGCGCTGCGGAAAATGGCCTCGATCACTTGCAGGTTAGCGAGCGCGTCCGCGAGGGGCGTGGGCACCTCACTATCATTGTGTACCGCCTGGGAGAAAAGGTCACCCTGAATGGTGTACTGATCGCACGCCTCCAGCCGGATCTCCTCGATCCTGTCTCCCTGCTGATAGAAAATGGTCGTGGGCTGGTTGGCCGGCGCATTAAAGGGAATCACGATCTCCACCCGGCCGCGCGTACCAAAGATATTGACGCGCTGATAGGGCGCGAGCTGCGTTCCACAAGTGAAGGTCGAGGTGCCGGCACCGAAATCCAGAATGGCAGAGGTAAGACGATCAACTTTGAGGAGGGGATCGTACTCGACTATACCCAGGACGCGACGTGGCTCCGCGTCGAAGAGAAAACGCGCCAGCGAGACCGTGTAGCAGCCAATATCCAGCATACCACCGCCGCCAACGTCCGAGATATTGCGAATATTGGTAGGATCATCCAGGTAATACGAGAAGAACGACTGAATTGTGCGCAGTTCGCCGATTTTTCCTTCGCGCACTATTTGTCTGGCCCGTTGCCACTGAGGATGGTGCCGGTACATAAACGCCTCCATCACCTTGAGCCGCGGATAGCGTGCTGCGGCGTCGAGTAAGATCCGGGCCTCTGCCACGCTTGGCGCGAGCGGCTTCTCACAGAGCACATGCTTGCCCGCCTCCAGCGCCTTCACCGACCAGGGAACGTGCAGGTGATTCGGGAGCGGATTGTAAATTGCATCGATTTCAGGATCGGCCAGCAATTCTTCATACGAGCCATAGGCTTTGGGAATGCCCAGCCTGGCCGCTGCCGCCCGCGCTCTTCCTGGCTCGCGCGAGGCAATCGCGGTAATTTCAGTATACCTGCCCTGTTGCATCGCCGGAATTACTTTGGTGAGCGCGATATCGGCAGTACTCAGCACACCCCAGCGAACTTTGTTCATGATCTTCTCCTTCTTAAACATCTATTTTATTTACAAAATTATCTCAGTATATCATTGACAAAGAATGAACAATCAGGCATGATAACAGGCAACCAGATATCAAGGAGGATATTCCGTCAATGCGCCTGGCAACCGTTGTTCGCGAACCCGCAACCAGGTCACATACAACCCCGCTGCTCTTCGTGCATGGAGCATGGCATGGCGCATGGTGCTGGGAAGAGTTTTTCCTACCCTATTTTGCCCAACACGGCTATGTCGCTTGCGCTCTAGACTTGCGCGGGCATGGCAAGAGCGGAGAGCGAGAACGCCTGCGCTGGATGAGCATCGCCAACTATGTTTCCGATCTCGCAGAGGTAGCCCGGCAAATGGAAAACCCGCCGGTGGTAATCGGCCACTCAATGGGTGGACTGGTCGTCCAAAAATACCTCGAATCCCACCAGGCACCTGCCGGAGTCCTGCTTGCCTCGGTCCCGCCCGGCGGCGTGCTGCGCCTCACCCTCAGCATTGCACGGCGGCATCCCCTGTGCTTCCTGCAAGCTAACCTCACTCTCGGTCTCTACCCTATTGTAGCTACCCCACAACTCACTCGCGAAGCCTTCTTTTCGGCAAATATGCCAGAGGAACAATTGAAAACGTATTACGCCCATATCCAGAACGAATCATTTCGCGCCTACCTGGATATGCTGGCCTTGAACCTGCCGCGCCCCCGAAAGATCAAAATTCCTATGCTCGTGCTGGGAGCCGAGAAAGATACTATCTTCACACGCAAAGAGGTCGCGGCCACCGCCCGCGCCTACGCAACCCAGGCGCAAATCTTTCCCAATATGGCCCACGATATGATGCTAGAAAAAGATTGGGAAGCAGTAGCCAGATGTATTTTGGAGTGGCTGGATTCACAAGGAATATGAGTAGCATGTCTTCTTCATCGCTTTCCCAGACCATCAAGATCTTTTTTTCCTACGCCATCTCTTCTTCCAAAGACAGACGCCTGTTCGACAGGCTTACAATGCATTTGAGCGCCCTGCGGCAGCAACATCTCATTGACGAGTGGTACGATAGCGCCATCAGCCCCGGAAACAATATCACCCGCGCCCTCGAGTCCAGTCTCCGCGCGGCGAATATTATTGTTCTGCTCATCAGCGCGGAATTCCTGGCTTCAGAACGCTGCTGTAAACTCGAAATGCAGCGGGCGCTCGAACGTAGCAAAGCAGGAGCTGCGCGCTTGATTCCGGTCATCCTGTCTCCCACCGATTGGGAAGCCCTTCCCATAGCCGGCTATAGCCCGCTGCCGGCAGGCGGCATTCCGGTCATCCTCAAACGCAATCTTGACGCGGCCCTCTCTGAGGTAGCGAAAGGCATTCGCAAAGTAGTTGAAGAACTAAGAGGCCAGGTAAAGAGAATACGCACCCACCCGGCTACGCCGGAATTTCCCCTGCACTATTGCCCTTACCGACAGAGTACTTTTTTTACGGATCGCGAAACGATTCTCGCAGCTCTATCCTCCTTCTTCACCGCCGCTCAGACACATCAGCCACGCATCCTGGCGTTGAACGGCCTGGGCGGCATAGGAAAAACACAGATTGCCCTTGAGTATCTCTATCGCACCTCCCATCTGTATCAAACGACCCTCTGGCTTAATGCCTCAACTCGCGAGAGGCTCAGCACAGAAGTAAGCACCCTGGCAGAGAAGCTTGCCCTGCCCGCGGAAGCCTGGGCGGACGAAGACCACCTCTTTACGGCCGTCAAGCGCTGGCTTTCCAGCCAGACAGGCTGGTTGCTCGTGCTGGACCAGCTCGATGACCTTACGCTGCTCGATTTGATCGTTCCTGCCCAGAGCAACGGCCATATCCTCCTGACTACGCGCACGCAAACGGCGGGGGAAGTGGCTTCGGCGCTTCCTGTCACACAACTGGATACCGACGCAGGCGTGTTATTCTTGCTCCAACGCGCCAGGATTATTCCGGCCGGTGCGTCCCTCGACCAAGCTCCCCCTGAAGCCATTCAGCAAGCCACAGCCATTGTGCAAGCGATGGATGGTTTTCCGCTCGCCCTCGATCAGGCCGGAGCTTATCTCGAAGAAACAGGCTGCGGCCTGCATACTTACCTTTCTCTGTTTCAGCAGGAGCGGGCGGCATTGTTGAGCCGCCGGGGACGGATAGTGAGCAGCCAGAACCATCCAGACTCCGTGACCGTTACCCTGACCCTCGCGATTGAAAAGGTCACGCAGCAACGGGTGACGAATCTCCCGCTGCTGTATCTCCTGTCCTTTTTGCACCCGGAAACCATCCCCTACGAATTGCTTGTGGATGGAGCAGGCGAATTGAGCGAACCGTTACACACCCTTGCAGCTCATCCTCTGACCTTAAATGAAGCGCTGGCCGATCTGCACAGCTACTCCCTGGTCCATCATCTGGCCGATAGCACAACGCTACGCATCCACCGTATCGTCCAGGCTGTCCTTATCGATAGCCTTCCCAGGAGAGAACAGCGCCGGTGGGCCGGCCAGGTCATACGCCTGGTGAATCGCGTTTTCCCCGAAGTGCATTTTCATACTCAGGAAAAGTGTGAGCGCTATCTTCCCCAGGCCCTGCACTGCGCCTCCCTGATTACCACCTTTCATCTGAAGCTGAAAGAAGGAACGCAACTGCTGCAGCGCCTGGGCCTGTACTGTTATCAAAAAGCGTGCTACAGCGAGGCAGAAACCTATCTCACCCAGGCGCTACAGCTACAGGAGCAGCACCGCCGGGCTACTTCTCAAGAAATCGCTCAGACTCTCAACTCTCTGGGTTTGCTCTACCACCGGCTGGCCCGCTATCAAGAAGCCGAGAAAACCCTTTTGCGCGCGCTAGAACTGCGAGAGCAGGAACCTGGGCCGGTTCATCCCGATACCGCCGAGAGCCTTTATAATCTGGCTGTTCTCTATGGAAGCCAGGGAAAGTATCAACAAGCAGAGCAATTCTATCGGCGAGTCCTTACGCTCGACGAACAGACAGCCAACCCTGAACATCCCGATATCGCGAAAACGCTCAACAACCTGGGACTGATTTATGCTCTCCAGGGAAACTACGCCCAGGCCGAAACCGCCTATCAACGCGCACTCACTCTCTACGAACACATTCTCCCTCCCAGGCACCCCGACCTGGCGTATCCTCTGAACGGGCTGGGAGATCTCGCCGAGGCGCGAGGGGAATATCAGCAGGCAGAGCAATTTTACCAGCGCGCGCTTGTTATTCGCGAACAGGCGCTTGGAGATATGCACCCGGAGACCGCTCAAAGCCTCAATAAATTGGCAGGTGTCTATGATATACAGGGAAAAGATCAGCAAGCAGAAGCGCTTTACCAACGTGCCTTGGCCATCGGCGAGCAAGTGCTAGGGCCTGAGCATCCCGACGTCGCTCTCTTCCTCAATAATCTGGCCCTCCTGGCGGATAAACAGGGAAAGTATCAACAAGCAGAGCAGTTCTATCAACGCGCCCTGAGCATCTATGAACAGGCGCTTGGAGCGGATCATCCCTTTGTCGCAGACGTGCTCAATAATCTAGGCGTGTTCTACCGAGATGCTCACAAAGAGGAACAGGCAGAATCGCTCTTGCGACGCGCACTGGCCATTCGCGAACAGGCCCTCGGCCCTACCCATCCCGATACAGCTCAGAGCCTCAGCAATCTGGCGGAGCTCCTCGTCGGGCGGCAAGCGTATCAAGAAGCAGAAACGTTATTCCAGCAGGCTTTCGCCCTGCGCCTCCAAACATTTGGCCCTACGCATCCAGATGTCGTTCGCACGCGTGAAAAATATGCTGCGCTGCTGGAGTCTCTGAATAGGCACGAAGAGGCAAGCAGACTCCGGCAAGCGACACAAATACAGAAAGAGCAGCCCTCGACAGAACCATTGCAAGATAACCACTAAACGCGCTTGCCTTCCTGGAATCCTGGAAAGTGAGGGAGATTTCATCCTTTTGTTTTCGGCTTCTTCCGATCCTGCTGCTCTCTCCCCCCCTGCTTATCTGGCTTTGATTTGCTCTTATCGGGCTTGTTCTTACCAGGATTCGCGTTTCCTTCACTCCCCTGAGCATAAACAAGGACAGGCTGAACAGGTCCTGGTGCAAAAGCGGTGGAAGATCCGAGACAGGCCAGAAAGGTACGTACCCATCCCGTCCCTTCTCCCATTTTCCTTGATGAATTGTTACATGTGGATATATCTACCTGGGGGGGGTACTACACGCTGCGCTCAAAGTGGCACAATAGTCCACTTGAGACACAACAAGGCCGTTCGCTTCCTGATTGAAGCAAACCGGCACCCATCCTCCCTCCAGAAGCGGGAGGAGCAGTTGTTTCTGGAATGTTTGATTGTCGCACAAAGCAATGATGCAAATTGTATTCATATATCTCTATTAATGAGCATACCAGAGAAGCAAGCTACCTGCAACAAAATCAAGGACAGCAGAGAAAAAAGTAATCCTAATAGGTAACGCAAACGCCCATTCTCTCCATCATTGTCAATCTATGTTACAATAAAAGCCGTAAAGTCCCTATCTTTTTTGAAATATATTTTCGTTCAAATCGGCAAGAGAATAAGCAGACATGTCTTTCTTACAGAGTTCAGAAACCATTAACATCTTTTTCTCACTATCTCCTGTATCCCAGGATAGAAACCTGTTCGAGAAACTGCGCAAACACTTGAGCGCTCTGAAACGGCTGGGCCTTATCAACCTGTGGTACGATAGCGAGATCGACCCGGGACAGAAGATCGGAGAGAGCATTCGATCCTATCTCAGTCAGGCTGATATCTTTGTGCTGCTTCTCAGCTCCGATTTTTTCGACTCGGACCGGTGCGTCGAGGTAGAAATGGCCTACGCACTGAAACAATACGCTGCACAAGCAGCGCCGGTAATCCCTGTCCTTCTACGCCCGGTCGAATTTAGCGGTTCCCCGCTCGATCAATATCAACCTCTGCCTGCCAATGGAAAACCCATTAGCGACTGGAGCAACCTGGATATGGCTCTGACGGAGGTAGTGAAAGGCATTCGCCGAGTCGTCGAGAAACTGGCACGTCGCTGGGCCGGCGCACCGCGACCGGCAAAACCTCCGCAGTTTCCCCTCTTTCTACTCCCTCATAGACGCAATCCCTTTTTTACCGATAGAGAAGAACATCTAGCAGCGCTGCATCAATTCTTCACCTCTGAGCAGACCCCGCAGACACGCATCCAGGCGCTGCACGGCATGGGAGGGATGGGCAAAACACTGCTGGCTATAGAATACGCCTGCCGCTTTTCCCATGAATACCAGGCCGTCTTCTGGCTCAATGCCAGCTCCCCTGAGCTTCTGAGCGCGGGCATGCTCTCGCTCGCCGACCAGCTTGGCATCCCGGCCTACGATGACCTCAACGAACGACAACTCCTGGCTGCAATCAAGCAGTGGCTTCAACTCCACGATCGCTGGCTCGTCGTACTCGACGACCTGGAAGACTTTCGCGTGCTGGATCAGTTTATTCCCCTCTACAGCCCTGGTCATGTCCTCGTAACAACACAATCTCAGGCGACCGGGCAGTTTGCTACCCCCGTCCCTGTCGATCAACTGACCATCGAAGAAGGGGCGATCTTATTGCTCCGGCGTGCCAAACCCAGACAGAAGCAGCAGCCAGACCACACAGCACTGGAGGCTGACATCCTTGAGGCCAGAAAGATTGCGCAGGAATTTGCGGGCTATCCCCTGGCTCTCGATCAGGCTGGCGCTTATATCGAAGAAAGCAGATGTAAGCTTGCCTCCTACCTGGATCTCTATCACAAGCAGAAAGCGGCCCTGTTGAGCAGGCGGGGGCGCCTGGCGAGCGATCATCCAGATCCGGTCACGACCACGCTTGCCCTGACTTTTCAGAAAATCGCTCAGATCGATCCTCTTGCTCTGGAGTTGCTCCGCCTCCTGGCATTTCTGCATCCCGATGGGTTTCCCGACGAGATGATCATCAACGGCGCCTCCTCACTGGATGGCCCTCTTCGCAAGCTTGCCCTTGATCCCCTTGCCCTCGATGATGCCCTTACCACCCTCCAACGCTTCTCGCTTGTCCACCGCCGCGCAGACAGCACTACGTTGAATCTGCACCATATTCTTCAGGTTGTTGTGAAGAAAGATTTAACAAAACAGCAACAGCAGCAGTTTGCAAGGCAGGTGATTCGCCTGGTCAATGCCAGCTTCCCAGCAGCGCTTTTCACGACCTGGCAGGTCTGTCAGAGGTACATGCCCCAGGCTCAACATTGCGCCACGCTGATGCGCGACCTCAAGCTCACACTGCGGGAGGGAGCCCAACTACTAGAACGCCTGGGCTTCTATTGTTTTCAGCGTGGGTGCTATGTCGAAGCAGAAACCTATTTGCAGCAGGCTCTCTCCGTCTATCAACGGCAACAGCGTGCTGACAAGTCAGATATGGCTCAGACGCTGAATTCGCTTGGACTCCTCTATCGCCAGCAAGCTCGCTATAAAGAGGCGGAAATGCAGCATCAACACGCGCTAGAACTGCGCACCCAAACGCTTGGCCCGGATGACCCCAAAACGGTGGAAAGCCTGCACAACCTGGCGATGATTCACGGAGATCTGGGAAGATATCAGCAGGCCGAACATCTTTTCCTGCGCGTTCTCGCAGTGGAGGAACGTGCGAAAGGCCCGGACCATCCCGATGTCGCCGACACCTTGAACGAGCTTGGATTGACCTGCATGCAACAGGGGCACTTTGCTGAGGCAGAAGCCGCGTATCGCCGGGCACTCGCGATCTATACACACGCGCGGGACGCCAACCATCCTGATCTGACATATCCTCTGGATGGTCTGGGTACCCTCGCAGAACAGCGAGGCGACTATCAACAAGCGGAAAGCCTCTATCAGCAGGCGTTTACCATTTGTAAACACGCCTTCGGAGAGATGCATCCAGAAATAGCTCATAGCATGAACAAACTGGCTGGAATCGCCGCCTCGCAGGGTGATTACCAGAAAGCTGAAGCCCTCTACCGGCAAGCCTTGACCATCGGTGAACAAACATCCGGCTCTGAGCATCCCGATGTCGCTCTTATTCTCAATGACTGGGCGTTACTGGCAACCAGGCAACAACAGTACCAGTCAGCCGAACAGATATACCAACGAGCGCTGAACATCTACGAACTGGCCCTGGGGCCAGAGCATCCGGCGGTAGCCAGTGTGCTCAATAACCTGGGGCAACTCTTCCGCGCGATGGGAGACAGGGAACGCGCTGAAAGGCTCCTGAGACGCGCGCTTGCCATCCGCGAAAAGGTTCTGGATGCGGCACATCCGGCCATTGCCCAGAGCCAGGCAAACCTGGCCGATTTGCTGGCAGATTCAGGCAAGGATAGCGATTCCGCCCGATAAAGGGAACCAGGCGCTCCGTTCTTGGATTTTTTCCCTTCCGCTTGCCTTTATCGCCCTCCCTTTCAGGCTTTTGCTTCCCTGGCTCTGGCCCGGTGGGCTTTGCAGGTTCAGGCCGCTTTCCATCTTTCCCTTGCCCCCCCTTAAAAATAGACAGGCTCAGCGCCTCAGAAGCAAGAGGAGAAGCTTTCCCTGGCTGACCGATCCTCATCCGTCTATCAACAGGACAGGAATACGTCCGTATGTACGAATGTATAAAGCGAAGGAGCGGAAAAAGAGCGCGTCGTTTGGGAAGAAATGGGAGTGTGAGTACTCCTCCTTCCCACACTCCTACCGTCCTGGCGCTGAACCGGCCTTGTTTATTACTACATAGAGATATATCTACCTGGGGGGGGTATGAGGAGCTACTTCAAGAATGGCACAGAAGCCCGTAGTACGGCAAGTATCGCCTGATTCCTGAGTGAGTGGTCTCGTTATCGAGCAAGCAGTATGAGAAAGCGCGCGGAGAGAAAGGACGGATATCCCCCCTTCGCCTGGCAAAGAGGAGAAACGCGGCATGCAAAGGAGATCGCCACCAGGCGTATCAGCATCCCATCTTCTATTATGACTCATCGCGGCTGCATTCATTGATCTCATCTCTCTTAAATAGTGCCTATAACCTATTATATAGATTATTTTCTATATATCTGGGAAGCCTCGCCTGAATTAGCAAAAATATCCCATCAACCATCGGATGAGAACCCTCCTCCCCATCTCCGCTGGAGAGGTAAATAAACCTCAATAGGCATAGAATACCATAGAGAGGAGCAGTGCTACCACACACCAGCTTAGCCGAGGGTACCCCGGCTACATTGCGTATGCACAGTTACAATTTGGTCTCCGCTGCCGGATTGAAGCGATAGAGACGCGCCGGTCGGTGCGTACCCTCCATCTTTTTCGCTCCTGTATCTTCCAGAATTCCCGTCGCGAGAATCTTCTTGCGAAAGTTCCGCTTATCCAGACGCCGATGAAGAATAATCTCATAAACACGCTGCAACTCGCGCAGGGTAAACTGTTCAGGCAGTAAACTGAAAGCAATCGTCGTGTATTCCAGTTTGCCGCGCAAGCGTTCCAGGGCGTAAGCCAGGATCTTCGCGTGATCAAAAGCCAGCGGCGGCAGATTATACACCGGAAACCAGCCTACCTCCATCGCGTCATCATTCGCGCGCACCTGCAAACGCTCCGAATCGAGCAATGCGAAATAGACCACGGTAATGACACGGGTACGAGGATCGCGACCGGGATCCCCGAAAGTATAGAGCTGCTCCAGATAGACATCCTCCACGCCCGTCTCCTCACGCAGCTCGCGCTTGGCCGCCGTCTCCAACGACTCGTCCATGTTGATGAAACCACCGGGGATGGCCCACATCCCCTCAAAAGGCCAGGAGCGGCGTTTAATGAGCAGCACCTGAAGGTCTCCCTGGCGCAAACTCATCATCACCACATCCACCGTCACCGATGGACGTTCATATTTGCCGGGATCATATCCATGAGCCTTCGCTTCGCCTGTCAGAGCGGAGGTCTTCTCTTTCAGATGCTTTCTGCTCTGTGTTTCTGTTCGGTCTGTGCTTTCCAATTACATCTCTTTCCAGGACAACCGGTCCTTTCTGGCCTGAACTACAATTATTACGCCCGTCGTCATTATAAATCGAAAAGCAGGCGAGATGGTAGTGTTTCAGGCCACAACACAGCGCCTGTCCGGTTAGTGTAGAACGCACACTTAATATAAAGGATCAAGGTGAGGCTGTCAAGCTGAAAAGAAAACCCGCTTTTGCCGGAAACGAGAGCCTATACTATCCTCTCTCTTTAGCTTCCATGGGCCGATAAAAGAGAAGAGCAGCATGACCGCGATATCGGCAAAACGGTACACAGATCGGTGCCACTGTGCTATACTTCCACTGCACGACAAACATTCGTTCACATTGGGAGGGAGAACACACTGTCATGTTACAGGTAGAGCCACCGCAAATCGGCCCTTATACCCCTGTTCGGTCGTTAGGTGAAGGTTCTACAACATGCACTTATCTCTACCGGCATGAGCAGCGCAAGAAATACGCAGTAATCAAGATCACGCGCGCTCCACTGGTAACGCCGGAGGAGAGAAATGCCTTTCTGGCCCACGCGAAACTCCTGAAGACGCTCAAGAGCCGTTCTATTGTTGAGATCATAGAGACAGGGACGATTCGCTCAGGCAATCCCACCGGCGAGTACGGCTATATTGTTATGCAATATATCGAGGGCAGTACCATCCGTGAGCGTTTTGCGGAAGGACGGTGTTATCCATCTCAAGAAGTAAAACGTGTGCTTTCGCCGCTGGCCGACGCCTTGCGCTATGCGCATGTGAAAAACGTGGTCCATGGAAATCTTCACCCCGGTAATGTGCTGCAAACAGAGCGAGAGCTTTTCCTGACAGATTTCTCGCTGCTCATTCCCAATCAGGAGCCTGCTGAACCATCCTTGCATGGTGCCCTGCTCTATCGCGCTCCCGAACAATTCCAGGGCAGCGCCACACCTGCCAGCGACCAATATGCCCTGGCTGTCATGGTCTACGAGTGGCTCTGCGGGCGCCGCCCCTACCTCGCGACCACTCCTGAAGCGTTACTTGCCCAACAAACGCACGAGCCAATACCCGCCCCCAGCAATTTCAACCCAGAGATCAAACCTCAGATCGAAGAGGTACTCCTGCAAGCACTGGCAGTGAATCCCGCCGAGCGCTTCCCACATCCCATGGTTTTTGCTGATGCCTATCTGCATGCATTGATGGGTTTTCGATTCCCTACCTCGATCAACGACCCTTCTACGCCTCACCATGAGACGATAAACGCTACCCTGCCGCGAAACCAGGCAAACGGAGCCGCCGAAACATTCCAGGACCAGCAAGCAAGCAAACCGAAAAAGAGCCCTCACAAAAGCGCCGCACTGGCAAACAAGCAGGCTCCAGACACCCCCACCGGCCAGCCGCTCCCAGTCGCAAACGGCACCACAACCAGCCAACCGGTAGCCTTGCCCACAGCCACGACGCTCGCCGAACAGATCGAACAGGAGATCGCGAGTGAGCCGGAGCACATACACCCCACGCAGGCAACACTCTTAACGCAAGAGGCACAGGTACTTCCTAAGAAGCTCGCGTTCAGTCCCGAAAAAGAGCCATCTCAAGCACCGGCAAAAGACCGGCCAACCCTCTACAGCACTCCCTCCGACCTGCAAAGCAGGATCGAGGCCGACTTGCACCAGGGCGGCGTGCTCTCGCGCACCTTGCCCGGCTACGAAGAACGCCCGGCCCAGATCGAGATGGCTTCGGTCGTTGCGCGCTCGTTGATGGAGAGCATACCGGCAGTCTGCGAGGCCTCGACCGGCACGGGAAAAAGTCTCGCTTACCTCATCCCCATCGTGCGTTCCGGCAAGGTTGCCATCATCAGCACAGCCAATAAGGCGCTGCAAGAGCAGCTATTTTATAAAGATATCCCCTTTGTGCAGAAACATATTCAAAACTTCGAGGCCGCGCTTGTGAAGGGCATGGGCAACTATATCTGCCTGGATCGCGTGGAGCAGGAGCGCAATCTTGGGCTGCAATATTATGTCAAGAACCCGGACTTTATGCGTCTGCTCGAACGCATCGAGGAGGGTGGAGATCACTTCGAGGGAGACTTTGAGACGCTGGGCTTTACGCTGCCAGCCGATATTCGCAGCAAGGTCAACGCGGACCGCGACCAATGCTCCTGGAACAAATGCAACTATTATTCCGAGTGCTACGTGCGCAGAATGAAGGCCAGAGCCGGGCAGGCCAGCGTGATCGTCGTGAATCATACCCTGCTGCTGCTCGATGCTTTTCTGGAGGGCAACCTGCTGCCGGAACGCGATGTGATCGTCGTCGATGAGGCGCACCACCTGGAGGAAGAGGCAACGCGAGCCTTCACGACAACAATCAGTCAAGGCCAGGTCTCTACCTTGCTGGCTCAGCACCTGTTGAAAGAGTATACCCCGCCGGGACTTCAGGATGAGACAAAGGAAAAGATGTTGCTGGTCTGGGAGCAGCTCGGCAGAGTAGCCGATCCCGGCAGCAAAGGGCGAGTTACGCTGAAGGAGCCGTTGCAAGAGGGTTTGAACCTGGCCAGTGTCGTCGATAAGCTGGCGGATGCATTGCGCACAAGCCGGCCCAGGATGATGAACGAGAAGGACGAGCAGCTCTATGATAAGCTGATCAGCCGCGCGAAGAATCTGGCTACCGGCATTCGCCTTGTCTTCTCTGTCGATCAGCCCGACAAGTATGTCTATTACGTAGAACGTGTGCTAACCGGAGGCCGGCGCGGTATCCAGCAGATGGAGGTCTCAGCTGCTCCTCTGGAGGTGGCAGGCTGGCTTAAAGAGCAGCTTTTCGACAAATCCAACGTCATCTGCACATCGGCCACGCTGGCCACAATCGGTCCTGATCCCTCGCGGCCAGATGTCAAAGGCCCCAACTTTGCCTATTTCCGCCGGCGCGTGGGCCTGGACCACGAGAACTATCCTGATGTCCAGGAGCGCATCCTGCCACTGACCTTCGACTACCAAAGCCACGCGTTGCTCTACCTGCCGCGTTACTTGCCCGAACCAGCATATGGAACGGGTCACGCGGTTCAGGAGTACACAAAGGCTATTGGGCGCGAGATGATCAAGCTCGTCGAAGCCTCGCGCGGGCGGGCCTTCCTGCTCTTCTCCAGCAAGCGTATGCTGGACGAGATCTACGAACTGTTCCAGAGCGAGTTACCCGCCAGCCTTACGTTTCCGCTTCTGCGCCAGGGAGATATGAACCGCATGGAGCTGGTACGCAGCTTCCGCGAACGCGCAGGCGCAGTACTCTTCGGGCTAAAGAGCTTCTGGGAAGGCGTGGATATCGCCGGAGATGCGCTTTCCCTGGTAGTCATCGACAAGTTGCCGTTCGATCCGCCGGACGACCCGGTGCATGAGGCGCGAGTGGCTCAAATGAAGGCGGCTGGTGAGAACTGGTTCGCTACCTACGTGCTGCCCCAGGCAGTCCTGCGCTTGAAACAGGGGCTGGGTCGCCTGCTACGCTCGCACGACGACCGAGGCGTGATGGCAATCCTCGACACACGCCTCTATACTAAAGGCTATGGAAAACAGATCGTCCAGGCTCTACCGCCCGCGCGCCGCACAGCAAAGCTGGAAGAGGTTGTGCGCTTCTTCAAAGAAGAGGAGGAAGAGGCGCCATTCTAAGTGGCTCTCCAGGCACAAGCAATCTGCCCTCATGAATATCGGGCATATTCTCAAAAATATCCCCTTAAAAATATCTTGACGAACGTTCATACCCTTGAATGCCGCTTGTTTGTTGGTAGTTTAGAGCATCTATGGTACACTGCTGGTCGAAGGTCCAAGGTTGATTGGCAGGTAGTTAAGCGAGAAAGAGGTCCTTTGCATGTTTTTAAGTACTGAGGATATATCTGAGCGCTATGCCGACGCTCTACAAGCGCTGAGTGAAATTGCGGGGGCATACTACTATCAGGGGCAACTCGCTGATGCCCTGAATCTCTTCCGGACAGGCGAACGACTGACACACTTTCAGGAAGTACCTGAAGCCGAACGGGTGAGCTTCATCTTAACTTACGCGGAATTCCTGGTAGATCACTACTTCCTTACGAACCGAGAAGAGGATCTCATGCGCACAATTGTCCAGCGGGCGCGGGAGGAAGCCAGCGCGAACGGCGACGAGCAAAGTGTGGCCGCAGCGATCTACCAGACAGGAAGAATGCTCTACTACCGCAATCTGAACGCAGGAAGCCACGACTATACAGAAGCGCGCCGGCATCTGAGACAAGCCCTGGCGAGCTATGAAAAGCTCGATGATCCTCATGGAATTGCTCAGTCGCTTTTCTCCATTGGCCTGACCTACGAACAGAGCGCGGAGGAAGAGCAGGCCAGAGGATATTATCGACAAGCGCTGGACATTGCGCGGGAGTACGACGACAAATGGGTCATTTCTGAGGTTACACGTCATATGGCCGGCCTGAATCTGGGCAAGGACAACGATACAAGCCTGCGTTACGCCCTCGAATCGCTCCGGCTGCGCGAAGAGATAGGCTTCAAGCGCGCGCTTCCTCCGGCTCACTTGCTGGTCTACGAAGTCTATAGAGAGCGCGGAGAGCTGGAACAGGCGCGCAAGCACGTTCAGGCAGCCCGAAATCTCGCCGATGAAATGGACCTGCACTATTCGATCATGTTTGCCCTGCTCGCGCAGGGTGAGATCCAGCAAAGGCAGGGCAATCTCGACGCAGCACAAGCCAGTTTCACAAAAGCCGCAGCTCTCGCCAATGAGCTAGGTATTGCCTATGCGATGGCCGCGACAAGAGCGAAGTTGGAGCAAATCAAGAGGTCTCTGTAAAGTTCTGATACAGCAAGAAACTTTACACAATCCTGACAACTTCCGCATACTTTCTTGAAAGTCTCTGGCTATAGTTACTACTGTACAAGGAACGTTGTACAAACCTGTTTCCTCTCCGCTTTCGCGGGAAAAACAACAAGCGAATTGTTGGCAAAAGCGGAATAAGGTTACAAAATGACAGACAATGACAAGGCCATTGAAAATAGAGAGCGAAAGGAGGACTTTGTAGAGTAATCAGAATAAGCTGTGCATAAAACCAACATCGAGGCCCTTCAAAAGAAGAGGATAGGAAGTCAGGCGCCTATCCTTTTCTTATTTATTCTATACTTTCAAAGTAGAAAAAGAGATGCATACACCAGAGGTTATCTTCTGATATATGCATCTCCTTTGCTATTTCAGGATATCCGTGAGTGTCGCTCCATTCCATAGGCGACTGTATGCGACTCACAGGATCTCATATCTTGCATGCAAGTTCACTTTGAGTAACATAATATGGTAAACTCGCACAAGCAGTTTTTCAGGCAGTGAAAGTGCCACCGAGGTTTTCCCAGCTTGACGGATACCAGGCCGACCCATCCCACGCCCGATGGTACATCGCGCTATCGGTCCCAATATCAAAGATATCAAGCCGATTGGGTCCCCAGGAAGTAACATTGTAGTTGAGATATTCCCCTTCGTGGATAAAGGCTTGCCGGTACTCGTAAAAAGCAGCCACCAAGCATGTAATCGCTCTCTCTTATGGAAGTCCGTTGTCCAGCGTAGCGTGTGAGCAGTGAGACAAGCGGCGGCGATCAATGGTACGACCTGGACAACACTGTCTTCCTGGGAGCTGGAGCAAGCGTCAATAGGCTGCTCTGGACCTCAGACGGCACAACGTTTACTGCTTACACGCCTATGATTCAATCATACGGACCTGTCAATCTGTTGTACTCATAAAGGCAATCCTCTCATAGCCGCGCAGAAGGAGAAGAAGATAGGCAGTACCTTTAGGGGAAGAAGCAGGCAAAGATTAGGATTTCGCACGGGCTTCGTTTATACTAAAAGAGAGGAAAGTCCTCCCTGTCACACAGGCTATTTAACGTAGTGCTTTCATGTAGTGCGTTTTTGTAGCGTGGTTTGTAGACAGTCCTTAACGATTTGTAAATCATTGGGGAACCAGCAGATCTGGTTCCCCGTTTTGTTGTGTCCTGAAAAAGAGGAGATCAAGCTTCTTTAGATGGAGCCTTCACAGTCGACTTAAAGCCGGTGCGCACATGTGAGTCATCACAGAAAGGCTTGTTACGCGACTGGCCGCAGCGGCAGAGGGTAATCTCATCTTCGGTAATCTCAAAGGGATTGCCGTCACTATCCAAAAGGACCAGGCCCCGTGCATTTTGAATGTACAGGGGACCATTCTCTTCAGCCATAATCGTAGGTTTTGTCTCTTCAGCCATGAGTAGCATACGCTCCTTACAGAAAAATGCAGAAATATCAAGAGCCATGTTCTCTCGCAACTGGCCCTGGCCAGATAGCTCTTGCTCAAGTATAGCAAAGGCTTAGATGCCTCGACAAGTCAATACGAAAGAAACAAGCCTCAAGCAAAGGGACGTTGCCTTTCCTCTTTCTGCCAGGCGGGATCTGCCCGGATCTGGCTGTCGCTCATTTTGTAGAAACGCTTGACATCCTGCCGGACATTGGGGTTATAGGATTCCCAATCGTCCAGGTGGCCAAGCAACAAATGATGATCTCTCCCCTTGAGTTCGCAGAGAGTGATGAGATTATCAGGATCGAGTTCCAGATCGGGATGCAGATGAAACGGTTTGATGTGATGGACCTGCAACCCCTGTCCTCTATGGCCGCAGGCCCTGCAGGCCGGCTCTTTGAGAAGATGCTGGTGAGCGACGGCCGGCCACTCCGGACTACGTTCGATACCATGCTTGCGCGCGACAATTGCCCCATTATCCCTCTTTCTCGCTATCGGCCCCCCCTTTACGCGCCAGGACTTACGCGCCGGGGCAACGGGTGCATTTCTCATACGTGTTCGCGTTCTTCGATATGTGAGGCCCCGTGCAAGAAAACCGAGAATCACAACGCCAACCAGTATTAGCACCAGCGTTGAGGCTTGCACTGTAATATGCATATCTTTCCTTCCTCCCTGCGATATGTTCCATGTCAGGCTATGCATCTCTCCCGAACGCGTTAGTAAACTCTGAGGCCATCCAGGAGAGCTACCCGTTCTCAGGAAAATTCTTGGAGCTAATCATAACACATCAGCAAAGATAAGGTACAGACAGGGAAACTCGTAGCGTATGTTTTTAGAAAAGCGATGTATTTCTAATCGAATTTCTTCAATAGATTGAAACAGACCAGGATTTTCATACGTATACCTATCTGATAAGGGCATGCGTCGGGACAAGGTAGAACCATACCGTGGAGAACCGCAATGTGGATGAGAAGGTTGAAAGGACAGAACCATATGGCAGATGTGAGACCAACCACCGTTGTAGGCGTTTTCAACAACCGTAGTAAAGCAGACGAGACCATAGCCGCCTTGCAGAAGGCCGGTTTCCAGAACGATCAAATTCGCTATTCTTCGGAGCGCAAGTCTCAGGGAGAGGTCATACGCGACTTGATAGATATGGGAGTTGCCCCCGAAGATATCAAGTTCTACCAGAGAGAATGCGAAGCAGGCCATCCGCTAGTTTCAGTGACGAGCAGCACACGTATACCGGACGCAACCTCAATCCTGCTCAGCCATGGTGCTTATGGACCGGAAAAAAGAGCAGCGGCAAGCACAGCCAGCGGAACGGGAGCAGCGGCAGAGCGGCGTGAGAAAATGCCTCCATCACGGATAGCACGTGAAGAGCAGCCGTCCCTCGGAACCGAAGCCAGAATGGAGCAGCGTGAGAAAATGCCTCCACCGCGGACAGCGCGTGAAGAGCAGCCGTCTCTCGAAACCGAAGCCAGAGCAGAGCGGCGTGAGAAAGGTTCTCCTCAACCTGCTCGTGAGGGGCGCCCACATCTTGAACAGGAACAGCATATGCGTCTGCATGCTGAGCAACTTCGGGCGTATAAGCAACCACACCAGGCCGGCGAGGTTATTTTACGCAAAGAAGTCGTAAGCTCGCAAGAAAGCCTTGATGTGCCTGTAACCCGCGAGGAAGTTGTCGTCGAGCGTCGGACATTGGCAGAAGATGCCAGTGCTGCCGAAGAGCCAATTGGAGCCGGGCAAACTATTCGCATTCCCATTCATGATGAAGAGGTCAGGGTAAGCAAGCAGAACGTAACCATTGGCGAGGTAATCATCGGTAAACACGAGCTGCATGAAACCCGCCATATCACAGAGACAGTCAGGCGCGAGGAAGCCCGTCTGGAACGCGAAGGCGATGTGCCTATATGGGACTTGAGTCCCGACCATCCACTGTGGGATAAAAGCGCTGATCGCCCTGCGCAGCCTGGCCCTGGTAGCTAAGCGCGTGACCTTCCTGAATTGCCTTTGCCAGAAACGTTTCTTGCCAGGGTAGAAGAACAACGTGAGTGGGTCATTTTTTGCCGCCTACTCACGTTGTTCTTCTACCTTTTTCTACTACAAACAGCTATAATAAGTTTTACCTGTATCCAGTCCAGTCATGGATACAGTTTAGCAGCATAAAAGAGAGATCAAACGCGACTCATTGACACGAGTAAATTATTGTAGCAGCGAAAGGCCCTCAGATTGAAAGAACAGAACAGAAATACGCGTATCCAAGAATTGCTTGGCCAGATGACTCTGGAAGAGAAAATTCAACTGACCATCGGCAATGGCTTCTGGCAAACGCACGGGGTTGAACGGCTGGGTATACAGGCAATCAACGTCAATGACGGCCCCAGTGGTCTGCGCAAGCCATACAATGACAACGAACTGGCCGCTCAATCCGTCCCGGCCACCTGTTTCCCGTCGGCTGCCGCCCTGGCTTCCTCGTGGGATTGTGCGCTGGTGGAGGAGATCGGGCAAGCGCTGGCACAGGAATGCCTGGCGAACGACGTTCAGGTAGTACTGGGCCCTGGCGTCAACATCAAACGCACGCCGCTGGGCGGACGTTGCTTTGAGTACTACTCAGAAGATCCGGTTCTGGCTGGCGAGATGGGCACGGCCTTCGTGCGTGGAGTGCAAAGCAAAGGAGTTGGCACTTCACTGAAGCATTTTGCCTGCAACAATCAAGAATACGAGCGCATGACCATCAGCGCGGAAGTAGACGAGCGTACTCTGCGCGAGATCTACCTTGCGGCCTTTGAGCGCATCGTCAGAAAAGCCAGGCCCTGGACGGTCATGGCAGCGTATAACAAAGTGAATGGCGTTTACGCCTCTGAACATCCTAAACTCCTGCGCCAGATCTTGAAAACGGAATGGGCGTATGAAGGCGTGGTCGTCTCCGACTGGGGCGCGGTGAACGAGAAGGCGAAGGCGCTGGCTGCCGGGCTGGACCTGGAAATGCCTGGCAAACCGGGGAATCATACAGAAAAGATCGCTCAACTGGTCAGGAACGGCTTGCTCTCTGAAGAGACCATCGACGAAGCTGCCGGACGTATCCTGCGGCTGATCTTCCAAGGGCTGGAGCAGCGTCAACCGGACGCGACGTTCGATCAGGACGCACACCACGCCCTGGTACGCAGAGCCGCCGCCGAATCAATGGTGCTACTTAAAAATGAGGACGGCCTTCTGCCACTCAAGCCGGAAACAACTCGTTCACTCGCGATCATCGGGCGTTTCGCGAAATTCCCACGTTTCCTGGGCGCAGGCAGCGCTCGCGTAAATCCACTCAAGATAGATAATGCCTACGACGAGTTACAGCAACTGCTGCATGGACAGGTCGAGCTGACTTACGCAGAAGGCTACACAGAAGATGGCAGCCCGAACCAGGTTCTTTTGCAAGAAGCTGTTGAGGTGGCACGCGCAGCACATGTAGCAATCATCCTTGCCGGGCTGACCGATAAAGACGAAGCGGAGGGCTCAGATCGCGCGCATCTTAACCTGCCCGCAGCCCATAATCGCCTGATCGAGGAAGTGTGCCGCGTCCAGCCCAATACCGTTGTGGTACTCTGCAACGGTTCAGCAGTCACAATGCCCTGGATCGAGAGCCCAAAGGCGGTACTTGAGGCCGGCCTGGGCGGGCAGGCCTCGGGAGGCGCCACCGCCGACGTCCTGCTTGGTCGGGTCAACCCGTCAGGCAGGCTGGCAGAAACCTTCGCGCGCCGTTTGGAAGATACACCGGCATATCTCAACTATCCCGGAGAGGCCGGCCAGGTACGTTACGGTGAAGGGTTGTTTGTTGGATATAGATATTATGACAAGAAAAAAATTGCGCCACTTTTTCCTTTCGGCTATGGCCTTTCCTATACCACCTTCGAGTACACTGATATCCAGCTCAGCCAATCCACCATCACCGACGAAGAGAATCTGGAGGTCACGGTGCGCGTGCGCAATACAGGAACACGTGCGGGCAAAGAAGTGATCCAGCTTTATGTACGCGATCTCGAAGCCAGTGTGGTGCGACCAGAAAAAGAACTCAAGGCTTTCGCTAAAGTTGCCCTGGATCCCGGCGAGGAGAAAGCAGTGCGCCTGACCCTGGAACCCCGCGATTTCGCATTCTATGACAGCGAAGCAGGAGGCTGGCAGAGCGAATCCGGAGAATTTGAGATCCTGATCGGCAAATCCAGCGCGCAGATTGTGCTGAGCGCGCAGGTTACGCTTCATACCCGGCCTGCCACGCCGATCTTTAACAAGTGGCAGCCGCTGAAAAAATTCTTCATGCATCCCAAAGCCGCCGAAGTCCTGATGAGCGCCCTGGCCAACCAGGCCACAGAAGAAGCAGAGAGCCCTGACATGGAAATGATCCTGGGCCTGCCACTGATCAAACTGGCCTCCTTCGGCGCTCTTTCCGAAGAGCAGGTAGAAGCATTGGTCGAGCAGGTCAATCAAGCCGTGAAAGGGTGAATGAAACGACGCTGCCGGCTGCGTTGCTCCATTCATGAGCTTTCCCTTATTCCCCGGCCGGCACCTGTAAAAGCTCTTCAGCGATATCCTGCCAGACGCGTTGGCGAGCAAGCTGGAGAGCCATGCCACCTTTGCTTTGTGCCGCCTCTGTCAGTTTAAGTGAGACGCGCTGCTCAAAGTTGGCGAAGTGCGGTGCCTGGAGTTTAAAGCCGGGCATGGCACCCAGCATAATATCATCAGAATCGTAAAACTCACCTGGCTCAAAGATCAAAGTCGCCAGGTGAGCATAGCCCTCCAGGAGATCTCGATGAGCTTGAGTGAAATAATGAGGATGGCAACTCGATGCAAGCAAGGCCCCGGCCACACGAGCCTGGCGGAGAATGGGCGCGGCAATCGCACTCTGCTCGAAATCGGTCCAGTTGGCCGGGGTAAACGTCGAGGAGTCCCGGCTCTCTATCGAGACAACCTTGTAGCTCATAACAGCGTTACCTGCTATCGATTCTGACCCTAAAAAAATGGTCTTGCGCCCCAGGTCCCTTTCCCAGGGAGGAGTGCCCATTCCGCCAACCTGGCGTAAACAGCGAACTTTTTGCCCTGGTAAGGGAGGAACACAACTCACCAGGGCAATAGACATCCCCAGACTATCGGGATCAAACTGCTGAAGAGCGTTTTCTATGATCAGTCTATAGAGTGCATCGCGAACCAGGGCCGGAGGAACTTCTGCATACGTCTGCATCGCCCGCGCATAGAGTTCGGAGGAGATTTCCGGTACGACGTGGTTGGGCTGAAAACTTTCGTGAACAAAAGCGGGAAACTCTTTCTCGACCAGGCTCAGGAAAATATCGGAAAGTTCTGGCGCAAGCGCACGGGCCAGGCGATGAATATTTTCCTCACGCGGCTGCGATTCTCCTGTCGCCCAGCGCTTCAAAGTAATCGGCCTGACGTCGGCTTCACGTGCGAGGCGCTGTTTCTCCTGGGGGTTTTTAATGAGCCGGCCAAGAAATTCCTGCCAGCTAGAAAAATTGTGCTTCGTTTCCATAACTCTTCTTGAGCCCTTTCCCCACAGAAGCCCCTGAACTTATACTATGTCTCTCTATGCCGCAAAGATAAACATCTTTTTCACCAATGTATAATAGTATATCTCTACGGAGGAATCAAGCAAAAGTCACCTTCTTTTTACCAGTCAAATCCATAGAGAACGGGAGTTCCTACAGGAAGGTCTGAAATTGTTGGGTAAACTTCTTGCAAAACGTTGTCAACTCTGAAGCTGGAATGGCATGATCAACCACCCGATAGGCGCCCTTGTGAATAAATGGGCCAGGCGAAATACGCCGTTCACCACTCAAACTCAAACAGATCAGGCATTCCATGAATATCCTCCTTCCGAAACCACAATATATTTCTCATTTTGAATGAAAAATTCGCGTGGTACTCCCCGCTTTTTCGTTCAAGCCAAAAATCGTATCTATGGCCTCGGGCGCGTAACGTTCAACCATATCTTCGGTAATGGCATTGGCGCGACAGATTTCACCATAGAGGCTGGCGCTGATACGAGGGACACGCTCCTGCGTGTGCTGGTTCAGCTCGATCAGCCCGAAGCGTGCGCTCCAACCTTCGGCCCATTCAAAGTTATCCACCAGCGTCCAGTGCAGATAGCCGCGCACAGGAATTCCTTCCTGAATTGCGCGATGTACCATAGCCAGATGCTCCAGGATCGCGCGCGGGCGGCGATCATCCCTGGCATCGCAAAAGCCATTCTCGGTAATATAGAGTGGCTTGTTGCCACGCGTCAGCCTGTATACCGACTTGAGAACGCGATAGAGGCCCTCTGGATAAATCTCGCCGAAGGATCCCTGCGCGCCCGGATCGTTCATCACAGCGCCGGGCCGATTAAAACGGCGAGCAAACAGCTCATTTGCTTTCGTTGGATCAAAATGCACCATTTCGCGCGTGTAGTAGTTCACGCCATGATAGTCGCGCGTCCCCCTGGCACGTGCGAGCGGTTTCATTGCGAAATTCAGCGGGAAGGAAAAATGGCCGGTCTCAGCCGCCTTGAGGAGCGCCCAGTTAAAGCTCTCCTCCTGAAGAGAAGCCGTTACAACATCGGGCAGCCAGAAGGGGTTGGCCGGATCGAAGAGGCGATAGTGCAGACAATAGCCAATGCGCGACTCCGGCTGTAGCTCGCTGATGGCATAGAAAGCCGCCACATGGGCCTGCAGCAGGTTGTGTATCACCAATAGTGTGCGCTTGAGATCATGTTCACCGGGTGGAAATGTGCCGATCAGATAGCCCATCGCGGCATACACATTTGGCTCGTTAAACGTGATCCAGAAATCGCAGAGATCCTGGAGATGAGAGACCACATACTTAACGTAGCGCAAGAAATAGCGAATATTCGCCGGATCAGTAAAGCCTCCCCGGTCGGCGAACCAGAGCGGCTCGGTAAAATGATGCAGAGTCACCATCGGCAATATATGCCGCTGCCGCAAATCGCTCAGCATCGCGCGGTAGCGATCGATCGCGGAGCTATCCAGGCGGCCCTCTTCCGGTTCGATACGGCTCCATTCCAGGCTCAGGCGCAGCGCGTTGTTCTCCATCTGCTCGGCCCGCTCAAAATCAGCTTCGGCTCGCTGCCACCAATCGGCAGCATCTCCGCAGCTATCGCCCGAAAGAATATGCCCCTGCTGCTCCCAACGGTACCACTGATTATTGGTATTGCCGCCCTCGCACTGGTAAGCAGCATTGGCAGTGCCCCAGAGAAAGTCCTCAGGGAAACGGAGGACACGTTTGCCGGCCATCGAGAAAGGACTCCTCCTATCAGTTGCAGAGATAACATTGTTATTGTAGCACGGAATCTGCCCGTGACAAAAGGCCCGGCCATTAGAAAAAGGCAAATAAACAGGGTGCGCAAGCTGCGTAACAAATTGGGAGACAGATTTGTTACGCAGCTTGCGCACCCTCTTTTGAAAGAATGAATATTATTCGCGAAGGCCGCGCGGGGGCAGCGGGCGCACCAGCGGGCTCATTACCGGCAGGTCCTTCTTGCCGCGCGGCAGGCGCTGACGCACCAGGTAATCAGGAGCAACGGCCAGATCGCCCTTCTCCAGCGTCACATCGGGGCCGAAGCGATGGAAGAACGATAGCTCGAAATTGGGAGTCTCGCCCAATGCCCCATGCGGGCAGACCTCTACACAATCGCCGCAGAAGATACAGCGATCAAGCGCGAACGCGTAGCGCTTCAGCGTGCGCTCAGCCATCATCAACGAGCCGGTCGGGCACACCTGCACGCAGGCCCCGCAGGACACACAGTCCGTATCATGCAAGCTCACATTAAATGGCGTCGAAACAATTGTATCAAAGCCCTTGCCAAACATCCCGTAGCAATCGGGGCCGATCACATCGTGGCACACGCGCACACACTGCGTGCAGTTAATGCACTTATTCGGATCGCGCAGAATAAAGCTATGCGACAGATCAAAATCATAATCATGATAATCGCTCGGCTCCCCATCATGGAAGCGATTATCGGCCAGGCCATGCTCAATGCTATACTTCTGCAAATCGCATTGACCGGCAGCCGGGCAGGCACACTGCAAGCAGCGTCCCGCTTCGCGCATCGCCTGCTCCCGCAGATAGCCCTTCTCAATCAAGCGGAAATTGCGGCGGCGCTCCTCGTAGGGCAGCATCGGCATCTTCACCTTCGGCTCAACCGGCTTATAGGGCACAATATCAAACAGATCCGGCTTGCGCTCCTCAAGCTCCAGACGGCGCGACACCTCCGCCATATCCTCGCCGCGCAGGAATGCATCAATCGAACGCGCACCAAGCTTGCCCTGAGCCACGCACTCAATAATCGTCTTCGCGCCAAGCTGAGCATCACCACCGGCAAACACCCCATAGCGATCCGTCATAAAATTATAGGGATCGGTTTGAATCGTTGTCCACTTCGTCCACTTCACCCCCGACTTCTCATCCAGCACGGCCTTATCCGGCTTCTGACCATAGGCCGGAATAATCACATCGCACGAAATCACATGCTCCGACCCAGGAATTGGCACCGGGCGGCGGCGGCCACTGGCATCCGGTTCCCCCAGCTTATTCCTGATAAACTCCAGGCCCTTGACTTTTCCATCCTCAACAATTACCCTCGTCGCCTGCTCATAATAGAGAAGCTCAGCGCCCTCCGCCTCCGCGTCCTCAATCTCCTCAGCAGTTGCCGTTATCTCCTTACGCGAGCGACGATAGGCTGTATGAACCTTCGCGCCAAAGCGGCACGACGTGCGCGTACAGTCAAATGTCGTAAAGCCGCCGCCCAGCACCACCACCTCATTGCCCTCCCTGACCGGAACTCGTTTGCCCTCCACTTTCTCGCCCAGGAAAGCAATGGCGTTGACCACGCCCTCCGCATCCTCGCCAGGCGTGCCCAGAGGATTACTCGTCCACGCGCCAATTGCCAGATAGACCGCGTCAAAGCCCTCGGCAAACAGATCATCAATCGTAAAATCGCGGCCCAGCTTCACGTTACACTGCAAATCCACGCCCAACTGAAAGACATGATCAAGCTCCCGATCCATCAGATCCTTCGGCAAGCGATACTCAGGAATGCCATAGCGCAGCATTCCGCCCGGCTGAGGTTGCATCTCAAACACCTTGCAATAATGCCCTTTCAGCGCCAGATAATACGCGCAGGTCAGACCGGCGGGACCGCTGCCGACAATCGCCACCTTCTTACCCGTCGGCGGATCTTTTGGATACGGCACCGGCGGATCGAGCAAGCACGTTTCGGCGGCGTGCCCATGCATGCGGCAGATCGCAATCTCCTCATCAACCAGCCCGCGACGACAAGCTTGCTGGCAGGGCGCGGGACAGGTCAGGCCCAGAATATAGGGGAAAGGCAGCACTTCCTTCACCAGGCGAGCCGCTTCCTTCATCTCCCCCTTCGCAATCAACTCCAGGTAGCCAGGAATATCAATATGCGTCGGGCAATCAACCTGGCAAGGCGGCTGGCAATACGCGTTATGATCGGAAAGCAGCATCTCCAGATTGGTGCGCCGGATATGGAACAACTCATCCGAATTTGTCGTCACCACCATACCAGGCAGCGCGGGCGTTGTGCAAGAAGGCAATGGCAACGGATGCCCCTCGATATGCACCAGGCACATTCGGCAGGCGGCGGTCGGCTCCAGTTTCTCATCATTGCACATATTCGGAATATCGGTAATACCTGCATCATTCGCCGCGCTCAGAATCGTCTGATTCTCATACGCCTGCACTGTCTTGCCATCGATCGTCAGCGTAAAGCCAGGCTGCCCAACCTCATTGCGCACCATCAACGCCTGCGCCTCTTTCGCGACAGGAGCAAGATTATCTCGGATTGATATAGCCATGAATTTCCTCTTCCGAGTCTTTCTGTAAGATATTATGGTAACACGTGTTTCGTCACAAATCGATGCGAGCGCGAAGGAAGGCAACTCCCCATCGGGCACCGCTGCTCCTCAACATGCATCTGGAAATGATCGGGCCAGTAGCGCCTCGCCGTTTTGAGCGCGTTGGTCGCCTGAATGCCAAAGCCGCAGAGCGAACCATGCGGCACATACTGCGCGAATTCATCCAGCATATCCAGATCCTTCTTTACCCCCAGGTCGCTCGTAATCCCTTCCAATATTCCCGTAATTCGCTTCATCCCCAAACGGCAGGGCACGCACTTTCCGCACGATTCAGCGCTCAGATAGCGGCTACGCTCCATCGCCCAGGCGACCATGCACGTCTGCGCAGGCAGCAACTCAATTATCCCCGGGCCAACTATCGCCCCGGCCTCCTCAAGAGGATCGAAATCGAACGGGGTATCGAGCAGCGAAGGAGGCAAAGCGCCCCCCTCGGCACCGCCTACCACAACCGCACGCAGCTCGCTCTCAGGTCGGCTATAGCCGGCGTGACGCAGAATCTCGCGCAACGTCGTTCCAAAGGGAGCCTCAATCACCTTTGGCTCGCTCTCAGGCACCGCATCATAGACCGTCAACACCTTCGTGCCACCAGACGTTGCCGAGCCAAGATTCGCAAAGGCCGCAGCCCCATTGCGCACAATCACCGGCACGTTCGCTAGCGTCTCTACCGAATTCACCGCGGTCGGATGGTCCCACAGGCCAAACTCGGCGGGATAGGGCGGACGCTGCTCAGGCATCCCACGACGGCCTTTAATCGTCGCCATCTGCACTGTCTCCTCTCCGCCGATAAAGCCAAGATTAATCCCCACCACATTCACCGCGCAGCTAAACTCGGTTCCAAATATCTCACGCCCAACCAGATTCGCGGCAGTTGCCTCCTGCAAAGCCTGCTGGATCGTCGCCAGGCCCTCCTCATACAGGCTGCGGGTCACAAGATACGCCTCCTGAGCGCCCACAGCGTAAGCGGCCAGGACAATCCCCTCGATCACCTGGTGCGGGTTGCGCTCAAGCAAAGAACGCGCACCAGATGCTCGTGGATCGGCATCGTAGGCGTTACAAATCACATACCTGGTAAAGTCATCCTGGCTGCGCACCACGCGCCACTTTTCGCCGGTCAGCCGGCCCGCGCCACCGCGCCCGCGCAGCTTTGCCTCAAGAACTTGCTGGACAATCTGTTCAGGGGAAAGTTCGCGCAGAGCTTTTTCCAGGGCAGAATACCCACCGCTGCGGCGATAGGCATCGAGTGAGCGCACATCCAGCTCACCTCGCCGTCGAATCACACAATACTCAAACTCAGGCATCGAGCTGCCTCTTCTCTCGCATTACAGCATACTCAAACTCAGGCATTAGGCTGCCTCTCATGATGAATATTTCCCCAGACGCCGCGTTGATCGGGAGCCAGGCCGCGAGCGGGCTGATCCTCGCGCTTGATCCCTTTGACCGCCGGGGCCGGCTTAAACTTAGGACTCATCGTCGCAATCCCAAACAGATCGCTCAGATCCACCCCGCGCACCTGGACAATTCGCTTTGCCGCGGCCAGAGGCAAAAAGCCATACAGATCCATTACCGCGTCCAGCAAGGAGGGGAGCGCGCTGGCCTGATCAGGCCACGTCTCCAGCAGCTCATCGAGCTGGCTCAGATCGACTTCTGGCTCCAGGTCATCCTTAACAGGCATAGAAACACAGGGAGCGATGGGCTTCTGATGATACTCAACCGCGTAGTCCGAAATGCGAGGAGTGTAATAGCCAGCTTTGGGCGTACCAGAAGCTGGACGCAGCTTATACGACGAATACTTTTCCGCCCCCTCGCGAATATATGATGTAAACCAGCGCTTCTCGCGCCAGCGATGCATCGGCTCATACTCAATTGTAATTGCACGCGGGGGACAGGCTTTCTCGCATAGCAGGCAGGCTTCGCACTTCAGATTATAATCCGTTTTCAGCCCCTCCTCCGCGATTAACTGAATCAAGCCACGACTGCGCGGGGGCAATTTTGGCTTCTCATACGGATACAGCCGTGTCACCTTCGGGCGGAAGAGATGGCTAAAAGTGAGGCTCATCCCTTGCATAATACCACGCATAACTACACCTCGATTTCCTTCTCACCCCGAACTTTCAAGCCCTGCTTGTAAATCTTCTCGCGCAGTTTCAGAATACCCTCGACCAGCGCTTCTGGTCGAGGGGGACAGCCGGGAACGTAGACATCCACAGGGACAATCGTATCTACGCCCTGCACGGTATAGTAACTATCGTAGAACTCGCCGCCCGAATTCGCGCACTGCCCCATGCTAATCACCCATTTTGGTTCGGGCATCTGCTCCCAGAGCAGGCGCAGACGGGGACCCATTTTAACCGAAACGGTGCCGGCCACAATCATCAAATCGGCCTGGCGCGGGCTGGACCGGAAAACTTCAGAGCCAAAACGCGAGAGGTCGTAATGGGCCTGCGCGCTGGCCATCATTTCAATGGCACAGCAGGCCAGACCATAGCCCAGAGGCCAGACCGACCTTGAGCGTGCCCAGTTCTGCGCCCACTGAATCATATCTGCCAGGCTAGTAATCTGAACCGGCAGCTCCTGATCTCCTGGAATATACTCCTGGGGGCCTCTGGCCATAGCAATTGGCACCGGCCTGCGCCGGACTCCAGGCTCCGGCACCCTCCCATTAGTTACATTATTGCTGCTCATACGTCTAAAAACTCCCATGCAAAGGTCTAGCAGCACCTGTTGCTCGGTTTTTTCTATGTGCGGGTTGTCAACAAAGAGACGCGTTCATCCTATCTCTCGGCCCTACCTATTATAGCACGTTGCCTCCTTACTGACCACATACCCAGCCGTGCGCTGCGCGATTAGCCCCTCTGCTCGCTTCGCCGGGTTCTTGTAAGAAGAAGCAAGGATGCTTGCATGCCTACGAACAGTCCAAACACAGTCACACGGTCTTCCTCCTGGCAGAGAGAACATAGTACAATAGAAGAGGAATCTTGCGGGGAGCGTTCCAGCAAGGCAGAGAGCAGGAGATCATCCCCAAAGTTCAGGAAAAAATCTACGTAGGAAACGGGCGAGCAAGCGCCCGGGGAGTTGTATTTGTGGGAACATATTCAATTGTCGTTCTGCCCGGAGATGGCATCGGGCCAGAAGTTGTTGAGCAGGCGGTTGGGGTTTTGCAGAGCGTGGGCAAGCGCTTCGGGCACACGTTTCAGTTGACACATGCCCTGGTTGGCGTGGCAGCCATCGAGGCGGAGGGCGAGGCCATTTCGGACACGACGATGGAACTCTGCCAGAAAAGCGACGCGATTCTCTTTGGCGCGGTCGGAGGTCTGCCGCGTTTCGAGGGGCCAAATTCTAAGAAACAGCCGGAGAGCGCGCTTTTCCGTCTGCGTAAAGAACTGGAATTGTACGCCAACCTGCGCCCGGTGCGGCCTTTCACAGCGCTCCTGGACGCCTCGACAATCAAGCACGAGGTGCTGGAGGGTACGGACCTGCTGGTGGTACGCGAACTGACCGGGGGCCTCTACTTCGGTAAGCCCAGCGAGATTCGCGAGACAGAACACGGCGCGGAGGCTGTGGACACGCTCTTTTATACTGAAGCCGAGATTGCCCGCATTGTGCGCACGGCCTGCGAACTGGCGAGCAAACGCAAGAAAAAGGTTACTTCGGTCGATAAGGCCAATGTGCTAAGTTCATCGCGTCTGTGGAGACGCGTAGCAGAGCAGGTCGCGAGGGAATATCCCGCGATCACTCTAGAACACCAGCTGGTGGATAGCTGCGCGATGCAGCTTATTCGCTGGCCTCAGCAGTTCGATGTGATTGTCACTGAGAACATGTTTGGTGATATTCTGACCGACGAAGCCTCGATGCTGGCCGGCTCACTGGGCATGCTTCCCTCGGCCAGCCTGGGAACTCGCCGCACCGAGCATGGCCTGTTTGGCCTGTATGAGCCAATTCACGGCACTGCCCCCGATATCACCGGCCAGAACAAAGCCAACCCGATTGCCGCTATTCTAACGGCGGCCATGATGTTACGCTATTCACTTAACCTGGAGGCGGAAGCTGAGGCCATTGAAGCAGCGGTAGAGCGGACAATCGCGGCCGGCTATCGAACAAGTGATTTACGCGAGGAAGGGAAAACGCTTGTAGGCACAAAGGAAATGGGCCAGATCATCTCTCAAGCAATAGCGAGATAAAAACTTGCTCTGCATATTCAAAAATACATCTGCTACCCAGCATACTCGTTCACTCGCGCCTGCGGCGCTCGCCAGATGTACACATGTTTAGGAGACATTACGCTTCGTGTAATGTCTCCTAACACACAATACACTATTTGCATAGCGAAGCCGCGCGCTCCTCCTTAACCCATCATTGGTTTGGGACAGGAGCCAAGGGTAAGCAAACGCGCGCGTGCTTCGGCAAGCTGACGTTCGATATCGGCACGCTCCACAAGAGCTTGATCATCCTGTTGAGATTGCTCAAGACGGGCTTGCAGCGTGTCAATATCCTGCTGAATCTGCTGGCGCCGGACATACCAGCGCGTGACAGCGCGTTCCACGCCCACCGCTTACTCCTCGCTAGACACTGTTAGACGGTTGCCCCATAAACCAGGGCATTGAGAATATTGATCAGTTCCTCATCCTGGTAGGGCTTGACTACATACGCACTGGCCCCCAACTGCATCGCATGCTGCTGGTGTTTAGCGGCTGCACGCGAGGTCAGCACAACCAGCGGAAGCGTGCGGTATTGTTCCTGAGCGCGAATGGTCGCCATCAGTTCATACCCATCCATGCGCGGCATCTCGATATCGAGGAGCACCGCCGCCGGAGTCTGCTGCGTAATCATTTCCAGGGCTTCAACGCCGTCGCGAGCGGTCTGAACCTCCCACTGGTGCTGCTTGAGCATGTTGCTTACGACGCGGCGAACGCTGGGGCTGTCGTCAACAACAAGAATATGCTTGCCCCGCGACGGGGTTTCGACCGGCCTTTGCGCCGGCGCAGTTGGCGCGATAGTCGTGCGCCGTTCCAACTGTACGGAACGGATCTGGGAAAACTCGGACGTTGTTGAGGTATCTGGCTGGGACGGCATGGTCAGACCGCTTCTTAAACCAGATCGCACAGAGAGCAATTCCAGCAATTCCAGGATCAGAACCACGCGCCCATTGCCAAGAACGGTACCACCGGCAACGCCGTGGACGCTCCGCAAATGCGGCCCCAGGTTCTTGATTACCACGTCCATACGGCCCTTGATATCGTCAACGACCAGAGCAACTCGGTGGCGATCTGTGCGAACCAGCAGCAAAGGCGCCCGGTCATTTAATTCACCGATTGGCAAACCAAGCAGCTGGGCCAGTGAACTTAACGGATAGGGCTGATTCTGCACAAGAATAGCAGGACGGCCACCATAATTCGTATGCTTGAAGTTATCCAGGCGACCGATTGATTCAACCATTACGGTAGGAATAGCAAACTGCTGATCGGCGACCTGCACCATCATGGCATTCTGAATGGCCAGGCTGGTGGGAAACTTCATAGTAAAGGCTGTGCCCTGGCCAGGCGTCGTTTCGACCTCTATTGTGCCACGCAAGCGCGCAACGCTATCGCGCACAACGTCCAGGCCCACACCGCGCCCGCTTTCCTCGCTCAATACCTCCGCGGTAGAGAAACCCGGACGGAAAATCAGCTCGATAATTTCATTATCACTCAGCACCTGATTGGGGCGAATCAGGCCCCGATTGATCGCTTCATTGCGAATACGCTCAGGGTCAAGGCCGGTGCCGTCATCACGCACCGTAATCACCACCTGGTTCCCCTCATAGGAGGCCGAGAGCTTAATCTGGCCTGCCGAGGGCTTGCCACGCTGCTGGCGAACTTCGGGAGTTTCAATCGCGTGGTTCACAGCGTTGCGCATCAGATGCAGCAACGGACCGGCGATCTCTTCGATCACGGTGCGATCAACTTCCGTCTCCTGTCCTTCCAGAACCAGATCAAACTCCTTGCGCTGCTTGAGAGCTACAGCGCGCGCCGTGCGATACAAGCGCGGAATCATAGTAGATAGAGGCACCAGGCGGGCTTTCATCAGCCGATCCTGGAAAGTAGTGCTCAAGCGGCTCTCACGCCCGAAGGAACTTTCGCAATCACGAATAATACTTTCCATTTCGGAACTAAGCGTCGTCATATCCGCAATGCCCTCGCTCAAACCACGCGCAAGCTGGTGGAACTCGGTGTAGCGGTCAAGCTCCAGTTCATCAAATTCCTTCAGGTGAGCTGGTTCTGTCCGGCCGTTCTTCCCATTGGCCTTGAGCGAAGACAAATTCGGGTCGCCGTCGCCGGGCATGACCTGGACGGAGTGTCCGCTGGGCAGGGTAGCCGCTTCAAAGCGGCTCTCCAGCTTTTGCCCTACATCGCGCAGACGAGCGCTACTCACGCCGGCATCCGCAACCAGCCGATTCAGACGCTGGATACGCTCTTCAAGAATGCTGCGGTTGACCAGAAGCTCACCGAAGAGATTCACCAGTTCATCCAGTTTCGAGAGCGAGACACGCACACTCAGGTCCGCACGAGCGGCGCCGGGCATAGCCGGGCCGCCAAAATGGGCCTCTTCTTCATGCACCTCACTGGCCAGAGGAACGGACATGGCCTCCCGCTCCTCCTCTATCTCTATCTCCTCTATTACCGGGCTGGTCAGACTGGACTGTTCGCCCAGGAGTTCAGCATAGCGAGTACGCAGGCTTTGCACAGCGCTTTCATTCTGAGCAGAGGCGTCCTTGCTATTGACCAGCGAATCGAGCGCCTCGGCGGTGTCCAGGATCAGGCTCAAGACCGTTGGCGAGATCGAGATACTGCCCTCCATAATTCCGTCGAGCATATCCTCCGAAATATGGCAGAGGTCGGCAATTGCTCGAAACCCCATCATGCCAGCCGCACCTTTAAGTGTATGGGTAGCGCGGCGAATGCCCTGAATAGGTTCCAGATCCGTCGGCGCCTGTTCAAGAGCAGCAACATGCATACTGATCGTTTGTAAATGCTCTTCAGCTTCCAGGCGAAATATATCCGCCGCTTCCTCACCAAAATCGCCAGACATCGCTGAACTTCCTGTTGACGAGAAAGTCGACGAAGGAACCGCCGAAGGAGACAGGACCGTTGGCGCAGGCTGGAAAGGAGGAAGCGTAGAAGGTGCTACCAGATTGATCGGAGGCGTCTGCATCTCCATTTGCATCTGAGCAGCAGCTACACTCCCTTCGCCGCCAGTGAGCTGGCTGAGAAACTCGCGGCGTACCTCGATCTCAATTTCGTTGCGCAGGCGCCTTTCCAACTCCTGGAGCGACTCAGGCGAGTTTACGCCGGAGACACTGGCCTGGAGTTGCTGTGTGGCATTGAACTCCTCGCGTAGCTCCTCACGTATCTGGCGTTCCATCTCAGCCCGTGCAGCCAGGGCAGCCGGTCGGTTCTCATACTCCAGGCGTAATTCCTCGCGCAGTTGGGCTTCAATCTGAGCACGCAGCGCAGCCAGATCGCCTTCACGCTCAAAAGTGACTCGCTCGCGCAAGGTGCGGGGGTCGGAACTGACTTGCATATCCCAGGCAGTCCAACCAGCCTCGTGGGTAAAAACCATGCCTTCAGGAGAGTCCGCAGCCTTTTGCAAAATCTCTCCGCACGTCGCGATTGACGCTTGCAGGTGCTGGAGGAGCATTTGAATCTGCTCCTGCGTTCCTTCCGCGCCGCTGGCCATCTGGAGAAGCATATCCAGAATCTTCTTCAGTTTACTATTGGCTACCCACATAACCGACAGCGGCAGATAACGACGCACCTGCTCAGGGCTATTGCGCAGATTCAGGCCCATCGCCTTACCGGCCCAATCCTCCATGCGATCAAGCGCATCGCGGGAGCCATCCAGGAAACCCTTAAACTCCACACGCTGGGCCTCAATCACCGAGGCAGCCAACCGCAGTTGCGAGAGTGTCCGCTGTAAAGAGCTTACCTGAGCCTCAAGAGCATGTGTTTCTGCCTGCATATCACGATAGACTTGCGGGAAAAGGGCGGAATTGGATGGGTTCGCAGGGCCAGCAACGGAAGTACCTCCAGGACTCTGCGACGGTAGCGGCCCCGAAGGTACAGACGGCGAGTCAGGCATCTGTGGAAGCTCTATCGGAAAATCAGCAGGCTCCTGCCAGGCAGCCAGAGCGGAGAGAAGCGATGGCTGCGCTGGTTGTGCCGGAACAGGTGGCACAATCGAACTGGCCGGGGGGTAAGCGGCTTGTTCTGGAATCTGAGGACGCGGTGCTGGCGGCATCTGCGAGACAGTGGGCGAAACCCACGAATCAGGGGGCGTCGCCGGCACCTGACTCTGCAAATTAGAACCGGCCAGCATTTCTAGAGCGCTGGGTTGAGAGACGGCCGGCGGAGATCCCGTGAGTGGGGTCTCAAACTGAGCATGCTGGGCCGGCTGCATTGGCGGAACTGGCAACTGCACTTCGGGTCTGGGAGGAAACTCAGCCCGGATTACCGGTTCCTCCGGCCAGGCAGCCTCTCCTGCGTTTCTCTGTGGTGTGCGGAAAGAGGCCAGCATCTCATCCAGAGATGGAGCAGCCGAGATCCCCGGACTTTGAATGACGGGGATCTGCCCACTGGCCTGCTGAGCATATTCCGGCGTAATCATGCCCCCAGGAACACTTTGAGCAGCCGCATCTTGTTGAGCGCGATACCGAGCATAATCCTCATCATCTTCAGCCGCAACAGCATTTTCATCAATACCATGCTGGATGCCATCCACCAGACGATAAAGGCGAGCAAGGGAACGCTGTAGCAGCTCTATTGTTGGTTGATCCAGAGTTGCCAGACCATCCTTCACGTCGCTCAGAATGTCCTCCATTCCGTGAGCAACATGCGCCAGACCAGGAAAATCCATCATCGAAGCCGAGCCACCAATAGTGTGAGTGCGGCGATACGTCTCCTCAAGGGCCTCCATGTCGCCAGGTGACTGCGCCAGACGCTCGAGATTTGCCTCTATTTCTGGCAAATAACTATTCACCTCTTCGATAAACGAATCGAGGACAGATAGTTTATCAAATGTATTCGACATGCTACGAGCACTCACTCCTTTTTGTCTCGTCTTCCCAGGAAGGCGAAGCAAAACACTGCTTCACTTTCTTCGAGGTAAAGCCGTTAAAATCTACTGTCCCATGTGCCCATTGCCGGAGCCTGGAAAAGGCATTTGTTCCTGGCCAAAAGGCCCAGGCCCCTGCGGCTGAGGATTCTGCCAGCGCGGTCGGCCAAGCGGCGGATTGCCCGGCAGAGGAGCAAAATTCTTCGGCGGCATTGGTGGCATTGCAGGAATCTGGCCTGGAGTCGGGAAACCTGGCGCATTCGGCTGGCCATATCCAGATTGTGGAATCGCGGGGAAAGGCTGGCCATCAAAGCCCTTCTGGCTATCAAAAGCGCCCATATCGCCATAACCAGGCTGGCTTGGGAAGCCGGGGTTGGGAGCAAAATTCCCAAACGGCGAACTTTCAAAGCTCTGCTGCGGCCCACCAGGCAACTGGGGCATACCAGAGGAGAAACCACTTGGGCTAGAGAATTCCTGCTGATTAAAGGCAAACTGGAATCCACCTGCAGCCACATCGTTCTCCTGCGGCTGCGGCAGCGAGAGCAAATCAGCCGAGAAGTTCTGATTCCAATCGCTATTCAAATTCATATCCTGCTGGAAGAACTGCTCATCTGATTCAGAAGCGGTGGGCAACGCCGGCATACCTCCCATAGTGGGGAAGACATCAGCCGATTCGCCGCTACGTTCGGGCAAGCGGAAAGTAGACACCGAAGCACGAAGCTGGTCTGACAATTCTGAAAGGTAACTGACACTCATTGCTGCTTCCTGAGTACCAGCGTTTGTGCGATTGGTAATTTCTGAGATTTCCGTCATAGCATTGGCTACATCTTCAGCAACACTGGCCTGCTCATTAGCCGCCTGGGCAATCATCTCAATGGTACGTGCCTGGCGTTCCACAGCGCTATAAATTGAGTTCAGAGCCTGGCCCGCCTCATCGGCCAGCTGCGACCCCTTCACTACTTCCTGAGTGCTATCCTCCATAGCGACGACAGCTTCATAGGTATCACCCTGGATACTCTTGACCAGGGTAGCGATTCGTTTGGTCGATTCGGTTGAGCGTTCCGCCAGAAGACGGATCTCATCAGCTACGACGGCGAACCCGCGTCCATGCTCACCCGCCATCGCTGACTGAATAGCTGCGTTCAGAGCCAGCAGGTTGGTCTGGTCGGCGATATCCTCAATGATGCGCACGATTTCACCAATCTCGTTAGAGCGCTCACCCAGACGCTTAATCTTTTTGGCGGTTTCCTGTACATTTTCGCGAATCAGCATCATACCTTCGATTGACTGGCGCACCGAGTCCTGACCGGTCTTAGCATTTCGCAGAGCATCTTGAGCAGCTTCGGCGCTGAGCCGGGCGTTATGAGCCACATCCTGCACAAAGCTTGCCAGCGCTTCTACTGCCTTGGTTGTTTGAGAAATGCGCGCCACCTGCGTTTCAGAAGCTTGAGCCAGCTCAGCAGAGCGATCAAGCACACGACGGGAAGCGTTCGTAACCTGGACAGCAGTATTTTGCACGCGACCCACAACCTTAGCCAGCTCTTCGATCATATAGTTAAAGGAGTCGGCCAGCACGCCCAGGGTATCAGGAGTGACCTCGGCCTGAACGCGCAGATCGCCGTCACCCACCGCACTAACCTCTTGCAAGAGCTTCTCAATCTGAGCCTGCAAGGCTGCAGCATCGCTTCCGCCAACCGATGAGATAGGAGAGCCAGCGGAGGACGCGAAATTCTGGCTATCTAGCAAGTTATTCAAGGAAGTTGCTAGCATCGCGAACTCATCATCGCCGTTCACCACCGCGCGAATCGAACGATCACCGCCAACAAAATTCCGGCAAACATCCACCAGTCCCAGCAGGCGGTCCTGAATTCTCCGGCGAATAAGAATATTCGCGGTAAAGCCTGCCACCATCACAACAATGCTCAAAAAGAGCACGGGCAGGAAGGGAGTAGTCGTCTTGGGACCCATAAAGCCAAGGACGACAAGACAAATAACAGGAACAACAACCGAAGCGATGAGCCCCCCCATTAAAAGGGCACTGATTGTCATTCCACCTCTGTTGCGGTCATTCATCCGCCAGGCCTCCTCTCAAGTGAAGCAGCGTATCATAAATTCCTAAGATAAAGACGAGCGGCCTCATACCTATAGTTCGCCGCTCCAACAGCCCCTACCAGATGCAGATGGCGCTGTGAAGGAGTTATGTGCTTCATAGGGCCTCACAAAGCCACATGCCAGGATACCAGGAAACTACGCCGAGTAGTGATGCATCTTGTCAGAGAATAACAAACGAGCGGCATCCAGCAAAATAACCCGGCGCTTTCCAACGGCCACCGTACCCGAAGCGTAGGAGGCAACCCATTGGGGGATACCGCGTGTCGTATTATCGATAGCCTTTGGCAAAACAGGAACCATCTCGTTTACGCTATCTACAACCAGGCAAATCACCATGTCGTTATATTTTACCGATAGCAAGCGAGTCCGCGGGTTAAATGGAAGCCGCTCCATATCCAGGAAAGCGCGCAGATCCACCACCGAGCTAATAGAGCCGCGCAAATTAATCACCCCCGCCACCCAGGAAGCTACGTTTGGCACGGGAGTCACGTCGCCCAGACGCTCTACCCCTTGAATATACTCGGCCTTGATTGCGAATTCGCGATCAAGGAGAGAAAAGATCAGATACTGCTCACCCGGTACTTCTTTCGTACCGGGAGGAGCCGCTCCCGCCAGAGCCCGAGCAGCGTTGAGCATAGTGTTCATCTGGCTCTCCAGGCGACCTGGAATAGCCATTTCCCACTGAGATTGTTGTTCTATATTGCGCTGCGACATATTCTGGTTCCTAAAGGCTACCTACTACACAAGACGACGAACGTTATCTACCAATTCATCATCGTTAAAGGGTTTGGTCATAAACATATCGGCTCCCTGGCGTAGTCCCCACGAACGATCCAGAGGAGTATTCTTGCTTGTCAATAAAATAATCGGGATGTTCCTACTTACCTCAAGACTTTTCAGCTTACGACACAATTGAAAACCATTTTGTTTCGGCAAGACAACATCAAGGACAATGCATTGCGGACGCTCCAGAAAGACCTTTTCAAGAGCTTCATCGCCATCAACGGCGGTCACTACATCAAATCCGCTATTACGCAGCGGATTTGCAATCATTGCCAATTCCGTCCAACTGTCGTCGACAACAAGCACCTTTTGCCCTGGCATACCAGTATACCTTTCCTTTGTAGGGGCGCAACCCTCCACGCCCGGTTAATGGGAAAGAAAGGCTATAGTCTCCACCTTTAGACACTGCTGACCCAACCATACAGTGCCTTGACGAATCTCCGGTACAGTTGAGCAGAAAGAGCAGCACTGTACTCAGCCACGCCGCCGCAAACGAGGTCGCATTTCCCCGTTACGAACGGGCATGCGAGATTGCCAATCTACCAGATGCTTTTTCACCGTCTGGATCAATTCCACAGAGTCAAACGGCTTCGTCAGATACTCTGTTGAACCTGCCAGCCTCCCGCGCATCTTGTCGAAGAGGCCATCCTTCCCACTGAGCATAATAATCGGTATCTGTCGAAACTGCAAGTTTTTTCGTATGATCTGGCAAATATGGTACCCATCCATGCGAGGAAGTTGTATATCCAGGAGAATCAAAGCTGGAATCTCATCTGCGACACAGGCAAGAGCGCTCAAACCATCGCTGGCGGTAATGACTCTGATATGCTCTCGCTGCAGAGTCATCTGGACAATTTTACGGACGGTAGGACTATCATCCACTACCAGCACTGTTGGTTCGACCATTACATTAACCTCCTTTGTGTCTCAGGCGACCATTGAAGGTTGCCCTCATTCCGCATATTCCAGTTTTGCCCTGTCTCCAAAGCATCGGTGCGCCGGGTACGATTTTGCTGCACATTCTGGTGCGCGCGGTACAATTGATACTGCTGTATCTCTTGCTCCACTTCGGTCATGAAAGCCTTCCAGACGATATTAAGCTGGCGACCCGTGTGAGAGTTTCCCACTTCATCCTGTAAAAGAGCAGTGAAGACTGTACGCAGGAAAGCTGCCAGGCCAAGAACGGCCTCCCAATAAAACTCTTCAAGCTGCTCCCCTTTCACCAGGCTATCCAGGCCAATGATCTCACTATAGTCAAGCTGGCCATTACTGAATGTGGCCGTTTCTAGAATAGGATACTGTTGCTTCGCCAGCGTTTGGAGTGGCTGGGAAAAACGGCGCTCCAGGTACCGGACGATTTCAATAACCGGCAACTGTCCACGACCTCGCAGACTTTTCGCGAAGGTTCCATGGTGAATAAGCAAACCATTAATGCATTGCCCCAGCGTATTGATCAACCCAAGCAGGTGTTGAATGGGACTATTATTCTGGCGCTGCTGAGCCAGGGTATGCTGGCACATGATAATAATATTCGAGAGGTCCTGTTGCAGCTCAGCCTCGAGCGAGGTATCGACTACTTCAACCAGGCGCAGTTCGAGCAACCGAAGCATCATGCGTGCAACACGCGCCTCTGGCAACATCAGGGCGAGAGCCATCCCCTGCAAGGGAATTTCACCGTTTGAGAGGCAAAGCACATCGATATGCTCTTGATTCAGGCCCAGGCTGCGTACGTCCTTGCTCACTTCCGGCAACCAGCGCGAGACCGTTGTACGAGTCAGCGACGTTTCGCCCAGCTCTTCCCACTCATCCGCCTGGCGCAGCGCCTCCAACAGCACGCTGTCAACATCGAGAGGCTGCATCTTACTTTCCATTGTAACCATCTGCCTGTGGAAAGCAAAACGCCCGTCTACCCAGCGCAGCGCGTGGCTGATCGATTGTGTGACAGCGAATTCCAGGCGCTGTTGCATCTCGCTGGCCGTCATCCAGCCCTGCTCAACCATGAGTGCCAGAGCGATCTGGAGATTGCCCTGTGAAGCCTCGCGCAACGCTTGAGCGCGAGGTGGATCCAATCTGTTAATCAGGCACAACATGCCGAGTAGATCTGGCTGAGGCACCCCCTCTTCATGTAGCGCAACAAGTTGACCTTTGCGCAGACTGATAACGAGCGTTTCTGGCCCAGAATGGACCAGGAGCGTACCGGTTTTGCCACTCAGTGCGAGCATCTTCAGGATTGATTGGAGACCTAGCGTTTGCAGGTCGCCATCCATTATACGGTCTTGCGGCTCCATTCTTCCTTCCTTCTTCTCTGGTATAGAAAGCATCCTTTGTCGCTTAGCACGCGCTGAGGAGCTCTAGTCGCTTTTGTCACCGATGCCGAAAAGCTTTTTTCTCTTTTCAACATCATCATTCACCCCAGAAATGTACTCGATCACTCTGCCAGCGCTTGTTCAACCGTTGCGAGCAAGTTCTCTATGTCGAATGGCTTATTCACGTACAGGACCACTTGATCCTGAAGATACGAGCGATCCATCGGAGCCTCGTGCTGTGTCAAGGCACTGATCACGACAAAAGCCGGCAAAGGACGAACTTCACTATCCGCCAGGCAGTGCATTACCTGGTACCCGTTGAGCCAGGGCATCAACAGATCAGTTACCACGCAGTGAGGCCGCCAGGTCAGGCACTGCTCAAGCAAGTTCAGGCCATCATACGCCTCTCTCACCTCAAAGTGATAGCGTCGATTTTGCTGCTCTAGCAAGCATTGACGTATGAGTCCGGTCACTTCCTGGCGATCATCCGCCACCAGGATGCGAACAGGTATCGCCGAAGACGCCTTACAGGTCTCTTTCTCTTCCACCGCCCGACACGCTTGCTTAGATATCATCAGAGCCTCGTTCGACGCCGGTTTTGTGTACAGGAGCTGCTGGAAAACGCGCAGGTAGCGTTCCAGATGCCCTACATCAAACGGCTTATGCAGTAGTGTGATTGCTCCTATGCGTTCAAGCGAGAGACGCGAGACAGAACGGCTGCTTAAAGCCATGATCAAGCGTACACGTGGCCAAATAACCTCGCCAGAAACCTGAGTCGCACTGGCGGAATCAGCGACCCCTGAGTCTATGTCTCTCAATCCTATCATGGATGGCAAGAATACATCCATATCATAGAGCAAAATATCTCCCTCGATTTCTTGCCAGACCTGACGAGGATCGAGCGCGACCGGAACGGGCAGGAGAACGGCTTCATAGCCCCAGTGGCGAATATTGGTGGCCACGATGCTATGAAACTGGTCATGCACTCCATCTTTTCCCGGGATAAGCACTCGCAAATGCTTCCTTTTTCCTGGGCCTCGTCCGCTCTTACCCGGCGCTTCTGGCCAGAGCGAGGATTTTTGTCCGTTCCAGTGCTGATACATCTTCCTTACTACACCGACAGGCGCCAGCCTGATAAAATTCCCCACCCCACTATTGCTCAAGAAATCCCATAGTAATAAGACAACCATAAAAATCAGAGAAATGCCATTAAAATTCCATTAAAATTAGCCGGTTCTCTTTTATTTCGGCAAAAGAGGCAAGCAGGACTGCTCTTTTTTCTTATCGAGCTGCCTTCTCGTTATCAGTTGATCCCTTCGTATCCCCCGTCTTCTCCTCGCCAGTTGGTCCCTCCAGATCCGTTGGCAGGGTCAAAGGAGTTAGCTGTCCATCTTCCTCGACATAGACCTGCGAGCGAAATACGTATCCTACACCGGGTTCGGTCACAATATAGCGCGGCTGCGAGGGCTGCACCTCCACTTTTCGCCGCAGTTGGCGAACATAGACCCGCAGGTAATCGGCCTCGTCCCCATATTCCGGCCCCCAAACCGAGCGCAAGAGATTGCGGTGAGTCAGGACCTTGCCAGCATGCAGCATCAGATGCAGAAGCAGCTCAAATTCGGTGGGGGTAAGCTTGACATCTTGCCCGCCGGCCCGCACCTGGCGCCTGACGACATTCATTGCAAGGTACTTATCTTCACTCACCAGCACATCTGGCTTCTGAGTCAGGCTTTCGATATCTATTACTCCCGCCGCGCGTCTAAGGCAGGCGCGCACACGAGCCTGAAGTTCCTCATTACTAAAAGGCTTGGTCAGATAATCATCCGCTCCGAGATCGAGCGCCTGAACTTTCTGCCGCTCCTCTGTCCTGGCAGAAAGAATAATGATCGGAATCTGGGTCCATTGGCGCACACGCACGCATACGCCCAACCCATCGATTTCACCCGGCAGCCAGAGATCCAGCAAAATAAGGTCGGGTTGGTGCAAGCGCACGATCTCGATGGCCTGTTTGCCATTTTCTGCTACCAGAACATCATAGCCACTCATATTAAGATTGCGGCGTAAAATTCGCTGAATCGAGGGCTCATCATCAACAACCAGGATACGTTTTCCCTTGGGCTTCATAGCCATTCTCACATAATACGATCAGACAGACACTTTCTCTGAGAGAGAGTGACCGCCGGCATTTTCTCCGAAACTCAAGCAGAGAGCGGCAAGACAAAGACGAAGGAAGCGCCTCCGCCTTCGCCGGACTCAACCCAGATACGCCCCTGATGGGCTTCAACAATGCCCCGGCAAATCGCCAGACCCAGACCATTGCCTTGAGCATCCAGACTATAGAATGAGCGGAAGATGCGCTCGCGTTCATCCTCTGGAACGCCGGGTCCCTGATCAACAACCTGCACACGCACCACCCGCGAGGTGGTTTCCGGCAAGCCAGGAGGCAGGGCCTTTGGTCCCAGGATATCGACAATGACAGAGATCTGTGTATGCCTGGGGCTATGGCGAGTAGCATTTTCCAGCAAGTTATAAAGAACCTGCCCCACATGTGTATAATCAGCATAGAGGAGGGGCAGTGGAGATTGTATCTGAGTCACAACGGTAAAATCTGCTAGCAGACGTTGAGCGCGTGCTAACGTGCTGTGAACAAGTTCGACGATATCGCACCATTCTTTGTCAAGAACCAGTGCGCCCATCTCAATTCGCGACATCTCAACCAGCGCATTCACCAACGTACTGAGGTGATCAGACTCGGCGTCAATTTCTTCCAGAATCTCGCGCCGAATCTGTTCATCCCAGACCACATTGGGCTGTAACAGCCCGGAGACGGCGGCTTTGATAGTTGTGAGTGGAGTACGCAGGTCATGGGAAACCGAAGCAAGCAGAACCGACCGGTTCTTCTCATCACGCACTTGCTCAGTAACATCATGGACATGCAGCGCATTGGCGAAGCACTGTCCCTGCTCATTATAGAGCGTGTGGCGCACCAGCTGGTAATGGCGATCTGAGGGCGAACTATCCAGCAACATTGTTAGCGAGGCAAATGGAGCCGGAGGAGCGATCACTGCTCTCGGTTCTTGTGAATCGTCCCTGGCGGACAGGGCGTCATCACATTTCTTGCCATTGAGACGAGGTGCCGTCTGACCAGGCAGAGGCTCGGCTGCAATCGTGCAACGCAGAAAGGCGGGCTGCGGGATACTCTCAAGCGCTGAAGCGCCTTGTGTGTCAGTCTGGGACATCGTAAACCCTCGTAAGTAAGAAAGCACGTCTTTTACGTGGCGCATACGCGGCAACAAAGGGGCTAGCGCCTGCTCCAGTGTAAGAGTAGCTTCCCGACGAGATGGCAATGGACGAAAAGAGCTAAACAGCGCCTGGCCCTCTTCTGGCCAGTGGCTCCAGGCATGATTGCCACTGAGTTCCGGGCGCATCTCACAAAATACTTCTGCCGCACGGTTAAGATACACGCAGTTTCCCTTGAGATCAACGATAAACCATGGCTCGGCAAGTTCGCGCTTCAACTGTTCGTATGCCTGCGGATGCGCTTCATCAACGTGCAAAACACGCATAAGAGCGGCGCTGATATCGCTGAGAAAATCTGTGTGGGCAAGAGCTTCGTCAGCAGCCTGCATCAAAAAATCTGTACCCTCGCGACCTGGAGCGGTCTCAAGCAGCCCAATGTCTGATGCGTGAGCCAGAAACACCGCCTGATCGCTATATGAAGCTCCCCGCCTCTGATCCACAAAAGTTGCCCTCTCACTCTGATCTTCTTCAGACGAATTCTGACCATATGAAGAACGCAATATATCCTGCAGATGACGCTCGCTGCGCGTGAGCAAATGGTCGCTGATGAAGCGGAGCACGCTACTCAAGCTGACTCCGAAGGTACTCATTGTCTCTTCGCACAGGCGGTCGAGAAGCTCGGACTCATTTGATCCGTCCTGCTCGGTAAAAATATTATGCTGTTGGGCCTGCTCGAACTGTTCAATTACCTCCTGGAAGCGCCGGCGCTCCTGAGCTGATTGTAAAAGCAGGCCGTTATGAATGGCAACCGTCGCCTGGCTGGCAAAGAGGGAGAAAATATCGGTTTTGAGTGGAGTAAAACCACCTGTCTCCGGGGAGAGCAGGAGAAGCGCCCCATAGATATACTGGCCGGTGATCAACGGATAGCAAAAGATCGAGCGCACACCCAGTTCAGAAGCGAAAGCACGACTTTGAGGAAAGTGCTCATCCTGGGCAATATCCTGCGAAACTCTGGATTGCCGATGCAGTAAGGTCGAACCAATGATTGTCTGGTCACTCAATATGTCCTCTCGGCCCAGAACCTTTTGCAACAGGACAGGATCAACCTTGCTCTGCGCCTCCAACTGAAAACGGCGCTGGTTCCCATCAAACCGAACAATTGCCGAGGCTACATGCAATGAGTTTGTAATACCGGCAACGATACGCTCCAGGATCATTGGCAGATTGACGGCTGTGGTGAGCGCTGTAGAAACGTCTTTCAACTCGGCTCGCTGGCGATTCTGAATTTCGACGCTTCCACCCACTTGCGCACCCTCAATCGCGGTGGCCAGCACCCTGGCAATTGCGTGAATCAAGCGTTGCAAGGCTGGATCAGCATAGGCATTCAGATCGGCGCTGCCAAGCTCTAGCGTGCCCAGCAGATTGCCTCCCGCGACCAGTGGGGCAATGAGTACTGCCCGCAACTGCGGATGCCCGCAGAGCGCATCACCACATTGGGCAGGCAAGCCGGAGGCACCATCAGGGAAGTTCTCTACCAGCAGAGCTTCGGTAGATATGTTATGGGTTGCTTTCGTCAGATCTGGGACTTCTTCTTCGGAACGAGCAGTCCCATCCGCGGGCAAGAGCAAGCGCGAGATACGCTCCAGCATCGAGTCGGCCAGCGGGTGCTGGCGATAATGCGAGACCCAACTGCCCTGTTCTTTCTGGCAAATCATCACGCGCACCGCCTGACGATCATAGCGCAACAGGACAATGCCGAAAAGATCGAAAGGCAACGCGGGTTCTAATTCGGCAGCTAGATGGGCATAATCAGGCTTTACGCCACGCACGCTAGAAATAAGACGCGCCACGCGTTCAAGGATATTTGACTCTTCCCCTATGGGCGCCTGCGCCTTCCCATTTTGTGAATCCATAACGACTCCCCATTTAAGCGGTGACACAAAACAGGCCACCTCACCCACGCGTACCCCGTCCTGACCGGCACCTACAGATCAACCACAGATCTCCAATGAAATAGAGATCTGCATTGTAACACAGTATGAAATACAATGTAATTCCTTCGAAGGAATCATATTTTACGAAAACGTAATGGCAATCGTCCCAAGACACCTGAAAAGTATACCCACAAACTCAGGCGGTCGTCAACCTTGTGTATTTTTTGCCCAAAGGTAGGAAGTATTACGCTTTCTCCGAGCTTCTATCGTATTCTCTTGTGTAATTTCGTTTTCGTCCATCTTCACCATCTGATATTTCATGCTTCCCTATGGTAGCCCGTCAACTCCACATATCCTTCACCTCGAACGGCGCGGTCCTCGTCCTGCCCCTGGATGGTGACAGCCCCCTCCCAATAGATGGTACCGGTGGACTGTGTCGTGACCAGCTCCTGGTCCTTGAGCTCAGGTTGAAGCGTCAGGGCAAGTTGAAGATGAGGATCGTTAATTGCGATTCGCCAGCCGGAAGGATAGGTAATGCCGGTCACGGGGCTGAACCAGTGACCAAGCACAGTCACATGCAAAGCGCGAGCCGACAGGTGCAGACCCTGAGCCGAGGGACCAATATACTCTGCATATGTAGAGAGAACATTTCCGCGCGCATCACGGATCAGGTACAGCATGATCTCGCTCCGGTTGTCGAGCTGAATGCTGAACCAATCCCAACCTCCTTCGCCGAGCAGAAGGAAATTCCCCCACTGATGATCCATCCAGGCCAGACCACTCACTTGCAAACGCTGCTGATGATCGAGCAACGTGCCTGTCACGGCTATATCGGTGCGCGAATAGTAGTAGGAGAAGCCTTCGAGACCATAGGGAATCAGTCCATTGCCATTATACACAACCGGAGGCTTGAGCGCATTGAGATTAAGATCGATTGCATAGTTGTTCATCGCGGCCTGGAGATGGTCGTGGCCATTGAGGCCGCGGGCCAACCAGTCACCGATACTAATATCAAAGCCAGCGCTTGAGGCCCCATTGGGAATGACCGCCGCAGGCTCGGTCAAAGCACGCTGATCATAATGAAACTCGCCGCGCGTAATATCACTGATCGCGAAGTGCGCCACGTAGAGCGGCGGATAGTCGCTGCGCAGAAGCTGGAAGAAGACCAGCTCGAAACCGTAGTGATGGTCCTTGCCATCAGATGTCACGGCGTCGAGATGGCCAGTATAGTACCACCATTCGGTCAAATCGCGATGCGGCGCCTCGTCCTGGGGAAAACGCACTGGTGGCAGGAGCGTCGGAGAAGGAAGCGGGCCCACCGCAGGCAATTGCGCTGAAGTCGCGGGCACCCCAGGAACATTACAAGAAACAAGGAAAAGCGCTAATAAGTATAATAGCGGCAGAACTAGAAAACGCTTGCTTTCTCTTTTCACGGCCTTTCTCCCAGCAGCGTATCAGGTGTAGCCAGTTCAGCTTCGTCCGGTCTGGGCAAAGCGCTTGCTTGATAGATCTCCGCCAGCATCGGCGGGCGGCGCTGAATACCGACAAAGGGCAGCCACCAGTTCCAGTTACCCAGCAGGCGCATGGTCGAAGGCACCAGCAGGCCGCGCACCAGCGTGGCATCGATCGCAACCGCCAGGGCCATGCCCAGACCCAGCGCCTTGACCAGGATCATATCAGCCGTGGCAAAACAGGCGCTTACAACAATCACAATGACCGCCGCGCTGGTAATAATCCCTCCGCTGCGCTCCAGGCCAAGCGCCACAGCCTGGCGATTATCGCCGGTCTGCCAGAAGGCTTCCTGCACACGCGAAAGCAGGAACACTTCGTAGTCCATCGAGAGGCCGAAGAGGGCGCAAAAGAGTAGAATCGGGCTGGAGGCTTCGACAAAGCCCAGCGGGGTAAAACCCAGGATCTGATGCAGGAAGCCATCCTGAAAAATGACCACCAGGGCCCCGTAGCTGGCCAGAATGGAGAGCGTGTTCATCACAATGGCTTTGAGAGGCAGCACCACAGAGCGGAAGTAGAAGAACAGTACCACGTACGTCACCAGGGCAACCACCAGGATTGCCAGCGGAAAGGCAGTATACAACGATGTCACATAATCGATATTGGCGGCCGATTCGCCGGTGACAAGCACTGTTATGCCATGCCCCGGCGGCGTATTGCGAATGGTCTGCGCCAGTTCCTGCGAACGCTGGTCAAGGGCAGGATATTTGCTGATGACCTGGATTACCAGCGTGTTGCCAGCAACTGTGCTTTTTGCCAGAGCCGTCAGATAGGGATCGGTGTTGAGTTGAGGATTCGAGTAGAGCAGCTCATATTGAGCAAGAGTCATACGCGGATCAGCGCTGACGATGCTATCAACACGCGCCACATCTGGATCGGCCTCAATCCGCCGGACATAATCGTAGAGATAGCGAATATTCGCAGCAGTCATCACATTGCCCCGCGTCTGCACAGCCAGCACAATGGGAGTTGTCTCCTCCACATCGAAGCGCGTGGCGAGCAGATCATACGCCTGCCGCGAAGGCACGCTCTGGGGCAAAATCGAGGCATCAGGCGAGGAGAAACGCACACCCAGGAATGGCAGACCCAGCGCGATCAGGATCAACAGCACCGGCAGAAAGATACGCAACGGGTAGCGCATGACAAAATGCGAGAGGCGATACCAGAACCCATGAGGTTCAGCGGCCGCCCGGCGGCTTTTCCAGAGACGCGGCAGGCGCACCGGAAAAGCGTTAATGCGCATCCCCAGGATGTTGAGTACAGCAGGCAAAAGGGTCAGCGCTGCCAGTACAGCCATGGCAACCACCAGCAAGCCTCCCAGGCCGACCGAACGGAGCATATTGATCGGGAACAGGATCAGGCCAAGCAGGCCAATCGAGACAGTCAGGCCGGAGAAGGTCACGGCCCGCCCGGCGGTCGCGACGGCAATCGCCACCGCCTCTTCGACCTTGTGTCCACGCGCCAGTTCCTCGCGAAAACGGCTTACAGTGAACAGCGAATAATCCACTCCCAGGCCAAGACCAAAGAGCGTAGTGATATTGAGAACGAAGATTGAGAGCGGGGTGAGCTGGCCCAGGCCAAAAATGATCGCCAGAGTGACAACCACAGCCACTCCGCCCACCAGCGCCGGCAGAACGGCAGCCACCAGCGAGCGAAAAACCAGGAGCAGCGCGATAATAGCGAACGGGAAGGCCAGTACCTCGGCCCTGCGCAGGTCGTTCTCGCTCACCGTCTGGATATCCGCATAAAAGACCGGACTTCCTCCTACGCTCTCCTGGAGATCCGGCACTTTGCTCAAACGCTTTTCTAATTCAGGCAGAAGCTGAGGCGATGAGTCGGAATCCGCCTTGAGCGCGATATCCACGTAAGCTGCATGCCGATCCAGCGAGATCTGACGCGGATTATCGGTAAAGCTGGTAATGCTCGCTACTTCCGACCAGGAACGCAGACCGGCCAGGGCCTGCTGCGACTCCTGCACGAACTGTGGATCATCGGCAGTATAGGTTCGGCTGGTAAAAATCACCTGCACAATGTTTGACTGAAGGCCCAGCTTCTGCGTCAAGAGACTAATAGCCCGCTCCGACTCGGCATCAGGACTGATAAAGCCTCCCGATTGGAGCACACCGCTGGCTCGCGGCGCAAACGGCAGCGCGACCACGACGGCAACCATCCATACCCCTACAATCAACCAGCGATAGCGGGCAGCAATCTTGCCGAGACGGTAGAACATAACAATCCCTTCTCTTCTCATCATCTTCACAGGGCTGGCGAGGATAGCAAAACGGCTTTCAAAACCCTCCGGTCGCGCTCCTCAACGTACTCGACTCTTTCACAACGATATAGTATGATAAGAGTGCGCTCAGGACAACTCGCATTTCCCCCACATAAGTAGTAGGGCTGAAAGCCTGTCTCTGTCAAGAGCAATGATCCTGCATGCAGGTGCAGAGTCCCTGCCAGAGAGTGATCTCTGCGGCAGATGAACGTCCGCAAAGAGGAGTGTTTTCGATGGCCAAACAAAAGCAAAAGCAAGCGGCCAAACCGGCACAGAGCGAGAAGGCGATCAAGGTCATCACGGTGAACCGTCAGGCTTATCATGATTATATTGTTGAACGCACCGTGGAGGCCGGGATCTCGCTGGTTGGCACGGAGATTAAGTCGATCCGTGACGGCAAAGTGAACCTGCGCGGTTCGTATGCGATCATCCGTCAGGGCGAGATCTGGCTGGAGAATGCGCATATCGCCGTGTACGACTTCGGCAACCGCTTCAATCACGAGCCAACGCGCAAACGCAAATTGCTACTGCACCGGCGCGAAATTCAGCAGTTAGAAACCAGGGTAGCCGCCAAAGGATTGACCCTGGTCCCACTCAAGCTCTACCTCAAAGGTGGACGCGCCAAGATCGAG
>DATGKW010000226.1:0-12728 GCA_035294465.1 Ktedonobacteraceae bacterium | reverse complement strand
CGTCCGGAAAACGATCAGGCCAATGGCCTGTACAGCGTATTCGGCGGCAAACTCACTCCATCCCAGGGATCTTCATTCCAATCCTCGTGATCGTATCCGCGAGTGGGCCAGAGAATGTCGCGAATGGCAGGGCTGGCCAGGTAAGCCTCTTTGTCTTGCAGGTTATGCGGGCAAATGCGAGCAATATCGACTCCCAGATCTTGCAGAATCTCTCTGACCGGATGGCGTAAGCTCTCCTCATCGTCAATGGGCTTGCCCTGAAAAACGCCCCGCTCCCGTCTGCTGCCGGGTGTCAGCTGGAGCTCGCGGATACACTCGACCGGCACAAAGGTCTCAGCCCAGCGGAATGGCAGGTGAAAAACGAATTCTGCCGTTGGGCTGCGATACTGGAAAGCTATTTCGCTATAGCCCTCTGGATCAAGCTTGCGCTGATCGCTGATGTCGAGATCACCCCACGTTTCGTAGCCGTCGAGGAAATAGATACGGTTGTCTCGTATATGAAGCAGATCGATGGGCGTGATACAGAGATCGGCCAGGCGCTGTAAAGGAACAGGCTGGCGCGTTGCCTTTGCTCGCTCGATCAGCTTATGCAGTTGTCCTTGCATATATTCACGAAGTTGCTCTATCTCCACGACGTCTACCGCCTCTGTCACGAGCTTGAAGTCTTTGCCAGTGATACGCTTATACAGAGGGCGAATATACTGTTGATAGACGCGATCTCCATCTGGCCAGAAGGGCGGCCAGATATCGGGATCGCGCAATCCTTTGATGTGAATAAGTACGCCTCTGGCCGCGTTTTCGGCCGCACTTTCTAAAAGTAATTCGCCTGGAAAACGCGCTGTACCATCCACGTAGATGGCTGCCTGCACTGCTCCTACTCTGGTAGCTTGCTCCAGAACGAGCGCCTGTATCTCGTACAACCCCTGGCGGTCTGCGTAGAGCAACTGCTGGTTGGCCCTCCTCCAACTATTCAGATAGTACAGAAGGAGCAGGGTTTGCTCGATTTGCTCTGGTCCGCAGAGCCATTCCAGACGCGTCGGAAGGATTGCGCTATGATCTTCCGGCTCTGGGTGATGTGCTGAGATTGGTTGCATAGGGATATCTTCCTCTCTTACCAACTATCCAAATCTTCTGCGGCGAACCTGCTGTTCGCTCTACTTATCTCTATACGCAAAGCAGGGCAAAAATCGGAAAGAAAACCACACCGAATTTCTGTGAAGCGGGAAACTGGCTTGTCAGACATGATATGATTTAATCCAGGTTGATAGATACAGGAGTAGAGGAAGAGGGTTTGCGCTTGGAGTCGCTCGAATCAACACTCAAACAGTATTTTGACTATAGTTCTTTGTGGGAAGGTTAGCGCCAGGTGATTGAACAGGTGCTGGCCGGGCGCGATACCTTGCTTCATGCAGAAATCCTCTCTACGACATCCTGGCCTTCCCTTTCGACACATGTTTTAACTTCCCGGATTACGTATCTCGTCAAAGATAATCGAATCGATCAGTTGCTCTACGGGAGCCTGGTCGTCTGTAAAATACACCTTGCTGATTTTCTCCTCGCGCATGTTGCCGAATTGAATGCTCTCAGCCGCAACTTCCTGGACCAGTGGGTTTCTAACGGCTCTGGTGTTCACCTGGAAGTTGTCCAGCGAAGTCCTGGCATTCGTACCAATAATAACGCTATTCTCAAAACGGGCGGTGTCGATGATATAGACGTTAGGGAAAACGGCATGCATGGTCTGGGCCAGGGCTTCGACCAGGCGGAAGTCGCTGTTCGTGCGCCCGGCGTTGATGACGGCCACGCCTGTTGGTGTCAGATGTGCGCGCACAAGCTGAAAGAATTGCTCGGTGGTAAGCTGGAACGGCACATACGGCTGTTGATATGCGTCGATGGCGATCTCGTCATACTTCTTCTGCGTAGTTTGCAGGTAATAGCGTCCATCCTGCACAATTACATGTAAGTTTGGCTCGTCCATATGAAAATACTGCCGTCCCAGGCTGACGATTTCGCCATCCAGCTCAACCCCATCGATAGGGATTGGACCGTACATGGCAGTGAGTTCGCGCGGAATGGTTCCTGCGCCCAGGCCGATTACGCAAACACTGCGAATTTGCTGCGGCGTAAAAGGGGGGGTGTTGAAGAAAGGTGCGACGGTGAAGTAGTCCCACGGGCCTCCAGTCAAAATATTGTTCGGATCGTAGATGGAATGGATTCCTACGCCTTCGTTGAGGATAAGCTGGGTTTCGTTGCCATCCTGCACGACCTGGATATAGTTATAGGCCGACTCTTTCTCAGCCAGCAGCGTGCCTCCGCCGTTGCTGCCATCCGCCGGCTTGATCGGCCCGCGAATGGAGAGGATAGACCAGGTCATGGGAACCAGCAGCAGGATTGAAAGCAACCGCGTACACAGCGCCAGTTTTCTTCCGCCGTTGAGGCCCGCGTTGCCGGAAACGAGCAAGCCAAGAATAGAGATGAGCAGGAGGGCCAGAGCCAGAGTAAAAAAGGTATGGTAGGTGCCGATTGTAGGAATCAGCAGCAGCGCGGCCAGAAAGGTGCCCACGAGGCTGCCCGCAGTAGAGATGGCGTAGAGCTTGCCTGCGATGCCGCCTGAACTGGCGATCTGCTCGACCTGCAAACGAATGGCAAAGGGCGAGACGCAGCTCAGCAGAATCACTGGAATGGCGAAGAGCAGCAGTGTTCCTAGCAGCGAGCCGTAGAAAGTGCCGACCGAGTAGGTAGTAAACGAGCTTTGCGAGAGGGCCATGATAGGTCGCGCAATCATTGGAATGAGTGCAATGAGAAAGGCCGCGATAATGGTCAACGTATAGAGGACCGCTGGTCGGGGATAGCGGTCCGCGATGCGCCCGCCCAGAAAATAGCCGACAGTCAGATAGATCAGAATCAACCCGATCACATTGGCCCAGATAAAGAGCGAGGTGCCAAAGTAAGGCGCGAGCAGGCGCGAGGCTGAGATCTCGACCGCCAGCGAACAGGCTCCCTCGACAAAGACCAGCAGGATCAGCACCCAATCTTGCAGCGTATAGGCCGCAAGCTGTGAACGCAGAGAGACGCGTTGCAGGACCGCAGGAGCCGGCTGCACACCAGAAGCTGGCTTCTCTGATCTTGAGATAAGCAGGCCGAGAAGGGAGGTAAGCAGGAGAACCAGAGCGAAGGTCAGGAAGGTTTTAGCAGTCCCGATGTTTGGAAGTAGCAGCAGAACAGGCAGAAAGGTGCCAAGCAGGCTGCCAACCGTCGAGATCGCGTAGAGCCTGCCGGAGATGCTGCCAGAGTTGCCAACCTGTTCGATGCGCAGGCGAATGGCAAAAGGTGAAACACATCCTAGCAGAACTGTGGGCACGACGAAAAGCAGGAGCACTGAGACCAGCGAACCATAAAAAACGCCCAGTGAGTTACCGGCAAAAATGCCTTGCGCCCACGACAGCACAGGATGCGAGACAAAAGGAATGATGGCAATGAAGAGAGCCGCAATAATCGTCAGGGTATAGAATACGCCGGCTCGCGGATAGCGGTCCGCGATACGTCCGCCCAAGTAATACCCGATGGTCAGGTAGAGCAGAATCAGCCCGATTAAGTTGGCCCAGACAAAAAGTGTATCGCCAAAATAGGGCGCGAGCAAACGGGAGGCCGAAACTTCAACCGCCAGCGAGCAAGCCCCCGCCACAAACACCTGCAAAGTTAGCCATCCACCTCGGTTTGTGCATGGAGAAACTGGCATTCCAGGATCATCTTTGAGCTTTGGGGAATCAGATCTGGTGGAAGTGGACATAGAATAGTAATTACACTTTCCTTTTATTTTCGCCGCCGTGCCGCAGGCGGGCTACTGGTCTCTCTCCTGGTTAAAATATTATAGCATACAGTTGGCTCTATTTTGATCGGCATTTCCCCAGACAGCTTTGTACCTTAACAGGGTGATTGGAGGATTACTGCGTGAGGGCGCGCAAAACCTGCTCCTGTTTGCCAACAGTCTGGGCTTCCTGACGCAGGCTCGCGAAGGCTTCATTGCCCATTCTCTGCTCAAGCTTATTTAAAAAGGCAATCAACGCGTAGGTGGCCTGATCCTGTCTGGTGGAACGTACTTGGAGAGCGGGAAACAGCAGGGCCAGTCCCTCCTGGTAGCGCTGCTGTTCGCAGAGCAACAGCCCTAGATTGGTCAGGATCATAGCCTCGCGCTCTTTGTCCTGGCTCTGCCGAACCAGTTGAAGCGCTTGCATAAAATAGTGCTGACTTTGCTGGTAATCTCCCCGTTGCTGCATCAGCAGGGCCATGTTATGAGAGAGTACGCAGGCCAATTCGGGATTCGCCTGAGTCTGAAGGAGAGAGAGCGCCTGCTCGAAATTCTGGCGAGCCTGTTCTGTATCGCCCTGGGCGCGCAGAAATTCACCCTGGTTAGTCAGCGTAATAGCCTCGCTTTGTCGGTCACCCATATCTCTCTGGATAGCCAGGGCGCTTGTAAAATACGTACGGCTCTGCTCGGACTCGCCCAGCCTGCCATAAATCATACCGAGCGCGCTATTCACCAACCCCTCGTCGCGCCGGTTGAGCGAGCCGCTCGGCGGCAGCATCATCTCGTACAGGTTGATCAGCGTGTGCCAGATTTCCCAGCGCAGCAGATCTTCGTCCAGGCCGAGCGCGTAGAGTTGATCATAGGCATCCTGCCAGTGCCAACCCAGGCAGAGATGTTCCAGCATTGCCAGCCAGAGGGCCGCATCATTAGGGCCATTGCGCTGCTGCCGGGGTGGGCAAACTTGCTGGGCAACGCGCTTGTAGTAAGCGGCAACGCGCATATGGCCTGCCGCCAGGGCGATCCGGCGTGCTTCCTGGTTGACGTTCAGGGGAGCTGGCTGGTTTGCAACCCCCAGCGAGGAGGCAGAGAGATAGCTGCTGGCCTTTCGCTGCTCGTTTTCCAGATAATGGCTGAGCAGGTATCCAGCGAGAACGGGATGCAGGAAATATCCTTGCTTTCCATCGTAGCGCTCGATCTGCTCAATCACATCCAGCGCCACCAGATTTCTCATTTCCTGTTCAAATAACTGGAAGCCAGGCACCTGCCCCGCGCTTTCTCCGGTTGCAATTTCGATCACCCCGGCCAGAGGAGCCGCTTCTCTGAATAAACAGAGGGCGCGCACCAGCGCCAGTTGCACAGGGTTGAGAAAGCCAACCACCGCTTCTGCCAGATTCTGTGTGACGTTTCCTTCCCAGAGAATCTGATACATGGGCGAGCTTAGCAGGTAATGCAACGAAAGCCCACTGAGACTCTTCAGAGTGTTGAACATGAGCAGCGAGTAGATATGCCCTGAGCAGCGTTGCCAGAGATCCGCAAGGTCCTGCGGCTGTCCCATCGTGCCCTGCTGCTGTAGCAAGTGTGTACACTCCGCGTTTGTTATACCCTTGACCACATATTCGCGCACGCCTGGAACCTGGTAATCAGAGCCAAAGGGGGACTTAGGGCACGTGAGCAGGATACGGCTCTCTCCCAGGTCTTGTTGAAGCATTTCCAGAAAGTGCACGGCATTGCTCAGCCCGATTCCAACCGCGTATGGGGCAGCCTGATTCTGAGCTTCGATGGCATGATTAAACAGCTCCTCGCATTGATCCAGCACGATCAGGGCTGCTGCTCCGGGCCTGCGCAGTGTCTCATACAATACCTGCACGTTTACCTGCTGTGATAGATTCACGCTCTGTTGTTCGGGAGCCTGAAGTTCATTGAGTATGGCGCGTATGAGATCAGGCCAGACGGCGCGTGGTCCGGGACGCAGCCAGAGACAGTGGCGAAAGCCGGGCAAACCCGCCAGCATTTGACTCTGAAATTGAGCGAAAACCAGCGCGGCCAGCGTCGATTTGCCGGCTCCCGAAGTCCCCGTAATCAGCACTGTGCGCGTTTGCGGTTCGTTCACGAGGTCGATGATGGCGCTGACCTCCTCGCTGCGTGGAATGGTCGTTCGCGAATCAAGCGAGGGAGGTTTTCCGGCCACGATCCCAAAGGTGAAATAAGCTGGTTGCTGCATAGACTTTCGCTGAAGGCCCTCCATCCGATCTATCTCCTGCGCTGGCTATACTATATCATGATTCTGCCGAACAGGTACAAGGGAAAACCTGTTTTTGGGCCATGCCCTGTTCAGGCCGTTGTAAGGTCTTCATTCAGGATTGCAAGTTCCTTTTCTGGCAGCGCGACTACACTTGCAGCATACAATGGAAAGAGTGTCATTCCAAGAAGGACGCTGTTGCCCATCAATGATCAATGTTTTAGGAGATTGAGAAGTGAGGATGCCTATATTTCGCGGGGCGAAGAAGCGTTGGGGAATTACCCTTTCGGTTCTGATACTGGCCTCGCTGCTTCTCGCTGCCTGTGGTGAAGGTGCGCCCTCCATCTTAAACCCGGCAGGCCCGGTTGCAGCCAAGGAAGCTGGTCTGTTCTGGTTTATCCTGGTGGTGGCTACAATTGTGTTTGTAGTCGTCGAATCCATCCTTATCTGGTCGATTTTTCGCTTCCGTGAGCGGCCAAACTCACCAACGCCCGGGCAGATCCATGGGAACAACAAGATTGAAGTTGCCTGGACGATCGCGCCATCGATCTTCCTCTTCGCGGTACTCATCGGCACGATTTATACTATGTTCAGCCTGAATCAGCCGGCGGGAAATACCCTGAATGTTCAGGTGGTTGGCCATCAATGGTGGTGGGAGTTTGACTATGAAAACGCTCATGTGACCACGGCCGACGAACTGGTGGTGCCCACTAATACGATCATTCATCTGGATCTGAAGTCCGACAATGTTATCCACAGCTTCTGGGTGCCTCAACTGACCGGTAAGACCGATGTGATTCCCGGCCATGACAATACGAAGTGGTTCGAGGCTGACACGCCCAACCAGAAATACCTCGGTGAGTGCGCTGAGCTCTGCGGCCTGCAGCACGCGAATATGCGCTTCTACGTCATCACCAAGACGCCCGATGACTTCCAGACCTGGCTGACCGGCCAGCAGCAGGCGGCGCAGAATTCCAGCGATCCCAATGCCCAGGCCGGCAAAGCACTTTTCATGGGCCAGGGTGGCTGTGTTGGCTGTCATGGCATTGTGGGTGTGAACCTGAAGAGTTTCAGCGATCCGCTTGCTCAGAAGCTGATTGGTCCCAATCTGACCCACTTCGGTTCGCGGCGTACAATCGCTGGCGCTGTGCTTACCTGGGATCCCTCCTCCTGCGTGGTTCAGGGGACCGGAAGCAGCGCTCAGATTGTGAATGAGCAGAATTGTGGCTTGTGGCAATGGCTGCACGATCCGCAGGCGGTCAAACCGGGCAATGATATGCACATTCCGCAGCTTACAGATAATCAGATCGCGCTACTTGTGGCTTATCTGGAGAGCCTGACTTAGAAAAAACTACTTCGCGCGGCCCGCTGGGCTGCGCGACTGGATGGATATCGGAGGATTTGCTCATGGCAACCCGTACGATCACTGAAGTAGGCGTCGCGCAACGCAAACGCTTTAGTGAGACATACATCGGTGAGTGGATTACAACTGTCGATCATAAAAAGCTCGGCATTATGTATATCTTCACCGGCATCTTCTTTTTCCTGGTCGGTGGGGTGGAGGCTCTCCTTGTGCGTACTCAGCTGGCGGAGCCTAACGGTAAAGTGCTGGACCCCGCGACCTATAACGCCGTATTTACGATGCATGGCACGACGATGATTTTCCTCTTCGTCATGCCGACGATGACCGGCTTTGGTAACTATGTTGTGCCGCTGATGATCGGCGCGCGCGATATGGCTTTCCCGCGCTTAAACGCGTTCGGATACTGGGTCGTGCTCTTTGGCGGCCTGTTCCTGAGCTCCAGTTTCCTGTTCGGCGCTCCACCGGACGCGGGCTGGTTCAGCTATGCCCCGCTGACCGAGGTCACGTGCGGCAACGGCGTTATGTGTACGCCTGGTCTGAATATGGACTTCTGGGCTCTGGGCATCCTGATGCTCGGCGTCTCGTCGATTGCCGGCTCGCTAAACTTTGTGGTCACGATCTTTAAGATGCGCGCGCCCGGTATGACGATTAACCGTATGCCGCTCTTTGTCTGGATGACCATGATCACCTCGTTTCTGCTGCTCTTTGCCCTGCCCAGCCTGACCGCTGCCGCAGTTCTGTTGCTGATGGATCGCCACGCCGGAACACATTTCTTCCAGGCCGGTTTTGGCGGCGACCCGCTGCTCTGGCAGCATCTCTTCTGGTCTTTTGGCCACCCGGAGGTGTATATCCTGATCTTACCGGCTTTCGGCATCATCTCAGAAGTACTGCCGGTTTTCTCGCGTAAGCCGATCTTTGGGTACACCTTTGTCGCTTGGTCAGGCGTGGCTATCGGCTTCTTGAGTTTTACCGTGTGGGCACACCATATGTTCGCGGTGGGTCTGCCAGTGATAGCCCAGGCATTCTTCGCTACCAGCACAACGCTGATTGCTATTCCGACGGCGGTCAAGATCTTTAACTGGTTGGCAACCATCTGGGGCGGCAAGCTCAATATGAAGGTGCCGATGTACTTTGCCCTGGGCTTCATTGGCATGTTCCTGATCGGTGGTCTGAACGGCGTGGCTCTGGCTGTGGTGCCTTTCGATTACCAGGTGACTGACACGTACTTTGTGGTCTCGCACATTCACTACGTTCTCTTCGGCGGCTCGGTCTTCGCGATCTTCGCGGGCCTCTTCTACTGGTTTCCTAAGATGACTGGCAAGATGCTCGATGAGACGCTAGGAAAGATCCAGTTCTGGCTTTTCCTGATTGGCGCAAACCTGGCTTTCTTCCCGATGCATATTCTGGGCTTGCTGGGGATGCCACGCCGCTATTACACCTATCCCAATGAGCCGACGTGGTCATGGAACGAACTGAACCTGATGGCCACAATTGGCGCTTTCTTGATCGCAATCGGTGTAATGGTCTTCCTCTGGAACTTTATCAAGACGCTGCGCGTCGGTCAGAAGTGCGGCACCGATCCGTGGGATGCCTTTACGCTGGAGTGGGATACGGCTTCCCCGCCGAAGCCCTATAACTTTCTGGAGTTGCCGATCGTGCGCAGCCGCAGGCCGTTCTACGATAAAAAGAATCCCGACATCGCTGATTGGAAGGTCGCGACTCATTAGTGTTCTCGCTGAGCCGGGCGGGAACGCGTGCCCGGCCCGGCTTCTCGCGGTCGCCTGGTCTCGCGACTGCCCGATGTCTGGAAAAGAGGAAAAAGGTGGCGCAAGAGTCTAGCCAGATGGAGAAGCCACCGGAGCAGCGGGTCAGGAAGCGCTCGAAGGTGCCTCTGGAGGTGCGAGAGCAGAAGCTCTCTCCTCGACCAAGCTTCTGGCCAATTGTCCTGGCTCTGATGATGGTGATCGCTTTTATTGGCGTGATGGCGAGCAGCCTGATCCTTTTTGGGGTTGGTGTGGTCCTGACCATCGTCGCAATCATCGGGTGGATGCTGGAAAAGCGTTAGATAATCTAGGGGGAGCGCGAGATACGTATAATCAATCAGGCGCACCCGTCTTACTTATATAGGGAGTGTAACATGAGTGTTGCTCACGGAGAATATCTGGAAACGCTGGAAGAAGAGCATGGCGTAAGCACCGGTCGCTCGATGGGCTGGTGGGGCATGATCCTCTTTATTGCTTCCGAGGCACTGATCTTCGCGAACTTCATTGCGGCTTATCTCTACCTGGAGATCCGCAACTGGAATACTATGGTCTGGAAGTTGCCCTCGGACATCACCTATCCAATCATTAATACGCTCATCCTGATCGCCAGCAGCTTTCCGGCTCATATGGCGGGCCGGGGCATTGCGCGAGGTAATCAGCGCCAGCTGAAAATCGGTCTGGCTCTGACTATTTTGATGGGTGCCATCTTCCTCGGCGGCCAGATTTACGAGTACAGCGGCCTGTTCGGTGTACATAATTTCACACCCAGCGCGAGTATTTTTGGCTCAGCTTTCTATACACTAACAGGCTTCCATGGCCTGCACGTAACCGTTGGCGCCATCTTTCTCCTGATCTGTTTGATCCGCTCGATGCGGGGCGACTTTACCGCCAAGAATCATTTCGCGGTCCAGGCCGCCGAGATGTACTGGCACTTCGTCGATATTGTGTGGATCGTTGTCTTCTCGTTGATCTATCTTAGCCCGCTGCTCTTGCCGCATTAATGAGCTTCCATACAATCCAACAGAAGCGGAGCATGGCGTGCTCCGCTTCTGTTGGATTGTATGGGGCTTGCCCTCCAGATCCTTCCCGCTCGTCTGGAAAAACTCCTTTCTTTCTTTCTGTGCTCAGGGGTGACAGAAAATATGATACAATACTCCTATCGAATAGCAAATGTAATGTGAGCAAAGAGAGTTTTTCCCTTCGCGCTGAGTGTCTGGAAAGCGGAAGTGAATGTATGTTATCGGGAAATGATGTGACAGTCGCCGCCAGGCGAGAAACAACCTCCAAAACACGCCAGCGCAGGCCCGCTCGCTGTTCTGTTTGCAAGGGTGTTATATGGTTGCGCCCTATTGTGCTCAGGGAACCTGCCAGCGTACCTGAGCCACGTCGCTTATGGGTCCTCTGCCGCAATTGTCATGATGCGCTGCTCGCGGAAATGCGCCGCTCCCCTGTAAATTCACCTATGCGCCTGCGCATCGCCCTGGGCCTGGTGGCGGCCGAACGCTCACCGGAAGCTTATGGACTGAGTACGCACATTCGCGACCGGCGGCGCTTCGTCGGAATCGCCGTCGTCCTGATTGTCGCCATGCTCCTGCACCTTGCCCTGATTGTTGCCCTGGCTACTATGATGAAGTAGGTTAAGACGAGCCGGTCCTGTTCTCCGCATTAACCTTGACTGTTTTTGCTAGAATATCAATGACAGAGCAAACGGGAAAGGTTATTACGTATGGGTCTCGCTGCCAGGGGCAAGATAGATCGGCAAGAAACTGGTTGGAGGGCAGGCAAGAGGAAAGCCGGTATCTTCTCTGAAACCCCCGCTCTCGCCACAGATCTGGCTGAGAAATATACCCTTCTGACTGGAATCGCCAGCAATATGCGTAGCGGCTTTATTTTGTTGAATGAAGCCGAAGATCTTGCCTACGCTAACCCGGCTGCCCGGCGTTTACTGCACCTCGAAGACGATTTCTTATCTACTCAACCCGCTTTCGACGTGCGCCAACAATTAGTAGCGCTCGCCGTCGATCCGTCCATTGCCCGGACTGAGCTTGATCGCCTCTGGGATCAGCCAGAAGAAGAGGGCTTTCTGGATCTTGCTCTGGCCGATGCCGCGATCCGCTGGCTACGGGTACATAGCTTCCCGGTACATGATCCCCCTGGTCGCCTGCTTGGACGCGGCGTTCTGCTTGACGATATTACCCTTGAACGCACGGCTGCCTCAACACGCGGAGAAACGCTGGCTATGGCCGCTCACGAGCTAAAAACGCCGCTGGCCATCATCAAAGGTTCAGCTACGACCTTGCTGAGCAATTCGATTCGCTGGGACCCGGCCGCGCAGCGCGAGATGCTGCAAATGATCGATACACAGGCCGACCGGCTGCATGAGATCCTGAATACTCTGCTGGATGTTTGGCGTCTGGATGCTGGCGTGCAGAACCTGCGTTTTAGCGAGGTCTATTTCTCTGAATTGCTGAAGCAACTGGTGGAGCGCTGGCGCCAGAATGCGCCTCGCCATCGCATTCTGTGTGAGATTAGCGCTGACCTTCCTCCTGTGTTCTGTGATCCCGCGCGCATTGAGCAGGCATGCCACCAGCTCCTTCACAACGCCGTAACCTACTCGCCCAACGGTGGCATAATTCGTCTGACTCTGGAAAGAGGCGAACACGAACTGTGCCTGAGCATTAGCGATCAGGGCAAGGGCATCGCTCCCGAACATCTTGATCGTATTTTTGATCGCTTCTATCGCGTGGCGGAGGGGGATGAGCGGGTCAGGGGAAGTGGCCTGGGTCTGGCTGTGGCCCGCGCAGCCATCGAGGCACACGGAGGGCGCATCTGGGCCGATTCGCCCGGCCCCGATCAGGGCGCGACGTTCTATTGCACGCTGCCCTTTATCCCTCCCGGGTCTCAAGCAAGCACGCTCTCCTGGCAAGCTACAGGCAAGCTGCCGGCAATGCAGCCCCCCGCGCCCATTTCTGTAACTTCTACGAATCGGGGGCAGCGCGTCCAGGTTGCTATCGTCGAAAGTGACACGCGCATCGCCCGCTACCTGCGCGCCAATCTGGAGGAGCAGCGCTATCGCGTCCAGGTACACAATTATGGTACCCAGTTTTTGCGCCAGTTCGATCTTGAAGAGCCGGATCTGGTCTTGCTAGCTACCAACCTGGCGGATATGCAGGGAATCGAACTGCTGCAACGCCTGCGCGAGTTTTCGCATATCCCTGTGGTGATGCTCTGCGACAGCGATGACGAGGATGAGCGCGTGCGCCTGCTAGATCTGGGCGCGGACGACCTGGTGAGTAAACCTCTTGGGATGAAAGAATTGCTGGCCCGCCTGCGTGTTCTCCTGCGCCGCCGCGTTGCACAAAGCGAGAGCGAGCCTGACGAGCCAGTCTTTACTACCGGAGACCTCACTATCGACTACGCTCAGCACCAGGTCCTGCTGCAAAATCGGCCTGTTCAACTTAGTCGCACGGAATATAAATTGCTCAGCGTGCTTGCTCGCAACGCCGGGCGCGTGATGACCCACGAATTGCTGCTGGAACGCGTCTGGGGCGCTGAATA
>DATGKW010000225.1:0-13244 GCA_035294465.1 Ktedonobacteraceae bacterium | reverse complement strand
AAGCGACCACTATTTTTGTGGCGTGGCGTGAGGCGTGGCTTGCGCTGTTGGAGTTGGCGTGCCCGAACTGGTAAGTTGCGCCTGCTCTTCCTGAATCTTGCGCTGGAGCGCGCGCAGGTAGTTTTGAGCGCCATCCAGGTCGGTATCGGTGATGGCCTGGATCTTCTTGGGCATTTCGCCCGCCTGATTTACCCAGCTCTGCAAGACCGTCTGAAGGGCGGCCAGGGTGGGACTATCTTCGTTAATCTGCGCCAGCCACTTGCGCCCGGTGATCAGCGCGTCCAGGGTGACAGTGAGAAAATCATCGGCTACCGTGGCAGCGAGCGTGACCAGCGGCGAGACGAAAACATCATAGGCCACACGGGTAAGCCTGGCTGCCTCGATCGCGCCTTCCAGAGAAAAACCCTCCAGTGATTCCAGCGAATTGATCAGCTCCTTGCGCACGGCCTCGCCACCCTGAGTAAAGCCATTTGAGAAAGCCTGTTGGATCTGGTGCTCGACGTTGGCAGCCCCGTTGCCAATAGCCTGGGGCACGCGGGGCAATAGCTCGTAAGCCGCCACAGTCGCGCCTCCGACCGCGACCGCGCCGACAATAAATTTCCGCCGCGAGGCTTTCCGCTTTTTCGCCGCCAGTTCGGCTTCCAGCAACTCGTCCTCGTCCTCTCTGTCCAGCACGCGGGTACGTCGCGCAGCCGCGGGTCCGGGCGCTTCGCGCAGGCGTTCTTCCAGCGGATCTTCTTCGTAACCCAGATCGGGGTCCATATAATCGGGCACGCTCTCGCCATGCTTCAGCCAATCTTCAACGATCTGTTCCTCTTCAAACTCGCGATAGCGTTGGGGATAGTAACCTCGTTCGGGCTGCGCAGCTCGATGGCCGCGGTAGGCTGCCCGCTGGCTTATCTCTAGCTCTTGCTCCTCACCATCCTGCTCACCATTCGCCTCTCCAGGAGGATTCAGAACCGTCGAACGCGTCTTACTCGCCAGGATATTCTGGCGCATCAGCTGGCGCGCGCGGCGTGGATCGGGGCGAGGCGCCAGCACTCCGCCGGGGCGCGAAGGTTTGCGACCGGGACCATCGCCATCCCATGTTTCATTCACGACTGAGGTGTCTATCTGTTCCTGCTCGCGCAGTGGATTATAATCATACCCGTACTGCCTGCCCGGACTCCTACGATATAACCTTCGCTCCGCGTTCTCCTTAAACATGGGTCCTCCCGGTTTTCCTAGCTTAGAACTGACATACAATGCCTCTGCTGCTTATTTTAGTCTATTTTTTTCTCTTCTTCAACCAAACGGCTTGCCTCCTCTCTAAAGAAACGCCAGACAGGTCAGGTTTCTCATAGAAAAAAGCGCCAGCGCAGGGGAAATCTATCCTGGAGGCCCGAACTCGATACCATGTGCGAGAACGCGCTAGAATAACCCTGGACCGCGCCCCGGCAAGGACGTGATTTCCTGAAAGGTGTGTTATAATGTCCCAGAATTCCTGATGGGGTAAGCAAAAAAAGGATCGAGCAAATGCCTGAGAGAGACGAAGAGCAAAGGCCCCTGGTGGCATGCGTTACTGTTGGAGTGTTCCAGGAAAACTGTTATTTATATGCCTGCCCGCAAACGTTGGAAGCGGTAATTATTGATCCCGGAGATGAAGCCCGACGCATTCTGGCTCGTATTCAAGAACTCCACTTCATTCCCAAATATATCATTAACACACATGGTCACATCGATCATATCGGCGCGATTGATGAGGTCAGCGCCGTTTATCCCGTACACCTGGCTATCCATCCCGACGACGTCTTTATGTACACAGACGAGTTGACTGCCCAGAGGTTTGGACGTCAGGCTCCCCTGGTGAAACGCCAGCCAGATATCTTGCTCCAGGAAGGCGACAGCCTCTCTTTCGGTAGCCTTTCTCTGGAAGTTCTGCACACGCCCGGACATACTCCCGGCGGGATCTGCTTGCTCAGCCGCCCCTACTGCATCTTCAGCGGCGATACCCTCTTCCGGCGAAGTATCGGGCGAACGGATCTTCCAGGAGGCAACTTTGAGCAACTTGTCGCCTCGATTCGCGAGAAGCTCTACAAGCTGGATGAAGAACTGGTGGTTTTTCCAGGTCACGGCGAACCAACCAGAATTATCGAGGAAAAATACGAAAATCCATTTGTACATGCAACAGAGGAGTAAAACACTTTGGCAACGATTTGTGTGATTGGCACCGGGTATGTTGGCCTGGTCACGGGTACATGCTTCTCCGATATGGGTAATCGCGTGACCTGCGTCGATATCCTTCCCGAAAAGGTCGAGCGCCTGAAACAGGGCATTCTTCCCATCTACGAGCCTGGCTTGCAGGAGATCGTCGAGCGCAACATGCGCGCTAACCGCCTGCACTTTACAACCAGTTACGCCGAGGGGCTGGCCAACGCCGAGTTTATCTTTATCGCGGTCAATACGCCGACTGGCAGCCAGCACGGTGAAGCAGATATGAGTTACGTGGAGCAGGCGGCCCAGAGCATCGCCGAGCACCTCGACCACTACGCAATCATTATCAATAAAAGCACGGTGCCCGTTGGCAGTGGTGACGTGGTAACGCGCATTGTGAACAACCATCTAAAGCGGCCCGACGTGCGCTTCAGCGTTGTCTCAAATCCTGAATTCCTGGCCGAAGGATCGGCTGTGGCCGATTTCCAGAATCCCGACCGCGTTGTGCTTGGCTCCTCTGACCCCGAGGCCGCCAATAAGGTCGCCACCCTCTATCTTCCCTTGCGCGCGCCCATCGTGATTACCGATCTGTACACCGCCGAAATGATCAAATATGCCTCGAACGCCTTCCTGGCGACGAAAATCTCATTTATCAACGAGATTGCCCAGATTTGCGAACGCCTGGGAGCCGATGTCAAGGAAGTGGCAGCGGGCATGGGACACGATAAGCGCATTGGCAAACACCATCTGAATGCCGGCCTGGGATATGGGGGTTCATGCTTTCCCAAAGACGTTCGCGCCCTCGCGCACATGGCCGACGAAGCTGGCCTGCACCCCCAGTTGCTGCACGCGGTTATGGACATTAATCAGGATCAACGCCGCGTGGTCCTGAATAAGCTGACCTCGATTCTGGGATCGCTGCGCGGCTGCACGATTGGTGTGCTGGGGCTGGCCTTCAAGGCCAACACCGACGATATGCGCGAGGCGCCCGCAGTCGATATTATCCGCTGGACGGTGAACCAGGGAGCTACGGTCCAGGTCTATGACCCGGTGGCCAACGAGACAGCCCGCGTCGAGCTGGAGCGCTCCGGCGTGCGCATGGATGCGGTGAAGTTCTGCACAGATTCCTACGAAGCGGCGCAGGGGAGTGACGCGCTGGTCATAGCAACCGACTGGAACGAGTTTAAATCGCTGGATATGACCCAGATCCGCGATTCGATGAAACGTCCGATCATTATAGATGGCCGTAATATCTACGAACCATCGCTGATGCACAGCCTGGGCTTCACCTATCGCGGTATGGGCCGGGGCACCGAGCCAGCACCTTCAGTGCTCCCGCCCAACAGCACGAACGCCCGCCCTTCTCCGGCAGAAATCGAGAGAAAATAACGATGGATGAAGATCCGCCAATACTGTTTACGCCGCTTGTACGCAAGGTGGGCGAAACCATCCCCGACTGGCTTTTCGGCCCGGCGGGTCTGGCGGGTCTGCCCGCGCCTCTGCATCCAACTCAGGGCATCAATGTCGCGGTCGGCGTTGATATCATCGAGGTTGACCGCGTGCGCAAGGTTCACGAGCATCACGGCGAGCGCTTTCTGCGACGCGTCTTCACCGAGACAGAAATCCGCCAGTGCCGGGGCAAGGACACGCGCCTGGCCGGGCGCTTCGCCGCCAAAGAGGCGATCAGCAAGGCCCTGGGCACCGGCCTGCATGGCGTAACCTGGCGCGAAATGGAGGTTGTGCAGTTGCGCAGCGGCCGCCCCACCATCCGCCTTTACGGCAACGCCAAGAAACGCGCCGAGCTGCTCGGCCTGACCGCCTTCGACATCAGCATCGCCGACCTTCAGACCTTCTCGATTGCGATTGCCGTAGCCCTGCAAACGGCCTCCAACCTGGGTCCGTCCTGAACTTCTCAAGGAAACGATACATGCGTGCATTAATCCAACGCGTCGCCCATGCCAGCGTGCGCGTCGACGACCAGATTACCGGCGCTATCGATCACGGCCTGCTTGTATTCCTGGGCATCGGCCAGCGAGACAGCGAAGCCCAGGTCAAAACCCTGGCCGACAAGGTTGTTCAACTGCGTATTTTTGAGGACGACGCCGGCAAAATGAATCGCTCCCTGCTTGACATCCAGGGAGAAATGCTCGTCGTCTCGCAATTCACCCTGTACGCCGACACGCGCAAAGGCCGCCGCCCCAGCTTCATCGACGCCGCCCCGCCCGCGCTCGCCATCCCATTGTACGAGCGCTTCAAAGAGACGGTAGCGGCGTATAACGTGCGCGTGGCCAGCGGGATTTTTGGGGCATTTATGGCCGTGGAGTTGGTAAATGATGGGCCGGTTACGATATGGCTAGACACTGATGAGTTAAAGTAAAAGAACGCTCCGTTAAAAACGTCTACATTTCCTGCCAGAGACATGATACAATACTGCCATCGCAAGATCACAGAAATTGGTACAGATTCACCCATGCTAGATATTATCAAAACGCTGGCGGAAGCCTTCGGCGCGCGGCAGAAACAACTATATATGGTGGGCGGGACAGTACGAGATGTGTTACTCCGTCGCGGTCAGTCAAACGATGCTGACCTGGCGACGGACGCTCGTCCAGACGAGATTAAGCAGATTGTCGCCCCTACGCATCCCAATACGATTGTGCTGGTTGGCGAACGCTTCGGGACGGTTCGCCTGCACTATGGCAACGATATTATCGAGATCACCACTTTTAGAAGCGAGATGTACAATCCTGAGTCGCGCAAGCCAGAAGTCTGTTTCGGCAATGATCTGATTGAAGATTTACACCGCCGCGATTTTACCATCAATGCTATGGCTCGCCACCCTTTGACCGGTCAGATCATCGACCCATTCGGGGGCAAACAGGATCTGGAGGCACATGTGCTGCGCGCCGTCGGCAACGAACCGGATAAGCGCTTTGCCGAAGATCCGCTGCGTTTGCTGCGCGCTGTGCGTTTTGCCGCTCAGCTTAACTTTACCATCGAGCCTGCCACCACGCGCTCGATCATCCGGCAGGCCGAGATGCTTCAGAAGATTTCTCGTGAGCGGATTCGCGACGAGATGAACAAACTTCTCCTTTCGGATCATCCTGCGCTCGGCCTGGACCTGCTGGTTGAGCTTGGCCTGATGACCTGGATTATCCCGGAGGTCATGGAACTGCGCGGCGTCAGCCAGCAAGGTGGCCGCTCCAAAGATGTCTACGCGCACGTACTGCGCGTGGTTGAGCGCTCTTCCCCCGACCTGCACACTCGCTGGGGCGCACTGCTGCACGATATAGCCAAGCCGCGTACACGCAGCTTCGAGGAAGGCAAAGTTCATTTCTTTGGTCACGAAGAAGTAGGCGCACACATGGCACGCGAGATTTTGAAGCGCCTGCACTTTGACCGCGATTTCATTGATAGCGTTTCGCGCACGGTTCAACTTCATATGCGCGCCAATGCCTATACTCCCGATTGGACTGACGGCGCAGTACGCCGTCTGATGCTGGATAGTGGCGAAAGCCTGGAATATCTGCTGGACCTCTCGCGGGCCGATATCACCAGCTATCGGGACGATAAGAAAAGACGCGCCGAAGCCCTCGTAGCCGAACTGGCAAGTCGCTGCCAGCGGCTCAAAGAAGAGGCCGAGCGGATACCCCTGAAGAGTCCGCTGGATGGCAACGAATTAATGGCGATGTTTGGCCGCAAGCCCGGCCCCTGGCTACGTCCGGTCAAGGAGCATCTGCTGGGCCTGGTGATAGACGGCGCTCTCTCGCCTGATGATAAGGAAGAGGCCGCCAGAATTGCCCGCGAGTTCGTATGCGCAGAAAAGTTGTGACAACAGGAACATCTGAATCACCCGGAGGAAGATTGGAATCATGGCTAAACAAAATCGACCAGGCGCGCAAAAAGCTGGCTCTGATGATACCCAGGCGGAGAAGCAGCAACAGATCCAACCGGCGAGTTCTGCCTCATCTACGAGCAAAGGCAAATCGGGCGCAAAAAGCCGCAAGCCAACCATCGGAGGTACGGCAGTTCAGGGAGCTAAATCGACCCAGCCCAAAGAGCTTTCAACCGCCACCCCGGTCAACCGCCAGCCGGAATACTATAACCGCGAAATGCGCCGGCGCATGCGGCAAATGGGCACAGGCCCATACAGCGAGCGCCCGGTCATCGATCCGCGCGAACGCCGCAGAAAACGCCAGGAACGTCTCAAAGAACGCCAGGAAAGGGTCAGGCATATAGCAGACGTCAGAGGACCAAGCCGCGACATCAAACTCGGCCGCCGCAATACCTACTTCCTGATTGGCATTGTTGCCTTGATCGCCCTTTTGATCGTTGTAGGACTGATCATCAATCACGTTTTATAGATCAAAAGCTGGAATTATGAAAATTCCAGCTTTTGATCCTTCTCTACGCATTTTATTTACGAATCAACTCTTCGCTTACCTTCCAGAGGCGCTGACGCAGAGCTTCATTATAGGAGAGGCTGGACGACTTCCGTTCTTTGCTATTCACAAAATATTTGCCGCTCACTCCCTCTACTTCGGGCGAGGTCGCCAGATAGAGCGTTGTCTGCGCTCCCTGCTCTACGCTGATCATAAAACGCGAGGCCAGCTTCCAACCAAAACGCAGAAAGCCGTTGAAGCCGCGACCAAAATCGCTGGCAACCACACCTGGATGCAGAGCATTTACTGTTACTCCTGTACCCTGGAGTTGCCGGGCCAGCTCATAGGTAAAGAGAATCAGCGCCAGCTTGGCCTGACAGTATGCTTTCCAGACGCTATATTTCTTCTCTCCTTGCAGGTCATCGAAATCAATCTTTCCTCTCAGGTGAGCCGTCGAGCTCACGTTAATGATGCGAGCCGGCGCACTGGCTTTCAAAATATCCAGCAGCAGTTCGGTCAGTAAGAATGGAGCCAGATAATTCGCTGCGAAAGTCGCTTCAAGTCCATCGGAAGTCATTTTGCGTACATAATTGACGCCACCAGCATTATGAATTAACACATGAAGTTGCGTATATCTTTGCTTAAACTCCTCTGCGGCACGCCGGACCTCGGCCAGCGAACTCAAGTCCGCGACAATCAGATCCACTCTCTCGCTCCCGCTGGCCGCCTTGATTTCTGCCTGAGCCGCTTCACCCCTGGCCCGATTGCGGCAAACCATCACCACCGTCGCGCCCATCCTGGCCAGTTCTCTGGCTGTGACTTTGCCAATGCCGGTGCTGCTGCCCGTGACCAGGCAGATTTTTCCCTGCATGCTGATCTCCGTCATCGCATATATTCTCCAATCTTTGCCTCTTTTACCCGTTTTCAGCGCAATTCAACTGCGCGTAACTGTATCATATCGCAAAAAGGCGCAGCTTTTCAAATCTCTTCTTTCGGCTGCTACCCATTTGACGCTCCACAGCGGAGTGATTATAATCGTCTGGGTGCATACATTCTCATAGCAGCTCATGCTGGTGAGGACGTAGAGAGAAAAAAGCCCGGATCTTTACCTCAGTTTGCTTGAAGGAAAGAAATGCATGCCCAAATTATATGGATGGGTGCGCGAAGTCGTGCCAGAAAGTCCCGCTGATCGCGCGGGCATCCAGCCAGGAGACCTTATTCGTACAATTAATGGTCACCTCATACGCGATCTGGTCGACTATCGCTTTTATGTGGCCGAGGAAGAACTGACGGTCGGCTTCGAGCGCCAGCAAACACTGCACGAAGTGCAGATTGCCAAAACATACGATGAGAACCTGGGCGTACTCTTCGGCGAGGAGCCTGCGCCCTTTATTCGCCAGTGCGCCAATAAGTGCGTCTTCTGTTTTATTAAGGGCTTGCCCGAACGCTTCGCGCCCGTTGCCGGTCTGGAACATGGCATGCGTTCCTCGCTCTATATCAAGGATGATGATTACCGCTACTCGTTTCTGTTCGGCAACTTCATCACGCTAACCAACCTCAAAGAGCACGACTGGCAGCGCCTGGACGAACAGAAGCTCACCCCTCTCTACGTCTCGGTTCATACCACCGATCCCGAACTGCGGCGTAAAATGGTGGATGGTCCGCGCGCTGGCGATATTATCGAGCATATCAAACGCCTGGGGGAACTCGGCATCACCTGTCACACGCAGCTGGTGCTTTGCCCAACGATTAACGATGGCGAACACCTTGAGCGCAGCATTCGCGACCTGTGCGCGCTGCGCCCGATTGTTGAATCGATTTCGGTGGTTCCGGTGGGCCTTACAAAATATAACAACTTGATCAAAGTGGGCGAGCTGCCTCCCCTGCGTCACTATACGCGCGCTGAGGCCAACGCGATTATCGATCAAGTCGAGATTCACCAGCGGCATTTCGAGGCCGAGAGTCCAGAGAAGTACCCGTTTGTCTACCTCTCAGACGAATGGTACTACCTGACCGGGCGCGACTTCCCGCCAGCCAGCCACTACGGCGCTTACGCCCAGATCGAAAATGGCGTGGGCATGACTCGCTATCTGATCGAGCAGTGGCGCGCGGGCAGACGCCGCCTACCGCGCAAGATGCCCGCGCCGCGCAAAGTTACGCTCGTCACCAGCGTCATGGCCCGGCCCGTCATCGAAGGCTTCGCAGAGGACCTGCGCCTGATTCCCGATCTGGAAGTCCAGGTCCTGCCCGTGATCAATCAGTTCTTCGGCCCGGAAGTCACCGTCGCCGGCCTGCTCTGCGCACAGGATGTGCTTGGTACGCTCAACGCGCAAGATGACCTGGGCGACCTCGTCCTGCTGCCCCGCGTTATGCTGGACAACGAGGGCAGGCGTTTCCTGGATGATGTGAGCCTCGAAGAGTTCCAGGCCAGCCTGCCCACACGTACACTCTTTGTGCGCAATGCGCCGGAGACGGTGCATGCGATCCGCGCCTTAGCCGAGATCGAGCTACCTACTTACGTTCGGGCTTCACCCGGCGCACTACTCCCCACGCTGCCGGCAGCAGCAGAGCCGCCACAATCAGCTTGAGCAGGTCGCCTATAAGAAACGGCTCGACCCCGTAAGCAAAAGCTGTGGCCGCATTCGTATGCAGCACGACGCCGAGCCAGATTGCTCCGACCAGATAGATAATCACCGAGCCGGGGAGCATCGCAAGGGCCGACGTGAGCAAGCTGCGATCCAGCCCGCGTTCGCACAGCCAGCCAACCACAAAGGCCGCGAGCACAAAGCCAATCAGGTAGCCGCCTGTCACCAGAGGGAAACCGCTCGCTCCTCCCGCGAAAAACGGCAGATGAGCCGAGCCTTCGGCCAGATAGGCCAGCATTGCCAGTGCGCCGCGCCAGCTCCCCAGAGCCGCGCCCGTCAGCAACACGGCCAGGGTTTGCAGCGTGATCGGCACAGGCGTGAAAGGAAGATACAGTGCAGCCTGCGCGCAGAGCGCAGTGAACAGACTAAAACCAATGATAAGAGCGATATTGCGCAGCAGATTCAGGCCGCGCGATGTCTGTGAAGCGGGGATAAGATAGTCCGCAAGGGTGGTCCCTGGGGCTATAACCATGGAAAGTACACTCCTTTGCTTAAAAAGACGTTATTTCCATCGGTTATTATACACTTCCCAGAGACCTTTCTTCCACCCCTACACGACCGGCGCAAGAATCTCCGCCGTGTCATTCCTGGGATTGTTCACCAGTTTCGAGACCGGCCTGGCCTTCATCAACTCCGCCGGGTAGGGCGCGAGCCAGTGGGTAAGCACCTCTTCGTCGCGCAGTTGCGGATCCAGCCAGTCTTCGTAAGCACCCGGTCGCAAGATGGCCGGCATGCGATTGTGAATTGTGGCCATCAGTTCGTTCGGCTCGGTCGTGATGATCGTGCAGCTCTGGATCTGTTGTCCGTCGGGGCTTTTCCAGAGATCCCAGAGCCCGGCAAAGGCAAAGGGCTGCTCATCCTGCCGCGTTATGTACATGGGCGTTTTGCCCTTACCATCAGCCCTCCACTCATAAAAACCATCGGCAACCACCAGGCAGCGCTTTCCGCGCAGCAAATGCTTGAAACTCGCTTTCTCCGCCAGCGTTTCGGCTCTGGCATTGATCATACGCGAGCCGATGGTCTCATCCTTCGCCCAGGCTGGAATAAGCCCCCAGCGCAGCATACTCATATGGGCGGTACCATTCTTCAAAATGGCTACAACATCCTGTGTTGGCGCGATATTATAACGCGGCTGTATGTCAAGCGCCGGCGCAACGCCGAAGCTCTCCGCGATCCTCCTGACATCGGTAATCAGCGTGAAGCGTCCACACATGTTTCTCTCTCCTTCATGAGAACTACCCCGTGACATACCCTTTTTTTAGTATCTCATGATACATTATTCTTTATCAATTCAAGAAAAGAGGTTCCGCCAGGGCCCACGTATCCGCTGAAGAAAAACGCCGGTATACATGGTAAACTAAAGGACCAACGCTTTAGCAATAGATTGGAAAAGCAAAAACATGACTACTCATACTACTCGACCCGCTATTACTATCCTGGGCCTGGGTCCCGGCGATTGGGACGATTTAACCATGGCGGCCCGCACCGTGCTCGCGCAAGCGGCGCAAGAACAGACACCAGTTTACTTTCGTACTCTGATCCATCCAACCATCGAGCCGCTTAAAACCAATTTTCCAGATCTACACATCGAATCTTTCGATGCTCTTTATGACGCGTCCGAGAACTGGGAAAAGCTCTATCAAAGCATTACCGATGCTGTATGCGAAATAGCCACGCGCCAGCCCATGATTTACGCTGTGCCAGGCCATCCCCTCATTGGCGAATTCACCGTACAACTGCTTCTGAAGCAGGCTCGCTTGCGCGGCCTGAGTACACGAGTTATCGCCGGTCTCTCGTTTCTAGAGCCGGTTTGTACAGCCCTGGAACTGGACCCCTTCACCCTGGGCGCGCAGATCATCGACGCTACTGCCCTGGCCGGTCTGGCCCACGAAGAGATTGCTGGCAAGCTGATTCCCACCACGCCGCTGCTGGTCGTGCAGGTCTACAACCGCCGCATAGCCAGCGCCGTAAAGATTGCTCTGGGCGAGTGCTACCCCGACGAATGGCCCGTGAAGCTGGTGCGCGCGGCGGGTGTGGACAGCGAAGAGAGCGTGACTGACCTGCCGCTCTACGAGCTTGACCGCACCAGCCTGACCAATCACCTCTGCACACTCTACGTGCCTCCACGCGGCGAAATGGACGCGCTGCGCCTGCCCGAAACCCTGCGCTACATTACCATGCGCCTGCGCCGCGAACCCGACGGCTGCCCCTGGGACCGCCAGCAGACGCACCAGAGCCTGACTCGTCATGTCATCGAAGAAACCTACGAGGTTGTAGAGGCGCTAGAAGAGAACGACATGGAAAAACTGGCCGAAGAGTTGGGCGATCTGCTGCTCCAGGTCTATCTGCATGCCGAGATTGCCCGCCAGGCAGGTGATTTCTCTATTGGCGATGTCTTTGAGCACGTCAATGCCAAGCTCATCCGCCGTCACCCGCACGTCTTTGGTTCGGTCGGGGTCGAAAACGCCGAGCAGGTTGTGCAAAACTGGGAGGCCATCAAGAAGCAGGAAAAGATCGCCGCAGGAAAAGATGTCGAGGCCGCTGGCGTGCTCGATGGCGTCCCGCCAGCCCTGCCCGCACTCATCATGGCCCAGGAGTATCAAAAGCGAGCAGCAAAGACCGGTTTTGAGTTCTCTAATCTGCAAGAGGTCCTGGACAAGCTCGCAGAGGAATTGCAAGAGCTACACGAGGCCGCCACGCCCGAAGAGCAGAAAGAAGAACTGGGCGACATCCTTTTTATCGTTGCCAAAATCGCGCGCATGCTCCATATCGATGCCGAGGAGGCCCTGCGTGAGGCCAACCGCAAATTCAAGCGCCGCTTCCAGCAAATGGAGGCCATGATCAGGCAAGAGCAGCGGGAATTCGCCTCGTACAACCTTGAGGAGTGGACGCAACTATGGGAGAAGGCTAAAATCGCAAGCACCAGATAAAAAAGCATTCTAGACAATATACTTCTAACTGAAATATATGAACCCGTCAGGTTGTTCTCCCAAAAGGAGGCAGTAAATCACGCTTCCTCAAAGGACATACACCTGTTGTTCCTGATATCTTCCTACAAAAACAGAGACGGAGAGAACTCTTTATGCTCGATTTCAGCGCGGTAAGAAGTGGATCTATCTCGTTTGCCGATCTGGTAGCGGGTCTGACAAAGGCCGACCTCTACAAACTAACCGACGAGATGATCGACACCATGCAATCAATTGTCGCCGACGCGACCGACGCCGACGTTGTATTTGTACCAGAAGACCCTAACGCGAACGATACTTTCGGCACACCTGAAGAACGCGATCTGGCCTGGACGCTTGGCCATGTCATTGTGCATGTAACAGCTTCTTCCGAGGAATCTGCGGCGCTGGCCCTTACCCTGGCGCGCGGTCTCGAAGCGACGGGCCGCTCGCGCTACGAAGTGCCCTGGAGAAGTGTCACGACCGCCGCACAAATCCATCATCGTCTCGAAGAAAGCCGCCGCATGCGCAAAGCTATGCTTGATGCCTGGCCTGACGAGCCGCACCTGGATGTCACATACACGGCTTTCCAGCGCCTCGGCTCACTTAACGCCATTGGGCGTTTTGTGATTGGTCTTATGCATGACAGCGACCACATAGAGCAACTGAAAGAGATTATGCGCCAGGCCCGCGCAGCACGGACCCACGCATAGGATTGTTTTTCCACAGAGGGATGTGCGCCAGCCTGGAAAGTCGAGCTTTCCAGGCTGGCGCACATCCCTCTGTGGAAATTATTTAACTATGCCTATGCCTGTATTTCTAACTCTTCAACGGTTCGCGTGATCAGCTGCACCACGCGCTGAAGCATCGCCGTATCAAAGGCAAATTTTGCCCCCGCTGCTTCATACAGTTCTGGCACGGTTCTTGTCGCGCCCAGGGAGAGCGCAAAGCGATACTGGCGAATCGCCGTCTGGGGATCGTGCAGATAATTGTCCCAGATCTGCAAAGCGCCGAGCGCGGCGAAGGCATACTCGATCATGTAGAATGGCAGACAATAGTAGTGCAGCGTTCCTTGCCAG
>DATGKW010000224.1:0-28524 GCA_035294465.1 Ktedonobacteraceae bacterium | reverse complement strand
AAGGTCAGTTCTGGGAAACTGTACGATTGACCTGTCATCGGTAAATGTTTTCATGTAAGGAACACATGAATGCGCAAGGAGGTAAACCGTGGAACAAGAGTTTCGTCCAGTATCTGCAAAGTTCGCTGCACTCAGCCGCCGCCGTTTTTTGACAAAGACCCTTGCTGGTGCTGCAACCCTGGCGGGAATAACGGCTCTGGGAACGCCAGAACTGGCTTTCGCCGCGTCGGGCCTGCCTGTCCTGGGTCATGACATCTCTACTTTGCAGCAGGAGGAAAGCATCGGGAAGACCTTTTCCGATGGAGGGCAAGTGCTTCCACTTGAAAAGATTCTGGCCAATCGTGGGACAACCTACATTCGTGAACGACTGTGGGTAAATCCTCCCATTGCGTTTAACGACCTCCCACATGTCCTGGCTATGGCCAAACGTATCAAGGCTGCCGGTCTCAAATTCTTGCTCGATTTCCATTACTCAGATTTCTGGGCCGACCCCAGTAAACAGACCACGCCGAGCGCCTGGCAAGGCCAGAATCTCTCGGAACTCTCTACAACGGTATACAATTACACCGTGAGCGTCATCTCCCAGCTTGTCGCGCAAGGGACTCCTCCCGATATGGTTCAGACCGGCAATGAAGTCACCGATGGAATGCTGTGGCCAACCGGACAGATCTATGTAGGTAGCAGCCAGAACTGGTCTTCGTTTGCCACGCTGCTCAAGTCAGCCATTGCGGGCGTGCGAGCCGCCTCTCCAGGCACGCGCGTCATGGTACATATTGATCGAGGTGGCGATAACGGTGGCGCCGAGTACTTCTATGACCACATTCTGGCACAGGGAGTCAGTTTCGACGTCATCGGGCTTTCATACTATCCCTGGTGGCACGGTCCGCTATCAAATCTGCAAACAAATCTCAATGCTCTTTCTCCGCGCTATGGTAAGGACATCGTCGTGGTAGAAACGGCGTATCCCTGGACCTTAGCAAACGGAGATAGCACGACAAACGCCGTTACTTCGAGTTCGCAACTCCTTTCTGGCTATCCCGCCTCACCTGCCGGTCAACTGGCCTACATAAAGGAGGTGATCTCGATCATTAAACAGACACCCAACGGGCACGGCATTGGCATCGTCTACTGGGAGCCAGCCTGGATTCCTGGCGTTGGCTGGGAGCCAGGGCAGGGTGATCAGTGGGACAACCTGACCTTGTTTAATTACAGTGGCCAGTCGCTCTCATCGATCTCTTGCTACCAATAAACTTCGAATTAAAAGTGGTTCCTTATTGCCACCTATTGCTCCTACGGCGCTCCGTATACGATTCAGAGCAAACTTTTTAAACGTTAGTCCGCAATCTCGACCAGTCGAGGAAGGGCGCAGGAGCCGTGAGCTTGCCTCCGGCTCCTACATCCATGCCCTATCGGTAAAAGTTTGACAATCCGCAAATTCTCAGGTACACTTAGCCCATGCATACAACACTGATTTATTATCATGACGACGCAATGGTTTTGCGCTGCGGCGTCATCAACGAGTATATCTCCACAAGCGCATCGGCCGCGTAGGCGCACACGCCGGGCTTACGCGGCAGGAACAGGCGCTCGCTGATGCAACTGCTTGCTCGTCCTGAGCAAACAGCGATTTCTGGCTATCCACGCATCTTGTAGCTTTTTCCTCCTTGCTTTGATCATTCCCAGGCGTGTCCGCCGGGCGGGCGCGTCTCCTCCTGTCTTCTCCTTGCTTTCTTGCTGTGAAGCACGCCCGCCCTCGCGAGATTGAGGGTCGTTTCTCAGTTTTTCAAGGGAGCATTCTTTATGACACAACTGCATAATTCATCACCCGGCGCCCCGGAGGCTGATGGCTCTGCGCACGTAGACGCGCCGGTAGAGGCGACTCGCGAAGGACGTGCCCCGTCTCTCTGGCGTAATCGCGACTTTATGCTGCTCTGGAGCGGGCAGTTAATCTCCAGCATTGGTACGCAGGTCTCACAACTGGCCTTTCCTCTGCTGGTCCTGGCCATCACGCGCTCGCCGGCCCAGGCGGGTATTGTGGGCGCGCTGCGCGGCCTGCCTTTCGCGATTCTCTGCCTGCCTGCGGGCGCACTGGTGGACCGCTGGGACCGCAAGCGGGTGATGCTGCTCTGCGACAGCGGGCGAGCTATTGCCCTGGGCAGCATTCCCCTGGCCTTCTGGCTGAACCGCCTGAGCTTTATCCAGCTTTGCCTGGTTGCGCTGATCGAGGGCACGCTCTTCACCTTCTTCTCGCTCGCCGAGGCAGCCTGCCTGCCCCGTGTGGTCTCGAAGGAGCAGCTTCCCTCGGCCACCGCGCAGAACTATGCCATCGATTCCACGGCCTGGCTGTTTGGCCCGCTGCTGGGCGGTATGCTCTACGGACTGGGACGAGCTATCCCTTTCCTGCTCGACGCCATCTCTTATGTCTGCTCAGTGCTTGGCCTGTTTTTCATGAGAGTGAAATTTCAGGAAGAGCGAACGCAAGTGTCGTGCGGGATCTGGAAGGAGATTGGCGAAGGACTGCTCTGGCTCTGGCGCGACTCTCTATTGCGCTTCCTGGCTCTGCTCTACTGGGGCCTGGGCATGCCTACCTATGGCTATGCACTGATCCTGATCGTGCTTGCTCAGGGTTTGCACGCCTCGCCCTTTGTCATTGGCGCGATCTTTGCATGTAGCGGCGTGGGAAGTATCGCAGGCTCGCTGCTGGCGGGTCCGCTGCAGAAGCGCATCGCCTTTGGCCGGCTGACCATCTGGTCGGCCTGGATCTGGGCCATCACCTGGCTTGCCTTTGCCGTCGCGCCCAATCCACTTGTTCTGGGCATCGCTGTAGCCGCGAGTTTCATCATCGTACCCGTTTTTAGCGCCACACAGCTCAGCTATCGCCTGATCGTCACCCCCGACCATTTGCAAGGGCGCGTCAACAGCGTCTTTCGCCTGGTTGCCTACGGCGGCCAGCCCCTCGGCCTCCTGATCACCGGCCTGCTGATTCAGTGGATTGGCCCGACCTGGGCCATCGTCGTGCTCTTCATACCGCAAGGCCTGGCCTCGCTCACCGCAACCTTCTATCGCCCGCTGAGGAAAGTGCCTTTGTTGAGTGAGGTAACCGGGAACTAGAGAGGCTTCAGTCAACTAATGATGAGGGATACAAGTGGCGTTTGTAGCTTCTATCCCTCATCATCAGTTGACAATTATGGTACAATCAATGGCGATGCACCCGTAGCTCAATGGATAGAGCGACTGACTTCGGATCAGTTGGTTGCGGGTTCGAGTCCTGCCGGGTGCGCTTCACAGGCCCTCTTAGATGGTTTCTCATCTCTGTTTATGCGATCCAGACAGCAATCTCCGGGTTCGCATAGCCGCTGCTGGTCTTTACCTCCTGAATGCAAGCGATATATCTGCCATCCGGGGACCAGGTGGCCTCCGATGCGTATACAGGAAAGGTATAGCGCAGCTTGCCATCGGCGACGCTCCAGATGGTGATCTCTCCCGAACTACTCTCTTCCGAGAGCCGGATGCCGTCGGGGGACCAGTGAATTGCTGTAGCCTGCATGCCCGTGAATTGTTTTACCATCTGGCCCGTCAGTGCCTCGACGATGCGCACGCCTGGCTGGTCCTGGCCGACTAGCGCGAGCTGCTTGCCATCGGGCGACCAGTCGAGGGTGGATACACCTGGATATTGCTTGACCAGTTGCCAGGTGGTTGTATCCCAAATGAAAGCCGAGTCCTCAATGGTCGGACGTGATCCCGACGTAACTGGTGTACACGCAGGGTTCGAGCACCCGATAACTGCCAGCAGGTTTCCGTGTGGCTGCCAGAACGTGCGCTGGTTGCTCAGATTGTTGTCAGTCAGTTGCTTGACAGGCAAACCGGTGCTAGCATTCCAGATAATAATCTTGCCGGGCACGCTCTCGACCAGGTAGGTGCCATCCGAGGACCAGCCAATCTCCGGCGATGGGCCATATCCTCCGCCAGAGAACGGCAAGAGGTTGCTCAAGGGCGATTTCGTAGCGCCGCCAGGACCTGCCAGGGCCTGTATTGAAGCATTACTCAGCGTGAGCGCTGGTGAAAAGGTGCGAATGAGTCTTCCACTTTGAGCAGCGAGGATATCGACCTTGCCAGTAAAGTCGACTACTGCCAGGCTCTGTCCATCGGGCGACCAGGCAAGACTCGTGAAAGCATCCTCTCCATACAAGAAAAGATTGTTGATCGGATAAGTCAGAACATGCTGGCCGGTCAAAGCGTCCCAACTTATGAGCTGCCACGGTCCCCCCGGTGTCTTTGGGCTGGCCTCGGCAATCCGCCGGCCATCGGGCGACCAGACGATGTCGGTGGGAGTTGGAATAGTGCCAGAATGGTAAACGACTTTCCCTTCATCTACAACAGGTGTCGGCGTTTTCATCGCCAGGCTAGAGGGAGAAGACGTCCCCGGCTGCCGATGAATCTCGTTGAGAACAACAGCCATGCCCGCCACTAACGCGACTACTACTAGAAAAGCGGCGCAGAGTCCCAGGAGGCGTCCTGATCTACGAGGCGGCCGCTTCTGTGGTGTTTGAAACTGTATAGGTGCTTGTAACTGCATGTTGTGAGGCCCTTTCTGCCAGTTCGCTCGCTCATCCAGGGAAGGGCGAGCTTGAAACGTGGCATTCCCTGCAACTGGTTGCGAACCAGCAGTGTTCATTCGCGCTATCAGGCGCTGCCAGGCTCTGTTAGCGATGGAAGCATCATCTCTATAGACCTGGTACAGTTCGGAGACGAGGCGCGCGTCGGACGAGGGATCTGCCCAGTTTTTTAGGGATTGGACCAGCAGGTCGATCTGCTGCTCAACCTGTTCAGGGGTGAATTCCGGCCCATCATTTTTCATCGCTCTGATCTCCTTTCCCTCGTTTTGTACCTTTCGCGCAGTTGATTGAGCGCTCGCGCAAGCATTTTGCTGATACTGCCCTCGCTCTTATTCAGGCGCCTGGCAATCTCCGCGCCGCTCAACCATTGACCAAATTTCAAATGTAAGATGGTCTGCTGGGGTACAGTCAGTTCCGCCAGATATTTCCGTAGCAGGGAATACTCTTCGGTAAGCAGGGCAACAAGCTCGGGAGATCGCTCGTCCGCTTCGTAGAGCACATCCATCAGCGAATCTAGCGCGACCGTTGGATAACGCTGTTGGCGGCGCAGCAGATCAACGCATTTGTAATACGCAACCCGCCGTAACCAGGCCAGCCGCTCATCTTCAGTCAGCACCGCCAGATCTCCATGCTCGTGCGCAGCCAGAAAGACCTCGACCAGGATATCCTCGGCATCTTCTCGTACAGAGACATAGCGCCTGATATAATTCAGCAGGGTACTCACGTAGCATTGATAGAGTTCTGCAAATGCGTTCTCGCTCGTGACAGGCGGACCCTTTCGTTGTTGCATGCTGCATCCCCAGGATTTTTGTTTGATTGAGTTCTTGAGGCCTCACTCTCTTATCGACGGACGAGCAAAAACCTTTCCATCTACTCTACGGGCAATCTCGCCATCATTACTTACCTATTGGTTGGCAAACACGACCTCAAACGTCTCCGCGCGATCCTCTACAAAGCGGACAAGCCGTTCGCCTTCTGCAACCAGTTCGTCTTGAACGCTAGCTGGAAGCGGCTTGAATGGTTCGATTACGAGCGTTGCTTTGTCGTGGATGCGCTCGATCTTCCATGTTCCGTACACAAAGCCATCAACCAGGAATGTTGCCCGGACGCGGCCGGCGGAGAGGAAGATTGAGGGGCGGTACTCGTCTGCTATGACTCGCCTGCGGTCGGCGTGAGAGAGGATCAGATTATCAAACTCTGGCAGGAAGCGAACAGGCGCGGCGACCGTTTCGGGAGGCAAAGGAGCATCTGGGAGATCAAGAAGTTCGTTACCCTGCTCATCTCGGAAGGTACGTAGTTCTGCTTTCAGTTCTTTGATTACGCTTTGCAAGCGGGTCAGGCCGGACCATGCCTGGATATCCTTGACGGTCGCGGGACCAAATGCGGCCAGGTAGCGGTGAACGAGGAGACGCCAAGCCTCCGCCGAAGCGGTAAGCGAGCGTCCAAGCCATGCTTCTGCAAGGACGTGGGCCGGGCTGCCTGTGAAGCCCCATGTGCCGCCGGGTGGAACCTGGACGAGCGGCAGATGCGTTCGCACGACGTAGGCCATCAGCGCCGGGTCAGTATCAGGGAACAGCTCCGCCAGTTTAGCACGTATCTCAACAAACGTGCGCGGCTGTTCCTCTATATACGCTCGCGCCGCGTCAACGAACTGGCCCACATTGAGATTCTTCGCCTGCTGCGCGAAGAAGGCGTGCAGGGCGCGCGTGAGTGCAAGCTGGAGGGCGGGACGTAGGAGCAGGTAATCAGCAGACGTCATAAGGTGAAGCGTGGAGCGCATCATGGTTGCTCTCACGACCTGCCGCTGCTCAAGCAGGCGCGTCAGATCGTCGCGTTGGAACGATTGGAGACGCGTCCACAATCCAATGTAGGGAGGATTGGGCATTTGAGCCTGGAGGCCGGCAAGGCGCTCAACGGCATCGAGAGCCGGCAGGGAAGTTCGCTCCAGAAGCATCTGTCGCGCGAGCGTGGCACGATTCAGTGTACGCAGGGTCAGGACACGTTCAGGCATCTTACACGTTTGCTCTCACGAGAAGGAATGTCAGACCCCACACCTCAACCGTGGTGTCCACCGCCGAAACTGCCACCGCCAGAGCCGCCATGGTGTCCACCGCCCCATCCTCCGCCAGAACTGCTATGGTGGTGCCCACCGAAGTTGCTGCCTGATCCTCCAAATCGGCTAGCATGATGGTGATGGTGATGGCCGATCTCGTGAGGTGTGGAGTCAATAGCCTGGTCAGATCCATCAAACGATCGACTCTTTCGAGGTGTGCGAGACTTCTTGCGCAAACTGAAAAGGATCAGGACAATGACGATGAGAGCGATAATAACGAAGACAAAGATGGCACCAGCATTCATAAAATCCTCCTGCATTCTCACAGGCATATCCTGGTGGAAACGCGCTACGCAGTAAATCAACATATGTCAATTGTTTTCCGCCTGGGGAGTATTGTAGCATACAGTTCGACAATATACTATCCTGTATATCCACTATTTTGTATGAGGCTAGAGAGCGGTTGCTAACCCCTTCATCAAACCTTCACAACTTTGCGTTATACTAGAGGCTAAGATTGCCCTGCTACTAGACGGGTATGCTTTGCCTGGCAGGAACGCGACGATGAAACGCAAGATTCTGGTTGTCGATGATGATAAAAAGACGGTTGATTTGATCCGTCTCTATCTTGAACGTGAGCAGCACGAAGTGCTGGTGGCCTATGATGGGCGCGCAGCGCTGGAGATGGCTCGCCAGCGTTCGCCGGCTCTGGTTATCCTCGACTGGATGCTGCCCAAAGTCGATGGTCTGGATATCTGCCGCATTCTGCGCGCCGAGTCCGACGTGCCGATTATTATGCTGACCGCCCGCTCAACCGAGGAGGATAAGCTGCTGGGCCTGGACCTGGGGGCCGATGACTATGTGACCAAGCCGTTCAGCCCGCGCGAACTGGTGGCGCGCGTGCGCGTTGTGCTGCGCCGCTCGTTGCTGGAGGAGGAAGTCTCGCCAGCGCTGCATATTGGCGAACTGGTGATCGATTTCGCGGCCCACGAGGTCTGGCACTGTGGCGAGCCGGTGCGCCTGACCCCTAAAGAATTTAAGCTGCTGGAGACGCTGGCCCACGAGCCGGGGCGGGCTTTCAGTCGCACAGAACTGGTCAATCGCGTCTTTGGCCCGGACTACGAGGGCTTTGACCGCACGATTGATGTGCATTTGATGAACCTGCGTAAAAAGATCGAGGCCGATCCCAACCGCCCCACCTATCTACTCACCGTCTATGGCGTTGGGTATAAATTTCGGAGGGAGTAGCATGTTTCGTGAACGATATTTTCACCTGCCTGCAATGTTACGCAGCTTGCGTTTCCGCCTGCTCTTGATGTTCCTGCTGATTGTTGCGGTAACTATCGGCGTGGTCGCCCTTTTCTCTACATTCAGAACCAGCGGCCTCTTGAGAGCGTATACGGTGGTCAAAGAGCAAGGCGCCATTGATGTTGCTATTAAGAGCCTGAATAACTATAATCTGCAAGCCAACGGCAACCCGAATCCTCGGACCGAGCAGGTACTTGTCGAGCAGATTACGCAAGAGTATCATATGCGAGTGTTAGTAGTTACTCCCGCTAATCCCATAGGTACTGTGATCGCCGATTCTGATGGCAGCAAATTCATTGGCAGCGAATTCTCTCCAGCGATGCTCCAGGACCAGAAAACAACCATAGTCGCTAGAAGTTCGCCGGTCCTTACCTGCGGCGATCTTCCTCCCTCCACAATTGTTGTTTCTACAAGCGGGACGACGTATTGTAGCCTGCGCACGTCTCTGGGCAAGACGGCCTCGTCTCCTGAGCAGTCGTTTTTAAACTCACTCAATACTGAGGTTCTCCTGGGTGTATTTGTAGCAGGGCTGATCGCGCTGCTCCTGGCGCTCATTTTCTCCTATACAATCATCAAGCCGATCAAACGTATGACCGTTGTGGCCCGGCACATGGAGAATGGCGATCTCAGCCAGCGAGTCGCGATCAAGACTTGTGACGAAATCGGTGAGCTGGCTCATGCCTTCAATACCATGGCTGACGGTTTGCAGCACTCTGAGGACCTGCGCCGCAATATGCTCAACGATATCGCCCACGAACTGCGCACGCCCCTGACAAACATTCGCGGCTACCTGGAAGCGTTACAAGACCGCGTGGTTGATCCGACGCCGGAAGTGATCACTTCGCTCTACGAAGAATCCTCGCTGCTGACGCGCCTGGTTGCCGACTTGCAGGAGCTGAGCCTGGCCGAGGCTGGCCAACTCTGCCTGGTCCGCCAGCCGCTGGCCATAGATGATTGCATTCGCCAGGCCGCGCAGATGTTGCAATTGCAGGCCGTTAACAAGCAGATCATGCTGCGGATCGATCTTCCTGAGAGCCTGCCCTGCGTCGAGGCCGATGCCGGGCGCGTGGCCCAGGTTCTACGCAACCTGATCGTCAATGCCATCACCCATACACCAGAGGAAGGGGAGATCACGGTGAGTGCCATCCAGTGCGACAACGAGGTTATGGTTAGCGTGCGCGATACCGGCTGCGGCATTGAGGCCCGGCACCTGCCTTTCGTCTTTGAGCGCTTCTATCGCGCTGATCCTTCGCGCACACGCACAACTGGAGGTAGCGGTCTGGGCCTCGCTATCGTCAAACAGATGGTTCAGGCTCATGGCGGGCATGTCAGCGTATCGAGCCTACCGGGTCACGGCTCCTGCTTCTCCTTCACGCTGCCTGTGAGCACTTCTTCGCTAATTCTTGAATACGATTTTGCTTGAAAGATGGCATTTTTCTAGTTTAGTCGCGTGAAAAAAGAACGAAAGGCTGGCAGCCTTTCGTTCTTTTTTCACGCGACTAAACTAGAGGAGTAGGAATTCAATTCTGACTCCTTCTTGACCAATTCTTCATCAGTTCTTTATAACTCCTGAGTTATAGTTTGTGTGCCGGCCGGCTCACAAGGATTGAACGCAAACTATTACGAACGACAAGGAGTGTGTATGGCTTCTCCACCTACTACCCTGGCCCGGCGTTCGACGCTGGTCCTTTTGCCCGCGATCACCAGGCTTGCCTGGTGGCGTCTGAAACAGATGTGGCATATGCTTTTAGTAACCTGGTTGGGTATGCTGGCGATGGTTGTGCTGGTCTGTTCGGTTCCGATGTTTACCCAGGTCTCCAACACCGCCGGCATACGCTCCGCTCTGGCGGCTGTGCCGCCCAGCCAGCAGCGTATTATGGCGAGCTTTGCCAGCGAGCATCCTACTTCCGCCCAGATCAACCAGGTTCAGCAAGAGATTAATCAAGCCCTACAGAGCAATCTGGGCGCTTATATCGATGGCACGCCCCATTTCTCGGTCGCGCTGCCTCCGCTGACTATTCAGCCTACGGGGTCGCATGCAGCCAGCAGCCAGAACGCCAGCATGCTGGCTGTTACCGGCTACCAACTGGACCAGGTTGGGAGCGAGTTGACCGTTGTGCAGGGTCGCCTGCCGGCTGCTGCGAGCAGCCAGATCGAGATTGCACTGACCCAGGCGGAAGCCAGGAGCTTGAAGGTCGGCGTTGGTTCGGTGATCATCGCCAGCTTTCCTGCCTCTGTGGGCCAGGTGACATGGATGCTGCACGTCGTCGGAATTTTTGCCACCACCCAGAACTGGGAGTACACGAACACCTTTCAGTCCCAGGCAGGCCCCAGCGCAGGTCCGAATGGTCCAAATAGCGAGGTTTATCCTGTGCTGGCCTCCAGCGCCGCGCTCTTGCCACACATTTCATCGCTGCAAATCACGCTTAACGACCGCCAGATTTTTGGCAAGGGATCAGGAATCAAGGCTGTACTCGCCGGGCAGTTTTTTAACTTGAGCTGGAGCTACCCTTTCGATATAGCGCACGTTGATGCGAACCAGCTTGACTCGCTTTTGCAAGGCGCGAATAATCTCTCATCATTGCCCGATAGCCTTCAACTTATTCAGAATGCTGCGGTCTTCCAGCAGGGTCCACAGGGCGCGATCTTCTCTATTCTCACCGCATATTCGACGGATACGACCATTTCAGCTATCCCAATCACTGCTCTGTTAATCCTGATCCTCAGCCTGGTCTTATTCCTGGTTACTACAATGTCAGTAGCCCTGGTGGAGCGCCAGACCGCGGCTATTGCGACTCTGCGCAGCCGGGGAGCCACGCGCCGCCACATCTTCGGGGCTTTTGTCACTCAGGGTATTAATCTGGGCCTGCTGGCACTGGTACTCGGTCCCTTTCTCACGCTGCTGCTGGTCGATCTGCTGGTACACTTGCTTCTGCCCGCCTCGGCGCTCTCTTCTCTCAATGTTCTGGAGAGCAATCCCTTGCTGGAAGCTCTGAGCGTGGGCTGGTTCGCCCTGGCCGCCGTGGTCTGCGCGGTGCTGGCTGTAACTATGGCGGTCAGGCAGGCCACGAAGATGGATGTGCTGGCCTTTCGTCGCGAGTCGGCACGAGCGACACGCAGGCCCTTCTGGCGCCGTCTGAACCTGGATATCGCCGGGATTATCCTGCTCTGCCTCGGCTACGGAGGGTATCTCTACCTCTCACAGCCAGCCCTTGCCGAACAGCTTGGCTCGGGACTGCTGGCTATTCGGGGTATCATGGCGCTGGCAGCTCCTTTCCTGGCCTCCGCGGTCTGCTTTACGCTCTTCCTGCGACTTTATCCCCTTTGCCTGCGCCTGGGGAGCCGTCTGGCTGCGCGCAACCGCAAGGCTCCGGCCGTGCTCGCCCTGGCGCAGATGGAGCGAGCGCCGCGCCCGGCCTCGCGGACCATTCTGCTGCTCTCGCTGGTCATTTCGACGACAATGTTCATCCTCGCCTATACCGCGACCGAGCAGCAGCGCACGATTGATACCGCGAACTTCGCGGTCGGCGCGGACTTCAGCGGGTCGAGCGCTGCCAATCCGCACCATTTGACGCTGGCCCAGCAGACGGCGGCGTATGAGAGCACGCGCGGCGTCACCTCGGCTACGCTGGGGTATACCACATCGTTTCCCGCGCCAAGCCTGCAAGCCACGGTTTTCATCGATGCTCCCGACGCTGACACCTATGCCCATAGCGCGCTCTGGACCTCGCAGTACTCGAACCAATCGCTCTCCAGCCTGATGTCGCTGCTGGTGGCGGATCGTTCCAAGGCAACCAACGACGATACGCTCGACGTGATTATTGACCAGGCCATGGCCAGCGCTGAGCATTACTCGGTGGGTTCCTCGTTTATTCTGCCTACGGCTGATGGCTACACTATGCATGCCGTTGTGGTCGCCGTAATAAATGCCATCCCCGGCATCTACGATGGCCCCGGCCAACTGGGCAATATTGGCGTTCTCTGCGATTATCAGAGTTACGCGGCGGTCTACGCGAAGAATAGCGGCAATACGCTTGACACCAACTTTGTCTGGCTCAAGACAGGTAGTGACGCGGCCTCGCTCAACAGCGTGCGCCACGCCTATCCCAATTTGCAGGACCGGCGCGCGCTCATCACCTCTGACGAGACCAGCCCGCTCTATGTGAACGTGATTGGCGTGCTTGACCTGAGCGTAGCCACGGCGCTGCTGCTAGCGCTGATCGGCGCACTCTTCTTCGCCTGGCTCAACGCCTCGGAACGCCTGACGAACTTCTCTGTGCTGCGCGCTCTAGGCATGGCCCCGCGCCAGATCGCCTCGGTCCTGCTCTGGGAACAGGGCGGCATCTATATAGCCGCGCTGGTACTTGGCCTGGTGCTCGGCCTCTTCCTGCTGACCTTTGTGGGGCCATCTCTAGTCTTTACCGATGTCGTTACCGCGGCCGTTTCTCGTTTGCCGGTCTATGATTTGCCCGCTCAGCTTGTTACACCGGTCTGGCTGGTGGGCGGCTTGCTGGGTGTGCTTGTACTGATCTGCGGCGTAGCTCTGGTGCTCATGGCTCGTCTTGTTTCGCGCCCATCCCTTGGCCAGATCCTGCGCCTGAACGAAGATTGACATTCTAGAGGCAGGCGAACAGCAAGGCTCGCTTGCCTCTGCTCGATAAAAAGGAGGCTCTCTATGCAAGAGCACCTGGTAACTTGCGACAACCTGATTAAAATCTATAAGGCCGATGACCTGGAGGTGATCGCACTGCAAGGGCTGGACCTGGAGGTGGCGCGTGGTGAGATGATCGCGCTGGTAGGCGCTTCAGGTTCCGGCAAAACCACCCTGATGAATATTCTGGGAGGGCTTGATACGCCAAGCGCCGGGCGTTGCCGGGTGGGCGAGTATGATCTGACTCGCCTGAATGAGGAACAGCGCACGCGCTACCGCAACCTGGTAGTGGGCTATCTCTGGCAGCAGAGCGGGCGCAATCTCCTGCCCGATTTAACCATCGCCACGAATGTTGACGTGCCTCAGATGTTGAACGGCGTCTCTTCCTCGCGCTCGGCGAAGCGCTCGCGCGAATTGCTAGCACTGGTGGGTCTGGCCGATATGGGCGAGAAACGGCCCTTCCAACTCTCGGGCGGTGAGCAGCAGCGGGCGGCGATTGCTGTGGCCCTGGCGAACTCGCCCGTGCTCCTGCTGGCCGATGAGCCGACAGGTGAAGTCGATTCGCTCACGGCCCAGGAGATTATGAGCGTTCTGCGCCAGGCTAACCAGGAGCTGGGCCAGACGATCATCCTGGTGACGCACGATACGGCTGTGGCGGCCTGCGTTGACCGCACCCTGGCCATTCGCGACGGGCGAACCAGCACCGAGACGATTCGCCGCGCTCCCGTGCCAGACGTTGAAGACGCTCGTTGCGCACTGGAGCCGGCTCTTGAGGTGCAACCATTCGCGCCCATTGCTGTCCTGGCTGAACCGTCTAAGCCGCTCGCTTCCGATCTGCTGCAACTGCTCGCCCAGGCGCTGGAGCAGAGTACGCTGCATGAGCGGCTGGACATCCATCTTGTAGGCGATCATTTTGAACTCTGGCCGGCCGGCTCACAGCCTACGGCCGAACATGCTGGCCGATCCGGCGGCATCAGTTCGGTCATTGGTCTTTCGCTCGATTCGCATCGCGAACTGGTGCTGGTTGATCGCGCCGGGCGCCTGCAATTGCCAAAAGAGGCCCTGGAGCTTATTCCTGCCAATGGCCGCGCGGAGGTTCAGGTGGTCGGAGATCATGTGATCCTCTGGCCGTTTCTCGCGGAGAACGTGTACGCGCGGCAGGAGAGCATAGCGAGAAAGGATGGTGTTTCGTAATGCAAACAACCATGATCTCTACTAGCGTGGTTGAAGCTCGCGGCATTACGCGCGACTTCGCGACCGGGCGCGGCATAGTGCATGTCCTGCGCGGCATCGATCTCAGTATCAAGTCTGGCGAATTTGTCGCGCTGCGCGGCCGTTCTGGCGCCGGCAAGACAACGCTGCTCAACATCCTGCTCGGCCTGGACGATCCTACCGATGGCCAGGTCCATCTGCTAGGGCAAGATCTGGCCCGGCTCAACGAACCGGCCCGCGCGGCCCTGCGGCGTGAAAGCCTGGGTCTGCTCTTCCAGAATGCGCACCTCTTCCCATCGCTGAGCGCGCTCGAAAATGTCGAGCTTGCTCTGCGTTTGCTGGCTGCCCCACCTGGCGAACGCCGCAGCCGTTCGCTAGAGGCCCTGGAAATGGTTGGCCTGGCCGCGCGCGCGCGTCACCGCGCTCTTGAACTCTCCGGCGGCGAGCAACAGCGTGTGGCCCTGGCGCGCGCGCTTGTTCACCAACCGCGATTCGTGGTCGCCGACGAGCCAACCGGTAACCTTGATCTGCAAACAGGCCAGTCCATTATCCTGCTTTTCCATACCATCGTGCGAGAACAGCAAATTGGCCTGCTGGTCGCTACCCACGACGCTGCGGTGGTTGCTTCCGCCGATCGCACTGTGCTGATGAATGATGGTGTTCTGGTAGAGCAGTATCAATAGGAAGGCCGGTTTCTAGCCTTCCACTCACGCACTATTCACCCAAATATATCGAACCGACCAGGCTGGTCGGTTCGATATATTTCAAACCAATTTCACTATCCGTTCGAGAAAATTTGAAAACAGGCCCTTTTTCCCTTGACATCTCGTGTATTTCGAGGTACACTTTGCATGTACGATAATTATCGAATACGAAAGAAGTCAAACTATGGTTGATACCGAGAAAAATGCGGCAGCACAAAGGCGTGAGGCTTACCGAGGTATGCCACCTGTAGAGATCGAGATGGGTCTGGCGTATGAGTTTATACAGAGCTTGCTCATTTATTATGAGCAAGAATGTCACGAAAAGGAATACGAGTATGAGATTGGTGCAGCATGGTTCGAAAATATTCGTACGACCTGCTCTCAGGATTTGCTGGAGAGGCTGGCCGATCTGACGCCACAGGTTCGCTCGGAGCGCGGCTGGCTACATGATTGGTCGCATCTACTCGGGATGGTCTATGATTCGCCGGCCCCCAAAGATGTTCCAACTTTCCTATCCTACCTAGAGCTGCTTGACCCGCTGGAGATCCGCCTGTACTGGCTCGGTTATTATGAGCGTCGCTTGCGCAAGATAATGCCGCTGGATGTAATCCTCCGAGTCGCGGAAGGTGACGAAGAGGCCTTAGAGCAGTTCTTCAAAACGGCTCTGCCCACTAGCTCGGTCGCACAGGAGCAGATTCGCCAGTTTGTTTCCGCCGATGGCGAGACGCTGAAAAGTACGATAGTCAGACTCTTATGGCAATGGTACGAGCAAGTGTTTCGCTCTCAGGAAGAGCAAATTCGCGCGATACTTGAGCGCGATATCGAGGCGAAACGCAAGCTGCAAGCCACATACAGCCCTGAAAAGCTGGTCGAGCTGGCTACCAATGGCCTGATCTATGGACCTGAGGCGGGGGTACGCAAGATTGTGCTCGTTCCTTCCTTCCTTGTCCGGCCCTGGAACGAGACGCCTACTCATCAGGATGTGAAGCTCTATATATATCCTGTGGCCGACTCATCTGTTATGCTTGATCGTTCTGTGCCGCCCGCACAGCTGGTCAGGCTCTACCAGGCGCTGGCCGACGAGCGGCGGTTGCGCATTCTCAAACTACTCAAGGCGCGCAGCTACTCGTTGCAGGAGATCTCCGACGAGTTCGGCGCGGCAAAATCAACAATGCACCACCATCTGGCCCTGCTACGCACGGCTGGCCTGGTGAGAATACGCGACGACGAGAAGCAGTATAGTTTGCGGCAAGAGAAGCTCGCAACAGTCTCCAAACTTCTGGAGGATTTTCTCAATGATTAGGAGGACTACTACTATGCATCCTTTGTTTACCCAAGATCTGGCACGCCAGCACCAGGCAGCGTTGGCGCGCGAAGCCATAAACGAACGTATGTCGAGTCATGCTTACAAACAGGTAGAACGCTCATCGGTTCTGCCGGGCACATTCCAACAAAGGCCTCTCTCTGAATCCGACTTTGCTGCTATCAAGCGCGACCTCCGTTTGATGCTCTCTGAGTGGTGCCTGGAAGCCGGCAAAGCCAACAATGAAGCGGTGATCGAGACCTTCATGCGGCGTTTGAGGGCCCGCCTGGGCTATGGCGTAGACAAGAAAGAGAAGGTACACAGCGAGCGTTTTTATGGTAAAATACAACAACAGGAATATTCCTGATAAGTCGTTCTGCCGGTAGAAAGGAAAGGCCCGCCCGTGATTGCAGAGAAAATTTATGCCGTGTTTGACCAGGAGTGCCGGCGCAATACTCGACCACGGCGGGCAATTGCCGAGCGCCTGATCGAACTGGCGCAAAGCGGCGGTGACTTTTCTATGGATGACCTCTGGCAGGATCTGCGCCGGCGCGAGCCTCACCTGGGACGCGCGACCGTCTATCGTTCGGTGGAGATGCTGGTCAGCGCCGGCCTGCTCGACCGCATTGAGTTCGCCGATGGCACGCACCGCTATCGCGTGTGTGGCAGCGACGAGCATCACCACCACCTGACTTGTACCTCTTGCCACTGCATCGTCGATGTAGATGTCTGCATTCCGACCGAGCAATTTGCCGCACTCAGCAAGCAAACAAACTTCTCAATCGAAGGCCACTCGATTACGCTTTTTGGCCGCTGTGCCGCCTGCCAGGCCAGACCAGCGAATGGCTGATTAGCTGTTGGCGCTGCACGCAAGGCTAATTCCCACAACTTTCGTCAGAATCCCTCCTCTTATCCCTCGCTCAGCAACAATTTCAGATGAGGACGCTGGAAAGCGAACACCCTCTTCTGATCTGCTGGTAATCTGAATAGAGAGGAAAAAGAAAGAAGACGACTCTCTTTCTTTTCTGAAAACGTCGTTTTCATGAGAGGTGGTGTAGCCTCTCACGAATATTTCTCTAGGAAATCAACTTCTTCGGCTTTGTTCTGAAAATGATGTCTCTCTTTGCAGGTTGTGTTGGGAGTTTGTTATGTCCTTTCTTTCTAAAATGAGCCTGGCGAACCGCAGCCTCGTTGCGCTTGCGACCATCGCTATCCTGATCTTTGGAGCGATTGTTATTCCATCGCTCAAGCAGGATCTCTTTCCTTCGTTGGAATACCCGGCCGTGACGGTAATCACATCCTATCCGGGAGCTTCGCCATCTGTCGTTGAGCAGTCTGTGACCGATCCACTGGAGCAGAGCATCCAGAGTACGCCAAATATCCAGTCTGTGACCTCGTACTCGAATTCGGGCTCCTCGGTGATCGTTGTCTCGTATAACTTTGGTACCGACCTCAATCAGGCCTGTCAGCAGATTATGCAGCAGATCAGCCATATCGCACTGCCGTCTGGAGTTCAGACACCGCAGATCCAGACCTTCAATGTTAACGATATACCGGTTATCCAGCTCGCCGTCACCGCCAATGAGGACCAGGCAGCTCTGGGCGCTGATTTGCAGACAAAGGTTGTACCGGTTCTCAACAGTATCAACGGTGTAGCCAGGGTGAGTGTTACTGGTATAACCGATCCAATCGTCTTGATTACCCTCAACCCAACGAAAATGCAGGCAGACGGTGTGAGCCTGGCAGCCTTGCAGCAGGTACTGCCGGGCAACAATCTCACTTCGTCTGCTGGTCAGATGGCCAGTAACGGCCGGACCTTCGCTATCAGTGTGGGCAACCAGTTCCGGGCGATCTCCGATTTGCAGCATCTTACAGTGATGGGCACGAAGCTGGTTTCACCCTGCACGAAGGCTCAGGCGGCTTCGCCGGGCGCGGCCAATGCTTGCAAACCAGTACCGGTTGCCAGGCCTTACAAGCTGAGTGCTATTGCTACGGTGACGCAGGCTGTAGCTCCCTCGACTTCGCTGGTTCGCACAAACGGCAAGCCAAGCCTGGGAATCGCAATCACCAAAACCACCGATGGCAACACTGTCAATATCTCGAACGCGGTACACAACGACCTGGCCTCGCTTGAAAGCCAGTTGGGTCACGGCGCAAAGATCACAGTGATTTCCGACCAGGCTCCTACCATTAAAAGCGCGGTGAGCGGATTGGTGAACGAGGGTCTGATCGGGGCTTGCTTCGCCATTCTGGTTATTCTGCTCTTCCTCTTCTCGCTCCGTTCAACTCTGGTGACGGCGATATCGATCCCGCTGTCAATCATTATTGCGCTGATTGCCCTGTGGATCGGCAATTTCTCGCTCAACCTCTTCACCCTCGGTGGATTAACCATCGCCGTCGGGCGCGTGGTTGACGACTCGATTGTGGTTCTGGAGAATATCTTTCGCCATATCGGCCACGGCGAAGAGAAGCGCGTGGCTATCCTCACCGCTGTGCGCGAAGTGGCGGGCGCGGTGACTGCTTCCACAGCAACCACTGTGGCTGTCTTCCTGCCAATCGCTTTTACCGGTGGCATCGTTGGCGAGGTCTTCGGACCTTTCGCCATCACGGTGACAGTTGCTCTGCTGGCCTCGCTCTTCGTGGCTCTGACAATCATTCCTGTGCTGGCCTACTGGTTCCTCAAGGCTCCAAAGGCCAGAGCCTTCACACCAGCTCTGGCTTCCCGCGGGAAAACGACGGTCCTGGAACGCGCTTATATACCGACGGTGAGCTGGGTCACCAGGCATCGCGCTATCTCGCTGCTTGCTGCTATGGCAATCTTTATCGGAACGGCCTCGCTGCTTCCTCACCTCGGCACAAATTTCTTTAACTCGGCCCGGCAGAATACCTACTTAATTACCCAGACCTTGCCAGTCGGCACAAGCCTGGACGTGACCAACAAAGCCGCTCAGCAGGTTGAGTGCATTCTAAGCAGCACACCTCAGATTCAGAACTACCAGGCGATAATCGGAAGCTCAGGCACGTTTGCCTCGCCTGCGGGCGCTCCCGGCGATTCCAACAGTGCGCTCTTCTCGATCACGACTGACCCCAATGCCGACCAGGCCGCGTTCCAGGCTACTTTGCAGGACCGCCTGAACGCACTGACCAGTGCCGGCAAGCTACAACTTTTGTCCAGCAGCAGTGGCTTCGACAGTTCGAATGTTTCTGTGAATGTTCAGGCACTGGACCAGGCGACGCTTACCTCAGCTACGCAGCAAGTGCTTGACGCTTTCTCGAAAGTCCCCAATATAACCAATATCACCAGCAGCCTGGCCGCAGCCTCGCCGTTTATCAATGTCCAGGTCGATCCCAATAAGGCAGCTACTTATGGCCTGACTGCTCAACAGGTGGGAACCGATCTGCGAGATGTTTATAGTGGCCAGATGATCATGACGGTAAACTTTAACGGACGGCAGGAAAGCGTTTATCTGCAACTGGGCACACCGAACGGTAAGCCCGCTACCACTGTGGCAGAGATGAATGATTTGCTCCTGCCTGCTACGTCCGGCCAGCAGACGGCCTTTGTGAAACTGAGAAATATCGCGACGATTACGCAAACATTGGGTCCAACGCAGATCACTCATATAGGTGGCCAGCGCACGGCGACGGTCAGCGCCACAGCCACAACCAGTAATGTTGGGGGCGTGATACGGAACATCCAGAGGCAGATTAACGCGTTGCATCTGCCCGCCGGAGTAACAGTCGCACAGAGTGGGGTGTCGCAGAGCCAATCTCAGGCGTTCCAGAGTCTCGGCCTTGCCCTGCTAGCCGCAATTCTGCTGGTCTATCTGGTAATGGTTGGTACATTCCACAGCCTGGTGCAGCCGTTGATCTTGCTAATCTCGATCCCGTTCGCGGCTACCGGCTCGCTGCTACTCATGCTGCTCACGCGCACGCAATTGGGCCTGCCCTCGCTGATCGGCCTGCTGATGCTGATTGGTATTGTGGTGACAAACGCGATTGTGCTGCTTGACCTGGTGAACCAGTATCGCAGGCGTGGCATGGATGCGCGTACAGCGGTGATTGAAGGCGGGCGTCGTCGCCTGCGTCCAATCCTGATGACTGCGACGGCGACTATCCTGGCCCTTATTCCGATGGCGCTTGGTCTAAGTAAGGATAGTGGCTTCATCAGCGGTCCGCTGGCTATCACTGTCATTGGTGGCCTGACTACCTCAACCGTTCTAACCCTCCTGCTGGTCCCAACCCTGTATGTGATGGTTGAGAGCCATAGGGGGCGCAAGAAGAGAGCGAGTCCGCGACCGCCACAGCCTTCACAGCAGCCGCAAGTACTGGTGGAAGAGCAGGTAACGAGCAGCGTTGCCCGTCCCTCTTTGCAAGGGTAGATCGGCTTTCTCGCGCCTCTCCTTAGAGGGATGCCTGGCCGGTCTCAAGCCAACCAGGCATCCCCTGTTTTTTGTGCCAGCCCGAACGCCTGATTTCCATCATGGATGGCTGCTTGTTCGCGATGAAAGTAGCTTTACTCCGGCAGAGCTTGTTTCTTGTGTACTTAACAAGCAGCAAGCAAGTAGTGTTGTAATTCTTTTGCTATTACCAAGTGGCTAGTTTTTAGCGAATATTTGTATAAACCGCGCCATTTAGGGTATAAATGTATGCGGAATCTGATATTTTCATGAGGAAGGGGTTTTGGAATGATAGGAAGTGTCATCTATGCATCAATGTTTATCTTGCGACCGGCTATGTGATACAAGCTCTGCCTTTTGTGACGCCTGTCGCGTCTCCTGGTTAGAGGGCCGCGCCGAAAGGGCACAGGATGAGCAATCCGGCTCAGAACAGATGCAGGGAGAAAGCGGAGAGAAGGAGGCGGAGGGAATGCCGTTGCCCGTGCCAGAGCTAGCACTGGCAGAACCCCAGGTAAAGCAGCAATCTTCGGCCCCTCTCGTGCAGGACGATTTGCGGAGTCTTGAGACAACCAGCGTTTATAATGCGGATGTGGTGGATGGTATGGATGAACAAAGGAGCAAAACTGGGGTCGCTCAGGTAACAAATGTGCTCGCGGTTCCGCCTCCCCCGCGGAGGGTGATGCCCAGACGAGTGCGTCGAGCCTTGCTTGTTTTTTGCGTCGTAGGTGCATTGGCTTTGCTGACAGACAGCCTGCTGCTGGCCTTGAGTATTATGCGCCACCACGCGCAGCCAATTGCCGGGCGCAATTCTCAGTCAGTCATCTCGGCTCAAGTAATTTCCACGCCGCCCCCGGCCACGCGTCAAGCTATCCCTACGCCATCGGCGCAGCCCACAACTGCGTACACGTTCTCGCTCTCTTCGTCGCACCTGGCATTTAATGCGATCAAGGGCCAGGCAAACCTCACTCCTCAGACGGTGGTGCTCTCTGCCAGCAATTCGACCGCGTTTTCCTGGCAGGTCGCGCCGGTTGACGTTCTGCCTGCATGGCTCAGTCTCTCTGCGATGAGGGGGAAGGTTGCAGCAGGTGAAACCGCTAATCTGGTGGTCGGCGTGCAGCCCGCCACGCTTGAGCCGGGTACATACACGGCCAATCTCCTGATCAAGGCTTTCGATAATCGCGGCAAGGCGCTGGTTGGCAGCCCGGGGCCGCTGACGGTGACGCTGGGCGTGCATCCTCCTTGCGTACTCAATGTGTCCCCGTCGAAGCTGGACTTCACGGCTTTATTGGTTTCGGCTCCGACTCCTCAGACACTTACACTAGCAGAGAGTGCAGGCTGTTCGTTTCCGGTATACTGGCAGGTTAGTGCCGACGCTTCCTGGGTGACATTCTCTAGTTCGTCAGGTATCGATATGGAATCAGGCAACGCAATTATCGTTCAGGCCAGCAGCGCCAACAAATTGATCGGTTCGTATACTGCCCACATTACTTTGCAGGCGATCGATAGCTCTGGTACACCTGTCGCTGTCTCTCCTGCGTCCATCACTGTGACGCTGACGGTGATTGGATGATGGTTTCTACGGCCTGCTCGTAGTTCGCGAGCAGGTCGGTCAACTCGTTGAGCAAACTCGCGGCCAGTTGAAGCTGGGCCGCAATATCTCTGCGTCTGGCGATGGCCGGACCCAGAGTCTCTTCCAGGAAAATCAGGAAAGCGGTGGTATCGTTGACGCGCGCGGCCAATTTGCCCTTGTGTTCCTGTAACTGGATGTGCTTGTCATAGACTCTCATAAGCGGAGTGATGTCGTATGCAAGCGGCGGCTGTGTGTCTGCAAGCGGGGATTTTTGCAAGCGGGTCAGGGCTTCAGTGTCCGTATCGATGTCTTCGCCCTCGATAAGCTTTGAAAACTGTGCAGCGAACTCTCGAAACATGAAATATATGGCGCTGATAAAGGCGCGTACCCGATGGACTTGCCCCTCAATGGTCTGGTCGCTGGAAGCTCCCTCCTGCCGCAGCACAGCGAATTCTTGTAACTGGTCCAGCACGTCTATCGCGGCCTTATAGCGCGTTTCTAATGCGGCAATGCCTCGGCCCGGCTCGTTGCTGAGGTAATAGCGGTAGAGCCTGTACAGGTTTTGCCATGATATCTCCGGCGGCCCTCCTTCACCGGTTGGGATGCGTTCTGCTAACATTTCTTGCTTATCGGCATCGATGATTGCGAGATCCGCTCGTTTCTCCAGAGAAAGGGATGAGCTGCTTCCAAGCGTAGCATTGGCCTCCAGGCTTTTCTCCAGGAAAGCCAGGGTGCTCTCTATCTCTGCCAGAATCTCTTCTTTTTGTTCGGCGCTCAGGGTAGAATTATATTTGATGATAGTTCGGCAGGTAATAGTAACGGCAATGGCTTGTTGAAAGAGCTGGGTATAGCTGAACTGCTCTCCCGACATGTTCGCTGACTTCCTTCCTTTTGATTTTTACATATTCTACATCTTTGATTTAAATTGCTGCTTCTTTTGCAATAGAGCATCTTTTATTATGCTACAGAAATTGTTTGCTGTTCATGCTGATACGAGAAACGTGCCAGACGGAAACGCCCAAGTGGCACTTCTGGTTGCACCTCGCGTACCAGATTGCTCAGCAGGTGGCCCAGGAGAGGACCGAATTTGAAGCCATGGCCGCTCAGACCGGTGGCCAGAGTGATTCGCTGATCGCCGGGCAGATAGTCAAGAATAAAGTTTTCGTCGGGAGATACATCGTATATACAGGCTTCGACATGGGCCAGTTCGGCTTCGCGCAAGGCCGGCAGCAGCGCGCGCGCCCGGCATGCAGTGGAAGCGATGACTGCATCCTCGATCAGAACGGCTCCGTCCGGGTCTACAGGCCGGCCAAATTCGTGCGAGGCCACCTTGAGCCATCTGTGACTCCCCTTGTGAACGGGAAATCCATACAGGTCCTTCTCGATAAAAGCAGGAAAGACCCCTACACCAAAGCTCGCGGGCGTCAGGCCGGAGAAATAGAGGACGTACTGGCGCGTCAAAGTGATTGGCAGGCGCAACCCGCTAAACAAACGATGTATCCACGGCCCTACCGCGACAACTACCCGATCAGCCGCAATCTCTTCCCCTGAGCAGAGCCGCAGGTGGATTGGCCTGCCAGGGTTCTCGTGCGCAATCTGTGTAACTCTGTGATTCTCGATAATTTCTCCACCCAGATCGAGAATCGCTCGTTTGAGTGCCTGCAAACAGGCCGAGGCGTGCAGGATTCCACCTTCAGTGTTATACGTTAATACATTGTAGTTTTTGAATTCAAATTGCGGAAAACGCTGCCGGCCAGCCTGTTCGGTCAAATATTCGCTGGAGAGTCCCAGACCAAGAGCAATGTCTCGCGCACGCTCTATCTCCTCACCTTCGCGGCCGAGGCTAAGCAGACCAGTTGGCGTGTATAATGTCCTTTGCGTCTTCTGCTCCAGATCGCGCCAGAGCTTTAGACTGAGCTGGACCATGCGCGAATAGAAAGCATCGGCACCGTATTCAAAACGTAATAATCGAGAAATACTTGCAGAAGTTGATTTCGCGTGACTGACAACTGCTTGTTCCAATACACGTACTTTGTGCATCCCCTGCTCAAGCAAGGCATACGCGGTGGAAAGTCCTACAATCCCTGCCCCGATGATGACAATTTGTGGCTGATAGGCCATATTTTTCTCCCGCTATGTAAGATTTACAGTGTCAAATATACCAGAATATGCATATATTGTCAAATTTTGCATATTTTTTACATTGTAGATACATTTCACCTTTAAAATGTATGGAATGCACTCTCTTTTTGTCATAAAGATGTTGATACTTTTGTACTTGCATCAGGAACACTACTCGCTTGTCTTTTCTCCAAATGTCGCCTGGCTGCTGAGTTTTTTCCAGAGAAAGGGCTGTATTCCTTAAACAAATTACATCATATCCTGAATAAATCTACAACATGTTGGCAAAAGTTTCGTCGTTTCGCATTGCTTTGCTCGTATGATCCCTCGATTTTCTAGCTCTCCCAGAATTGCCGCTCAGCTTTGGTGAAGGCTTGTCTTCTGTGGTAAAGTAGGGAGAATAGGAGAAGCGACTACCTCTCATCGTGGTCAGTGCCTAGTCAGTCAAGTACTCCACCCCTGTCTGTTTAGTGCGAAAGGAAGAAATGGTGTACAAGTTCAAAGGCTTTGATAGCGCTCGCTGCGGAGATAGCATGAGCTCGTTGGAGCAGCTGGTCAATATCTGGATGGAAAGCGAGCACCCGCGCATTCGCCACATGTGCCAGAGCATGCGCGGCGACCACATCTTACTCAGCTTCGTCTATGAGGAGACAAAGGAACTAGAGCAGCGGCTCGCCGCACAAACGCAAACCCCAGCAGTACACAGGTATTTTGAGGAAGATTTCGCTGATGATCTGCCTACGGGCGGACGTATTCCGGCAACACCACCTCCTATGCATTGAACGTGAAAATGAACCAAAATTTGAAAGGATGCATGATGAGCAGCTACAGGGAATTTACTGCTGTAGAGGAAAAGCATGCACCAGCGCCCTACGTAATATACTGCACTCCCCAGGGCGAGATCCGCGCGGAGCCGCGTTTACGGGCGCTGGCCTTTGATGGCAGCCCGCTAGAGGCCGCGGATCTGATTCCTCTACCCGACGGAGCGACGCTCTCGATGATGCCCGATCGGCTTGCCATTGGCCTCGACCGGCGCGGCGGGCGCCAGGTAATACCCGAAAAGCGCGGGTGGGCAGCGGCGGCGCTGTTGCCAATTGGGTACACGCGCACGCACCTGCCTGCTTACGAGAAAATACCGGGAACGGAGCCACTGCCGTTCTTCGGCTACAGCGCGGTGGCCGGTCTGCGCGACCGCCTTTACGTGGCCGCCGTGCGTACCGACGATCCGCGTAAATGGCATCCACGCGCCTTTGACGCTCGAACTTTGCGCAGGCTGGTACGCGAGAAACGCGCCGCCTACCCACACAATCGGATCGTCGCCCAGCATGCTCACTGTGCGCTTGATTACTCCTGTCCGACGGCCAGCAACCTCTTCTTTGGGCGCTGGGAGATGGCCATAGCCGTCTCGCCTGGCTGCAATGCTCGCTGTATTGGCTGTATTTCTAAACAGGAAGAGGAAGACCTGGTTTCGCCGCAGGATCGCCTGACTTTTATTCCCACAGTCGAAGAGATAGTAGAAGTAGCTGTGCCTCACCTGGAGAGCGCCGAAGAGGCCATTGTCAGCTTTGGCCAGGGCTGTGAGGGCGAGCCGCTACTGCAATTTCGCCGCATCGAGCAGGCTATTCGAGCTATGCGGGCCCACACAGAGCAGGGCGTGATCAACATCAATACCAACGCCAGTCGCCCGCGCTGGCTGCAGAAACTCTATAATGCTGGTCTGGATACCCTGCGCGTTAGCACAATCTCCGGTCATCCCGAAACCTATACCGCTTATTATCGCCCGCTTGGCTATACCTTTGAGGATGTCAAAGAATCGCTCAAACGCGCCAGTGAGTCTGGCGTTTATAGCTCTATCAACCTGCTTTGTTTTCCCGGCATGATTGATCGCGAGCGCGAGGTTGAGGCGCTGCTGGCCTTCGCGCGCGAGACCGGTCTGCGCCTGATTCAACTACGCAACCTCAACATCGATCCAGAAGTTCTGCTTCCCCGTATGCCCGCGCTCGACAGCATGGGCCGCGCACTCGGTATGCGCACACTGCTCGACATCCTGCGCCGCGAGCTGCCCGGCATCGAGATCGGCAACTTTACGAGACCGGTGAAACGTGATCGCGGCACGATAAAAGTGTGACTCCTTCTCGTGCTATGGCTGGCACGGATTTGTACTTAGACCAAGAGCGCTGTCGATCGTGCTCGCCGCCACAAGCTGGCTGTAGGACGGTACATTGGTGACAAGGCCAGCATTCACATGGAACTGTCCCGCGGTGTTATATGATGCCAGGCTAATCACCGGGGTTGTGGCTATGGACGAAACAGTCGCGGTGTATACAGCATTGGTAATGTCCACACTGAGTTTAAGGTACTTGTTTAAGAGCGTTTTGGCCTCGACAGGGTTGTTCTTGATGAATAGCTCAGCCTGAGCAAGAGCGCGGATATATGCTGCGATTGCCTGTGGCTTGGCATCAATGGTGCTTTGTTTGGTATAAATAATGCCATGAACATCGCCCCGCAAACCGGGAACATCTCCGCGCACCGGGCTGATAAAGATATCACCAATGCCCTCCGCTTCGGCTGTCTGTCCGATTGGCGAGAAGAAGGAAAGCGCATCAACACGGCCTTCACGTAGATACGTCAGCGCAAGGCTGTTATTTGACCCCAGGCTTACCTGCTTGGTTTCCTTAGAGGCATCCAGACCTACCTGGCGGAACAGATAGGTCAGCAAGGCCTGCGTGCCGGTTCCTGCTCCAGTAATCCCGATTGTCTTGCCACGCAAAGCATTGATCTTATCAGTGAGTGAACTGGCCGCCGAAACTTGCATTTCCTGCTCAAACCGGTTGCTCACGACGACATCGACAACATAGCCGTTCATCACCGCGCCAATGATCCTGGCCTGTGAATTAACTCTGGCCCAACTGAACGCATCGGTGATTACGCCGTTGGCAAGGTCGTATTGGCCCGACTCAAGCGCAGAAACCAGTTTTGGACCCACCTGCAACAAAGGCGGAGTGGGAATGTTCAAGCCCTGGGCCGTAAAATAGCCTTTTTGCTGTGCTACGTAGATTGCGAAGAAGTTGATTGATTTGTTCAGTTGACATACCTTCAGCGTTGTGAGTTCACCTGACACGGCACCCAGAGCGTCATCTGCCTGTCCGACAAGGGCCTGCGTGTTGTTTGCGCAGTTTGCGGTACCGGGAAAACGCAAGAGATTCGGGTCACTGGCCCAGGCCAGCCCACCCAATAGAACCGCGGTTCCTCCAATAAGCCCCCCCGCTGCGGTTAAAAACTGCCGCCGCGAGCGCTTTTTAAGACGTTCGATATCCGCGTCCAGTCGTTGCCAGTAGGTGTCATTATAGGGACGTTCTACCGTGGCCTGCTGATTGAATTGCATAAATACTACCTCATTCTCCACGCTACTCTTGCCGTTGGCGCATCAGTATAGCGCTCTTGCAAGCAAATAGCAGCTCTGCTTTAAGGAACAATAACAATCTTGATAGGATCACCAACACGCGTCTTCAACACATGAAAAGCCTCGGCAATCCTCTCTAAAGGAATTTCGTGGGTAACAAGCTGTTCTCCCTGAAGGCGTCCCTGCGCCGCCAGCGCTATAGCACGTTTCACGTTATTGCCACCTTCACCGCGAGTTGTATACATGGTGATGTCGCTTCTGACTACGGCGCTCAGGTCGAAGGTCACGGGACCTGGATAGAAAGCCACAAAAAGGATCTTCCCTCCCCGCTTTGTTACCTGGACGCATTGCTGCGGAACCTCGACACTCCCCGAACATTCAATGGCAAGATCAACTCCAGCATCTCCTGTCAGTTTCAGAAGAGCCTGGACAGGATCGGTAAGACGAGCATTAACGACAGCGTCTGCCCCAAGCCGGCGCCCCATCTCCAGGCGGCTCTCGCGCGTTCCAACCAGAATTACCTGAGCCGCTCCCAGCTGTTTGCAAGCTTGCACGGTCATTAAACCAACCGGGCCAGGGCCAAACACGGCGATATCCTGGCCAGCGATATATCCTCCGCTCGCTTCGAGGCCGTACAACCCGGTTCCCGCGGTGGTAATCAGTACCGCATCCTTAAAGGATAGCGAATCGGGCAGCTTGTACAGAGCGCTGACATGATGCAGAGCGTATTCTGCGAAACCTCCGTCGGTTGTCATGCCGCTGGCCCGGTGCCCCTTTGCCTGACTGCCATAGTTCAAACATGCTGTGTATTTCCCAATCAGACAATTATCGCAGCGCCCGCAGCCGTGATGCGCCTCAATAGCGATGCGATCACCTGGAGCAAACTCATCGACGCCCTCTCCGAGAGCTACAACTGTCCCCGTCCATTCGTGGCCCGGCGTGAACTGCCCAAAAGGCGGAGTCAGAGGAAAGTGGCCCTCAAAGATTTTCAGGTCCGTTCCACAGGTACCACAGAGCGCAACTCTAACCAGGACCTCGCCAGGGCCAGGAACAGGGATGGGACGTTCAATAACGCGTATATCTTCTGGACCGAAGAGGACCGCGGCCCTCATTTTTCCAACAATGCCAGGTTTTCCCTGTGAACTGTGCGGCGTTGTAGCAGTATCCATAGCTTCTCCTTCAC
>DATGKW010000223.1:0-8410 GCA_035294465.1 Ktedonobacteraceae bacterium | reverse complement strand
ACGAAGCGAGTTTGTTCGGTGCCTGTAGAGCAAGTTTTTCCCGCTCTTTTCCAGAGCGATCAAGGAACTTGCACAGGATGCGATGCCCCTTGCGCGCATGACGGTTCTGGGCCTGCGCGCGGTATTGCCTCCGGGATGAGTTGGGAGGAGGCCATTTGTCAGGCTTTGCTGGACTGGTGCAATTATCTTACTGTCGAAGAAGTGAAAAATACCCGGCGGGCGTATGCTCAGGTTGACCTTTCCAGCGCCTCCCTAATGCCGGAAGGAACGTACTTGTATTGTCTTTTGAGGGAAACGGTTGGGCAGCAGCTCTGTATCTACGATGTCACCGGCTCATTAGGTGTTCCCACCTTTGCCACGTGTTTTGGCGAGCAGGTCCTGGCGTATGCTACCCACTATGATGAAGCACACGCGCTTGGTATTGGATTTGAGCGAGCATTGCAGCGGTATCAGGCAGAGCATTGTCAGCAACTTGAGTGCGTGGGTGTACCCGCGCCAGCTCTTCCATCATTCCTGCGCGCATCTCGATTGTCTGTGCCGCGCTATGGTCTCCCAACGGCCTGGCCAGCGCGGCAGGAATGGTTGTTGCAGAGGTTGAGGCTTAACGGCTTTCGTGTTCTGGTCATCCCTCTGGACCATGATCCAGTATTGGCCCGGATTTTACCCTTTATCGTGCAGATACTTCTTAGCTCAAGAGCGTTGAAGAAGGGAGAGTAATGTCATGAAAAAGCTAAAGGAATATATTATCGGGCTTATCGGGCAAGGGATTATCTATCAGGAAATAAGGCGTCGTGTGGAAGAGCTGTATCAAAGCGTGGTCTTATCTGCGGGGAGTTCTCCTCAACAACTGGCGATATGCGGGATTGTCGTCTATTGTAGCGATATCTGGTCCCCCAGAGTTCTTCAGGATATCAATAGGCGTTGCCTGCAAGCGGGAGTAGCACTCCTTCCGGTTTACACGCAGTTTGGTGAGTGTCTGATCGGCCCATGTGTTGTTCCGCATGAAAGCGGGTGCGCAAACTGTGCAGAGCTACGCAAACTGGGGGCAGCTTCTACAGAGATCGATCATGAACTTTTCTATCAATATCTTTATGAAGAGCGCAAGCTGCCGGATGCTCAGCCCTGGCTCTCGTCATTCAGCGCGGCTACCGTTGCCGCACTGGTAGAAAGGGAGATTACCGCGTATTTCCTTACACCAGGCTATGAGCAGACAAAATGCGCTCTGCTCGCCATCTCGTTAGAGACGCTAGAATGTCTTAGACGTCCTTTTCTTCCCTATCCGGCCTGCCCTGATTGTGGTGAATTAGTCAGAGATAGGGCTGATCTAGCAGGTATTGAGTTGCAATCATGCCCAAAACCGGATGCCTTTACCTATCGTATCCGACAACCCGATGCCGGCCTGGAGCAGCTGCTTTCGACATATGTTGATTCACGCGTGGGGCTGGTCAATTCTCTCGTCGTGGAGAACGAAAGTCTTCTTCCAACTGTCACATCTCACCTTTATGTTGAATCTGCCGACAGTTCAGAGGCGGCGACCGGCACCGGCTGTACATTACGCCCTGAACAGAGCAAACGGGTTTCGATCCTGGAGGCCATCGAACGGTACGGAGGGTTGCGCCCTAGAAGCAAGCGCACGATGGTTCAGGCCAGCTATCATCAGCTGGTGCAGCAGGGATATCTTGTGCTGGACCCTACAAGGCTGGGGCTGCATAGCCCGGAGCAATATGCGTGGTATCAGCAAGGTCATCATTGCCATCCTCTGGTTCCCTATCATCCTGACCGGATGTGTAGCTGGGTTTGGGGATATTCTTTCCAGAACCGGGCCCCCTTGCTTGTGCCAGAACACTGCGCCTATTATGGTGTTCCCGTCACGGAGGAAAACCCGGCCTTTGTGTTTGATGTGTCCAACGGTTGCGCCCTGGGGAACTGCCTGGAAGAGGCCATCATTCATGGCATGATGGAAGTCATAGAACGCGACGCATTCTTACTTACATGGTATGCTCAACTTAACGTTCCACGCCTTTCTCTTTCTTCGGTAACAGATCCTATGCTCCGCTTGCTCATTGAGCATATCCAGTATCACTCTGGCTATACTCTCTATGCTTTTAATATAACATTAGATCATGCCATTCCTTGTCTCTGCCTGCTGGGAATAGATGAGCAAAGTCGGGAAAACATGCCAAAAGTACATATTGCAGCCGGTTCACATCCGCATCCAGAGCAAGCCTTACTGAGGGCGTTACGCGAACTTGCGGCGGTCATGGCCAGTACTCCACCCCAGTTGCTGCGAGAGAACCGCGCGCTGGCTTTAGAAATGCTCGCAGATGCGAACCTCGTCCAGACAATGGATCATCATCCGCTCGTATACTATCTGCCAGAGGCGTTCGAGCGATTGCACTTCTTCTGCTGTACGCAGCAACCGCAGACCTTCCAGGAAGCGTTTGCGAACTTTTATCATCAATTGCCAGGCAGTATGGATTTGCGGGATGACCTGGAATTTCTCATTGGTTACTATCTCAAACGCGATAGAGATATTATAGTGATCGACCAAACTGCTCCAGAACATCTGCCTTGCAACTTACGCTGTGTTAAGGTTCTCATGCCCGGCTTGCTCCCTATGACCTTTGGGCAACATAATCGTCGGATCGTAGGGTTTGAGCGACTGCATCAACTACCATTTACGTTGGGATATCAAGATCATCCCCTGCAGGAGACAGAGATTAATCCGCATCCTCACCCCTTTTTCTAACCCTTCTATGCGAAAAACGTTTTGGAGTCCTGACCAGGTTTGTTTGAGGAAAGGAGCTTACTGTGAACATAAACATAGATGCATTACCTCTCTCTTATCGCTTAAACGAGGAAACAGAGGTACGTGAAGGTGAAGATGGGGTAGTAGTCGTCTCTCCTTATTACCAGGTGACTGTCTCTCGCCTCAGCCCACATCTGCGCCGTATATTCATGAGGCTTGCTCAAACCGCGTGTTCAGTGCGCTGGATAAACGAGGCTATTCTTGAAACTCATGAAGAGAACAAACTGACGACCTTCTACCACTATTTATCCTGCTTGCTCCGGCATCGCATGGCCATCATTTGTGCCGAATGGGCAGATGGAAAGGAAACTCTGGCGACGTTGTTTCCCATTTCACCCTATTTCAGACATGTATGGGTAACTATTCAAATGGATCAGCGTTACCGCATATCACGTTTTGCTTACGTAAGACGAGAAGATGACGGATATAACTACCTTGAATCCCCTCTTTCTCATGCCCGTATCAGGCTTGAGCATGCTCTTGCAGCGAACACCGTCTATCAGCTTGGAAACGCTGTAACTCCACTTGATCTGACCCGGACGCTACCGGAGTCGGAGAGGGAAAGTGTAACTGCTCTGTTAGCTTTGCTGGTTATGGGGAATTTTGCGTCTTTGACAACGCCTGATAGTCAACCGATTCTGGAGAAAGACGAGGTGTCTATGCACTGGGACTTTCATGATCTCCTGTTTCATAGCCGGAGCCGCATGGGAAGACATGATAACGAAGTTGGAGGTACCTACCGTTTTCTGTCTCGCATTCCTCCTCAACCAGCCATCAAGCAGGCCGGGCGGTCCTCGGTCATACCATTATTCCGACCTGATATGGATAGGCTTTGCCTGGCAGATCCTCCCCTGGCCGCTGTGATGGAGAAACGAACCTCGATACGCGAGTATGGTGAACACCCCATTACCGCTGCTCAACTTGGCGAATTTCTCTATCGCTGCGCGCGTGTCAAGGGGGTTTATAGCTGTGGAGAGACGGGCGAATTTACGAGGCGACCTTATCCAGGCGCTGGCGCAAGCTATGAGCTGGAATTGTACCTGACGATTGAGCAATGCGCTGGTCTGGCTCCGGGTTTTTACTGGTATGATCCCTTAAACCATGCTCTCTCTCTTATCCGCGAAGCCAACCAAAATACCGAGCAACTGTTGTTTGATGCAAATCAATCCATGGGCGGGAGCGAACGCCCCCAGGTATTGATTACTCTGGCAGCGCGTTTCCAACGGGTTTCGTGGAAGTATCAGAGCCTGGCTTACTCGCTTATACTCAAGGATGTAGGCGTTATGTATGCTATGATGTACCTCGTGGCTACGGCCATGAATCTGGCTCCCTGTGCTCTGGGCGCGGGAGATTCTGATCTTTTCCTGAAAGTATCCGGCACTGATTATCTCCAGGAAACTTCTGTCGGAGAGTTTATGCTTGGCAGCCGACCGGCGCAGATAGAATAATCTTTCAAAAGGGCAGAAAAGACCTGGAATTCTTGAGTATCTTTGCTATTCAAGAGTTCCTGGCCCTTTCTGCTGTAGAGAAGAAGCCAGTTTGGGCGTAGCCAGAAAAAGTTCTCCAGGACGAGACGTTGTACCCCCCAATTTTCCTAGCTTCCATTGGGATGTGTTTCCACCCCGAAATGCTGCCTGGCTGCCAGCTCGTCAAAAGCCAGAAATTGTATAGCTCTTGCATTCCACGTTTGCTTGCTTTAGATTAAAGCTAAAGAATAAATACTGAACATGCCGCCCTCCTGTCTTCTGGTAAAGGATTTAGAAATGTTTGGAGATAATGCTGGCTTTCGCCGCCTCCCTTTCTTTTCGCCCTTCCTTATCTCTCTGGCCATGGTAATGTGTACACAGGTAGTATTGCCAGCATGGGCCTGGGCGCCCAGTTACGATTCTGTAGTTCGCTGGATACAACATAGCGCTATCCCTCTGCGAACAACCGAACCGGGTAGCTCGGATGCAGATCTCACTCCACTCAGGCAAATTGCGGCTAACGCCAGCATTGTAGGTCTGGGAGAAGAGACGCATGGCACGCACGAATTCTACAATATGAAAGCTCGTCTTGCCGAATTCTTGATGAGCAAAATGGGCTTCACGACGTTTGTTATGGAGAACAATTGGGGAAGCTCAGAACTGATAGATGCGTATATCAATGGCAAATCCGATGATATCGCTGACGCAATGTCACAGGGGCTCTTCGAGTCCTGGCAAACCCAGGAGTATCGGTCTTTGTTGGAATGGATGCGTGCCTACAATGCCAGTAGCGCGCATACCACTAAGATTCACTTTCTAGGCATGGATTTCCAGGGTCTCAGCCAGAGTGATTTCGCTGCCGTTGAGAAGTATCTGCAAAGGGTGGACCCCAAGCGCGTTGCTTACGTCCAGAGCCTTTACGCACCTCTTATCGCCATGAACGAGTCGCCATCCTTTGACGCCTTTATCCAGCTAAGCGCATCTACCAAACAGACGTATCAAAAGCAGGCCCAGCGGGTCTATGAGCTTTTGCAGGCGAATCAGCAAAGCTATATCAATCGTTCCTCGGCGCAGGGCTTTGTCTTTGCCCTCCAGAATGCGCGCATTATTATGCAGTTTGCCACCTATTACGACTACCAGACTCAGGCCGAGGCGCTTGCCCGCTACTATCAACGCGATACCTTCATGGCCGAGAATGTGGCCTGGATTCATAATCATCTGGCCGGCAAGCACCCAAAAATGATTGTCTGGGCACACGATGTGCATATTGCCAACAACACGTTCTATGAGACGGCGGACGGGAGAAATATGGGGGCCGAATTGCGCGCCCGCTACAAAAGTGGCTATCTCGCCATCGGCACAACCCTCTACCAGGGCACGTTTAGAAGCTATTCCTATCCTAACAGCACAATCCAGAGGATTGACTCTCCAGCTCCCAATACCTATAACTATACGCTTGGCCAGACCGGTCTTCCTCTCTACATGCTTGACCTAGACAACATTCCCTCCGGTCCAGCGAGGGACTGGTCTCTCAGTTCCGCCATCTTTCTTGACTATGGCCTCGGTGGAGAAGATCTCTCGGCTCCAGCTCTTCTTGGCCAGAGCTTCAATGTAATTGTCCATATCCAGAACACGACGCCATCGAGGCTGCTTTGAACGCGGTTGTTAGAAGGATTGGTAGTTGACTTTCCATCCATATCCGCTGCTCTCTATCTCCAGGTGGCTTGTTCGCCCGCTTTGTGGCACTTTCCAGGGGCCGGAGGGAGGAGAGACATTACTTGCTGGCTGTATCGCCTTCTTGCTCTTTCTGGCGGGTATAGTGGTGAGTAAAAGCACGGAGGGGTGAGCCAGCGTCAGCAACGTAGAGAGCGCCGCAGGAAAAGCTTTGCCCGCTGCACCACAGATCTGCACGATGTCTGCTTGTAGATAGGCGGGGGCCACGCTGGTTAAGAGCGTTTGCAGAGCGTAGGCGCTCAAGCTGGCCGAGTTCAGCAGGAGCATGCGCAGGCCGGGCGCGAGTAGCCGCAGGATCAGCGCGTTATCGTGCTCTTCGTCGCTGCTTTTATGAAGCTGGGCAGGAGGCCAGAGCACCTGAAGGGATACCTCATTGCCCAGAGCAATTGTCGCGCCTTGCCGGACTTGCGTGTATGGAAAATTGCGCGTGTCCAGCGTGCTACGCCAGCGAGCGTAAGCGAGACTGGGATGAAGCATGCCACCATCGACAACGCGCCCAATCTGGTAGCGCGTGACGATATCTTGCAGACCTGCCAGATTATTTGCACTGGTATCACTCAGAGCGACCAGATTGAGAGAACGTTGCCAGATAGGCAGAAGGGGGTCCAGCGTTTGTGCGAGCGCTATGCTACTGGAGTCTTCATTAATGAGAGCGGTCTGCCCATCAGGAGTGCGAAGAAAGAGCGCCTGGCCCTGAGCAGGATCGCCGGTATTCAGGAGCGTAATGGTCAGATTCTTGCTCTGCTGCGATGCGTGAGCCAGCAGGCTGGTTGTCAGGATGATGAGGAGGGCCAGGCCACATTGCGCACTGTATTTTATCGGGCGCGGAAGCAGGATTTGCCGGTGCTCATCGCTGGCAGCCTGTTTCCAGTGTGTGGCCATGAGCGCGAAGGTGCCAGTCAGTAACGCGTAGTAGATCCAGACCCACACAGGATTGATATTTCCAGGTGATAGATACGCCCACGGGATCTGAGCGAGCCTGGAGACGGCTTGGGTCACAAACCAGAGGAATGGCCAGGCAATCCAGCCGCAGAGCAGGGCCAGTTGTAGCGAGATCAGACTGCTCAGGCAAATCAGCCCTCCCAGTTCGAGCAAGATAGCTAGTAGCGGCACCGTGGCAAGATTGGCCAATGGAGCGATAATTGAGATCACGTGGAAAGTTATTGCAGTGACCGGCGCGGTTCCAACCTGAGCGGCCAGGGTCACGGCTAGGAGCTCGGCGGTTTGATGCCCCACGAGGGGCAAGTGGATCAGGAAAGATAGCAGGCGCAAGAAGAACGGAGTAAAGAGAACAATGCTCAGGGTGCCGAGGAACGAAAGTTGGAAACCGGCGTCCCACAGAACGAAAGGATCTGCCAGGCTCATAAGGAGGGCGGCCAGCGCCAGAGCCGTATAGACATTGTAGATACGACCCAGGCGAGGAGCCAGTACGAGCAATGCGCCCATGATCCCGGCGCGAATCGCCGCAGGACCAGCACCGCTGAGAACAGTGTAGGCAGCAATGCAGAAGACGATCAGGAGCGTGTGTAACCAGCGCTTCCAGTTGCCCCGGCGTCTTTGCGCGGGCAATAAGGGCCAATTCTGTGCCTCCGGCCTGGGGACTAGCCAGCGGGTGCTCGCGCTGATCAACCCGGCCAGGAGGGTAACTTTAAAACCCGAAGACGCGACCAGATGCATAGTACCAGTTTTGCTAAAGACCGAGAGAAGCAGTTGAAGGGATGGAGTGTGTAGGCTGAGGAAAATCGCGATAAGCACGGCTGAGTATGGCTGAGGGAATGTTTGCAGCAAAATGCCGGCCAGATTTGTGCGCAGTTGATAGAGGGCGACCAGCAGGGCGTTGCCGTTCTGCCCGGTAATGGTCAAGCTAGGGAAAGCCATGCTGGCTAGAATCTCAGGAGTGACGTAGCCTGAAGGAGCGCTCAACTTGCCTGTAAGCTGAACAGTATCTCCGTAGCGAGGAGCATAAGGATCATCGAAAGTCGAGCTAGGCATTTGAACAGAGATTTCGCCATCAACTTCCTGCCAGGTCTGGCCGTTGTCCTGGCTGACGCTCTGCACACGCACGGTAAGTAGTGTGCTATTGGCTTCCAATGCCGGTTCGTCGGCAAGTTCCCCCTGGATTTCCAGCTTACTTGAGCCGATAAACCGGCTGATAGCGTGGGTATCGCCTGCTGGTGAAACCATCATATAGCGCCACATGCCCAGGCTGAGGCAAAGCAACGCCAGACCTATTGTGCGCGGGCGTGGTTTGCGCCAGAAGATGCCTGCGATGCCCAGAGAAAGCGCGGCAGCGATGAGAGAGCCATCCTCGACGAGGGTGCGGGTCTGAGGAAGCAAGATCCAGGAACTCAGTAGAGTGCCGGTCAGCCAGCAACTGGCCAGCAATAGTATAAGCAGCCCG
>DATGKW010000222.1:0-12529 GCA_035294465.1 Ktedonobacteraceae bacterium | reverse complement strand
TATGCCTGCTCATTCAACCGGCCTGGTTTTTGACGAACGATTTTTGCATCACGATACCGGCGTGGAAGCGACCGTGGTGACGCGCACCGGCTCGTTTCAGATCGATCCTGAGTCGCATCCTTCCTCGACGCAGATCACGCGGCGTATCAAACAGTTTCTCGATGGCGCGGGCTTGACAGCGCGTATGGTACCAATCGCGGTGCGGGCCGCGAGCGAAGAAGAACTGCTGGCCTATCATACGCGCGAGTATATCGCCGGGGTGCGCGCGCATGTCAACGGCGGCCCTGCGAGCGGAGATTGGGGCGAGATCGAATCGGATACACCCCTGAGCGCTGGCTCCTTCGAGGCCGCGCTCTATGCTGCCGGCGGTGCGCTGGAGGCGACCAGAGCGGTACTTGCGGGCGAGGTCAAGAATGCCTACGCGCTCCTGCGCCCACCGGGCCATCACGCTCTCAGCAATCGCTGTATGGGCTATTGCATTTTCAATAATGCCGTACTGGCTGCCCACTACGCGCGCAGGGCTTATGGCCTGGAACGGATCATGATCGTAGATTGGGATGTGCATCATGGCAATGGCACTCAGGACGCGTTCTATAGTGATCCCGGCGTGCTCTTTGTCTCGCTGCACCAGCATAACTGGTATCCCAGGCTTTCCGGCGAACTGGAGCAGGTGGGCAGCGGAGCGGGAGCCGGCTACACGGTCAATATTCCTCTGCCGGCCGGGACCGGTGATCGCGGCTATCGCGCTGCTTTTGAGCAACTGGTTGTGCCAATTGGCCAGCAGTACCGCCCGCAATTGATCATCATTTCCGCTGGCCAGGACCCCAGCTGGCTCGATCCGCTGGCCCAGATGATGCTCACTATGGACGGTTTCCGCGCCATGTCCGGCCTGCTGGTTGATCTCGCTGAAGGTGTGTGCGACGGGCGTCTGGTAATGCTGCAAGAGGGAGGCTACAGCGCGGCTTATGTGCCCTACTGCACGGCAGGCGCAATTGAGCCGCTCCTCGGTGTTGACCTGGGCATCGTCGATCTCTACGATACCTCCTCCGAACGCGAACGCAGCATGACTATCCTCACGCTTGCTACTCGCGACGCTCTGACCGAAGCCCGCGCCTGGCATAAGCACTGGTGGAGAAATATCTGAGCTTGAACGAGTGGGTGCCGCGCAGGGTCGCGATATTTTATGAAAGAAAAAGCGCCCGGCTATTCAATATTGATCCGGGAATGAGCTGATGGGCTCTTTTCCCTATGGTGCAGTTCCCCAGGCTGTCAGCACATGCCAGGTAGCTACAAAGTCTGGCTGCTGCATTTCTGTAAGCGCTTGTTGGCAAATTTCCTCATAATTGTCGGGAACACGCGTCCACTTCTGCAGAAACGGCAGCCCGGTGCGTATGCCATATCCCAGGTCCTCAAATAGATCTCGCCACTCATCGGTACCTGCACGATACTCCAGAACATACTCGCGTGTTTGTATCTGCTGAATACTGTGCCGTTTCAATAACGCGGCCAGTTCTTTTCTCAATCCGCCTGGCTCGGCGGTGAAGAGATGACCGGCCTGGTAGGTCGCTTCTACTCCCAGTTCACCGATGCGTGTCAGGGCCGGACTGTTATTCTCTGGTATGAGGTCCCCTTCGGTTACGCGAATGACCCCGCCTGGTTTGGCCACACGCCGATACTCGGTGAGGAGCTTGTTCCAATCCCAGGTCCGCAGCCAGCTCATGCCCGCGCGTTGGTTGACCAGATCGAAGAATCCGGTGGGGAATTCGAGCATGCGCAGGGCATCCATCACATGAAATTCTACGCGGTCGCTGACTCCTTGAATCTGAGCTTGCTCGTGTGCATAGTCAATCATCAAGTGGCTTGCATCTACGCCGATTAGCAGAGACATGTGTGAATACGTTTTGGCGCACTCAATCAGCCAGCCGCCGGTGCCGCAGCCAACATCGAGCACTCGCTGGAAGAGGGTCGGATCGGGCTGCTCAGGTAATACTCCGCCCATGCGGCTCGTAAACATACGGTCGTGGACTTGCAGACGGCTCAGCTCTTCTTTGTTGGAACGGTCCTGCACGATATAGGTGCTGGGATGCTCCTGTTGGGGATGCGTGGGAGTAGACATTGCTTTTTTCCTCCTTTTCTTCCTCTCAAAAGATCGCCTCTGCGCGATTTCCTCTTCTCGCAGAGATTCGGGAGGTATCCATGTTCATTATAGCTAAGCACAGCGAGCAAGTCGAGTGTTTCACAAAAATTGATGTTCCTTTGTTTCAAGAATGAGAGCCTTCAGATCCTGTTTGCTCCCGCTCTTCCCCTGATTTTGGGAGAATCTGGTTGCTAGGAAATACTTGACAAAGAGCAAATATCATGTTACTATGTCAATGTAAAGCAAGCAGAGCAAAAAGCGCTCTTGCTTGCTCTGATACCGGACCATGAAGAAGGATGGTGGGTAGCATTTACCCGTGTGGCGCAGCGGCAAGCGCACGGTCTTTTGCAGACTGAGGTGATGGGTTCGACTCCCATTACGGGTACCAGTGTTTTCTGAAATGAGAGCGCGGCTGGATATACTTTTCTTCCGGGCCGTGTCATATGAAATCTGAGCATGTAGCGATTCAACAAATTTCATATCATTTCGCGCACAGGTTGTGCCGCGCGCCTTTCCATGCTTTCCTGCCCTCTTCTGCCTGGTTAACGGTCATGCTCTTCTTATCCGCGGAAGAAGAGGACGACCGGGTATCAGGACGGAAGCTTTTCCTAACAACAGTGAAAGCTCTCCTCTTAGTATAAGCAGACCATTGCAGACAGAAGGAGTCATGAAAAGAACATGGCAAAGCGGATATTCCAGCGGAACAAGCCGCATGTGAACATTGGCACCATTGGGCACATTGACCACGGCAAGACCACGTTGAGCGCGGCTATTACAAAAGTGCTGGCTTCGGCTCAGCTTGCTGAGTATACGGCGTTCGACAAGATCGATAACGCGCCGGAGGAGCGCGAACGCGGCATTACCATTGCTATTGCACATCTGGAGTATCAGACAGAGAAGAGACACTATGCGCATGTAGATTGCCCTGGGCACGCTGACTATATCAAGAACATGATTACCGGCGCGGCTCAGATGGATGGCGCGATCCTAGTGGTCAGTGCTCCCGATGGCCCCATGCCGCAGACACGCGAACATGTGTTGCTGGCTCGCCAGGTGGAGGTGCCGGCCATGGTGGTTTTCCTCAATAAAGTCGATATGATGGATGACGAGGAGCTGCTCGAACTGGTCGAGCTGGAGGTGCGCGAGCTGCTCTCCGCGCAGAGTTTTCCCGGTGACGAGGTGCCGGTCATTCGTGGCTCAGCCCTCAAAGCCCTGGAAAGCAAAGGAGACCTCTCGCGCAACGATCCTGCTGCCGCATGCATTTGGGAATTGATGGACGCCGTGGATAGCGCGATTCCGACGCCCGTGCGCGCCGTTGACAAGCCCTTCCTGATGCACGTAGAGAATGTCTACAGCGTTCCGGGGCGTGGAACCGTCGCGACCGGTCTGATTGAGCGTGGCAGCATTCGCGTAGGCGAGACGGTGGAGATCGTGGGCATGAAAGAGAAGAGCCGTAGCGCCGTTGTCATCGGGCTGGAAACCTTCCATCAGACGCTCGCCGATGGGGGAATCGCCGGCGACAATGTTGGTTGTCTGCTGCGTAGCGTGGCGCATAGCGAGATCGAGCGCGGCCAGGTTCTGGCTAAACCAGGCTCAATCAAGCCACATACGACCTTCACGGCGCAAGTCTACGCGCTCACCAGAGAGGAGGGCGGTCGTCACCGACCCTTCTTCAGCGGCTATCAGCCGCAGTTCTACGTGCGCACTACCGACGTAACGGGAACGATCAGGCTGCCGCAGGGCGTGGATATGGTTATGCCTGGCGATACCGTTGAAGTAACCGTGGAACTGCGCCAGCCGGTTGCACTGGAGGAAGGCGTCTCGTTCGCTATCCGCGAAGGTGGGTATACCGTCGGCGCAGGTTTCTGCCTGGGGATCATTGAGTGATCCTCGTATGTAGTGTTCCGCTTCTTTTCCCGCCTCAAGCGAGGTGAAAAGAAAGGGAGTGATGAAGATGAGCGAAAGAAATTGTTGCAAAAAATTTCTTTCGCTCATCTTCATCACTACTTCTCAGATTCGGGAAAAAAAGCTCGGTATATGGTATACTTTGAGCACGCCGGTCTTTTACTCAGCGAGGAGGATACCATGGAGCAGACGCCCCGTGTCGGCAGCGGAGAATTTACTGAGCAGTTTGTAGCCATCTTACAGACGCACTGGTCAGAAATTATTCAGGTACTCAATCGGCAATCTCCCCGTATTGCGGCCCTTTTACAAGTCTCCTGTCCATCGGGAATGAAGCGCATCAATGGAGGCTGGCAGATACAGGTCGTCGTCAGGAGGATGGAGCAGCCTCAACGGCTGCGTCAGCCTCGCGATAATGAAATAGTGGCCCACGCCATTCGCTCATGGGCGCATTCGGCAGCGCAGCTTGAGCTTCCACCCGTCACTGTGAAGTTTGAGGCGTAAGGGCCAGGCTAAAGAAGGAGCTTTGCATGTCATTCGCTCAGCCAGGAGCACGCCGGCACTTTCCCCAACTTGACCCGGCTGCGCTCCAGCATCCCTTTGATCGTCGAGCGCTGGCGACTCTGCAGAAGATTCCCGGTCTTGATATTGCTGTGCGCAAATTTATCGAACTGTTCCCCGAAAAGGTCGCGTATATTATGAACGTGGCGCAGTCTGTGCGCGTCTCCTCGACTCAATGTCCGAAGCTCTATGCCTCACTGCACGAAGCCTGTGCAATTCTCGATATGCCCGAACCGGAGCTGTATGTGGCCCAGACTCCCCTGGTCAATGCCATGACCAGCGGCCACACTCGCCCGTATATTATTATCAATTCGGGCCTGATCGATCTGTTGAACGATGACGAAATTATGGCCGTGATCGCGCACGAGCTTGGGCATATCAAGTCCGGTCACGTGCTCTATAAGACGATGGCTCTGGGTATCAGCCTGCTTATTCAGTTGATCGGAGATATGACCCTGGGTATTGGACGCCTGATCGGGCTGTCGCTCGAAGGGGCCCTGCGGGAATGGGATCGCATGGCCGAGTTCACGGCTGACCGCGCTTCTTTGCTCGTCGTGCAGAATCCGCAGGTCTTGATCTCGTTAATGATGAAGATGGCTGGCGGCACGCTTTTCCAGCGCCACGAAATGAGCGCCTCCGAATTTCTCCAGCAGGCGGAACTGTATCACGCGGTCGACGTCAGCGTGCTTGACCGGCTTTACAAGGCCATGCTGGTTGCCCCGACCACGCATCCTATGCTGGTAGTGCGGGCCAGCGAGATCGTCAAGTGGGCTGATAGCGGCGAGTATCGCGATATTCTGGCAGGCAATTACAAGCGCAAGCCAGGCCCGACGGTTTCCCCGACGAATGGCTCGGCTTCAAAAGGAGTCAACCAGGCCGCGACCGCCGGCGATCAACTGATCGTCTGCCCTCACTGCAAGCGTTCGCAGAGCAACAAGCATTTCTGCAGCTACTGCGGAGGCGAGATCGGATGAGGCAAACCCGACGAGGAGCGGCCTCCAGCTTCGCCGGCTACCTGATGGTCATAGCCGCCGCGACTCTGTTCGGCATCAATGGCAGCCTCTCGCGTCTGTTGTTTAACAGCGGGGTTACTCCTCTGACCCTGGTCGAATTTCGCATGATCGTTGGCGGCGTCTGTCTGTTCGGTTTTCTCCTGGCTGGGCAGCGCTATGCTCTCAAGTTGCCCCGGCGTGCAATTGGCTGGGTGATTGTCTTTGGACTCTCGATGGCTCTGGTCACATATACCTATTTTGTCGCGATCAGCCGCATCCCCATTGCGGTGACTCTGGTAATCCAGTTCACCGGGCCAGCCTGGATGGCCCTGGCAGGCGCGGTCTGGCGCAGGAGGCTGCCATCGTGGTATCTGCTGATGGCCCTTGGTCTGACTATTGCTGGCGTGATCTTTGTCACGGGCGTCTGGCGGCAGCGCTTGAGCGGGCTGGATGGGGTGGGCCTGCTCTTTGCCTTCTTCGCTCTCCTGTTTTTCATCGCGTATCTGATACTGGGACGAAAAGTCGGCGAATATTTGCCCTCGATCAGCGGCACGGCCTATGGCGCGCTGATCGCCAGTCTTTTCTGGTTGATTATCCAGCCGCCGTGGTCCATCCCCGCTGGCACCTGGAATCCGCATACCTTCTTGCTGGTTGTCCTGGTTGGAATTGTTGGGATGGCGTTACCGTTTTCCCTGGAACTGGCTGGTCTGCGCCGCCTCGATGCCACGCACGCGGGCATCGCTGCCATGTTTGAGCTACCCGCCTCCGCCCTCATCGCTTTCCTCTGGCTCGGCCAGAGTCTGGATTTCTGGCAAATCCTCGGCTGTGTGCTGGTGCTGGCCGGAATTACCATTGTGCAGTTGGAGAAGCAGGACGAGACGATGATTGGGAGGGAATGACGCTCTACCTGTCGACCGCTTCACTTTGTCTGGAAGGGCAGGGTCGATCAGCGTAGGAACAAAACACGCAGCAGTCTCCTCGCTTGCGGGTATGGGTGCGATGACACGCCTCGCAGGTATAGGTTAACTGACAATAGGTTTGCGGCATGATGGCCTGCTGCTGATGCTGGCAGGCAGGATCCGGACAGGTCAGGGTTGCCAGCAGGGCATTGCTGTTCATGGCTTGCTTCTCCTTCTTTTTAGTCGGTTAGCGATTCAAGCGGCTCTTGCTGATCGAGGGCATTGAGCATGGGACAGTAGCTTGCCGATCCCTCGGCTGTGCATAGCGCGGCAATCTGGAGCAGAGCTTGCCGGATGCGTTGTAACTCGACAAGTTTCCGTTCTACCTCAGCGATTTTCATCTGGGCGTGCTCTTTGACCTCTTCACAGGTCGTTTGTCCATCCACGCGCAGCGCCAGCAGCTCGGTAATCTCTTTGAGAGTGAAACCAAGCTTCTGTGCTCGTTTAATGAAGCGGATGCGCTTAACCGCCTCCTCAGAATACTGCCGATAGCCAGAAGCTCGGCGCAATGGTTTGGCGAGAACGCCCTCCCGCTCATAGAAGCGGATTGTGTCGATACTAACGCCGGCTCTGCGTGCCACCTGTCCGATTGAAAGCGTTTCCATCTTTGCTCCTCTCGTAAAGGATACACCCTGGAGTATAGTCCAGAGTCAAGACCTTCGTGTCTGGAGGTATCCATCCGCATAAACAGGTCCGATCATTCCTTCTTTGCCGTTGGATGGTTCGATATTCCATACGTTGTAATTGGTGAACCCTCTAATATGAGCAGTACAACCAGGGCAAAGGATGCAAGATATATATGCAGCAAAGGGTACAGCAGCAATTTCTGGATATGATGAAACAGATCCCGGACGATATCGCTCGTCTGGCTCACGAGCAGCAGTTGGGTACGCCGCAGGCACGCTACATGATCACAAAACTACACCGCAACTGGTTCTGGCTTCGTTTTGTTATCCTATATCCCTTTCTCTTGCTGATGATGATACTTATTACGCTCTCTATAGTGATTATTGCAGTTCCAATGAATTTTTCCTTTACATTTATGATTTTACCGCTATTATTAATATCGTTGATGGCATTTTATATATTGCTCATTGGATGTATTGTTGCTCTGGCACTCACGCAAAAAACCTGTTCTCTTTATCCCTGTGACAATGGTCTCATCCTCAAACAATCCGCCAGCAAATTCCGCGTAATACGCTGGGAAGAGATTGAGACCGTCTGGCAGGCGTCTGCGCGCGCCTTTCCAAGCACGCTCTTCAGGGGGCGCCTCTATACCATTCGCTGCCACGATAGCTATACCCTGACGTTTATGAACCACGTGCGCAGGCTGCTAGACGACCTGGATCAAGTGTTTGAGGCGCAATTTACTCGGCGCCGTTTGCCTTTCTACTTCGCCGATTATCAGGCCGGGCGAACGCTGGATTTCGGGCTGGTGAAGGTTAATCGCGAGGGCATCGTTGTTCGCGAGAAGATGCTGCCCTGGGAGCAGGTAGCGGATATCTCGCTGCTAAAGCGTCAGCGTCTGGTTGTCAGCAAGGTGGGCGAGCGACCGGAGATCTGGATGAAGCTCCCGGCTTTCAAGATACCCAACCTCAGCATTCTGCTAGCGTTGTTTCAGCGCATACGCAGCGGTCAGGGTGAGCAGGAGGCCGGCCCCCAGGCTATTTATGGTGAGGGGGCCACGGTCGTTTCAGCCGGGCGCAAGATCGATCCGCTGCCCGATGGGCTGGTCGCGCTGGCCGAAGAACACAGGCTGGGCGAGCGGCGCGTGGATCAGAAGCTGGGCCGTAGCCTCCTCACGAGTTGGTCGGCAATTGTCGGTTTATTAGTGGTGGATGCTATTGGTGGGATAGCTGCTATAGTTACCTGGAGAATGTTTTTCTCCTCCCTGTTCGGCCCAATCTGGAATAGCCCGACTACTCCCTTCTTCCTCGAATTTGCTCTGCTTTTCTTCCTGATGATCCTCTTTGCCACTATTACTATCATCCGTAGTGTTCGGCAAATACATAACTACACATACACATTCGAGCACGGCATGATCCTTAAATGGGGCAAACAGGATCCGGTAGCCTTTCGCTGGGAAGACGTTGAGACGGTCTGGCGCATTCCTTCCTTTGCCATCAATCGGCGCCAGCAGCCAATCATGGCGCCGGGTACCTATGCCTCTACCCTCCAGTTGCGCGATGGCACCAGATATACGCTTACGCCTCTCAATATTGATCAGCAAGCCCTGGGGAAAATTATCGAAGAACAGATCGTTCGGCTGCAATTGCCGGCGACTATCGACGCTTATCAGGCAGATCAGCCGCTCTGTTTTGGTCAGGTGCAGGTCAGCCGACAGGGGATCACAGTGGGTGAGCGTCTGTTGCCCTGGTCGCAGGTGAAGTCGGTCTCGCTGCAAGAGAATCGGCTGGTCGTCTACGATATCGCGCAGCGCAAGCCCTGGTGCAAGCTGCCGGCGAAACGCGTTCCCAATCTATTCCTGCTGTTCGCGCTGGCCGATTACGCACGGAGTATCTCTGAGTAAGAGCGCTGACCCAGGCTCAAGAAGCGTGTAGATAGGATGTTTTCAACGCTTCTAGCTCAACTCGCCAACTTGCCTCTAATTCGCGCCGCCTTTCTTCGGGCAGAAGGCTGCAGCGAATGCCGTTCAAAATGATCTCGTCGATAGCCGCGAGATCTAGGCCAAAGCTGGTTGCCAGCAGGTTGATCTCCTGGTTGAGTGTGATGTTAAAGAGCGGTGGATCGTCGGTGCTGATGGTGAGCGGGACACCAGCGGCGTGAAGGGCCGGCAGCGGGTGAGCTGCGTAAGAGGGATAGACGCCCAGGCAGATATTGCTGGTTGGCGTGATATCCAGGGGGATAGAGTGCTGCGCCAGGTGTTCAACCAGGTGTGGGTCCTCTATTGCGCGCACGCCGTGTGCGATACGCTCGGCTCCCAGTGCGTTGATAGCGCCCCAGATGCTTTCAGGGCCGGCGTGCTCGCCTGCGTGCGGCAGGCTATGCAGACCGGCTGCTCGTGCGCGCTCGAACCAGAGGGCGAATGGTTCGGGCGGAGCTCCTGCTTCAGAGCCGGCCAGGCCCAGGGCTACTACTCCTTCGTCTTTGCACTCGATGGCCACGTTGGTCACATAGTCAGCCATAGGTATAGTGAGCGTAGAGTCGCTCCACTTGCGCACGATATTGAAGATCCAGTTCATCTCAACGTGAAAATCGGCCAGGACACGCTCCCGCCCGCGCTGCATCCCTGCAAAATAGACTTCGTGTGATATCCCTCGCCGGTAGTGCGTGCTGGGCGTCATGGTTACTTCGGCGTAGCGTACGTTCTGCCGGGCCAACTCGGAGCCCAATTCGTAGACGATCTGCTCGAAGTCCTCGCCGGTTTTCAAGCAGCTCACACCTGACAGGAAGCTCTCAATAAAGTGGTCAAAATCGCGAAAGATAAAGCTGCGGCGCAGTTCTTCCGCACTTTCGGCTGGCAAGGGGACGCTGTTGCGACGTGCCAGTTCAATCACCGTTTCGGGCTGGATTGCTCCTTCCAGGTGAATGTGTAGCTCGGCTTTGGGAACTGCTTGCAGGTATTGCGCTAAAGCTGGTACAGTTTCCATGATCATTACTTCTCTTCTCTAATCACGATGCTAGCAGGTAGTATAGAAGAAGCTGGTTGAGTTTGCAACATAGACGACTTCTTGCAAACTTTTCAATCATCCTGAGTGATATGATCCGCTATTGACAGTTAAGACCGACGATATGTTATACTACATAAGCTGAGGAATAATCAGCCATATAGTGAAATATTGATCATCCTCCGCTGAATTTACCTGGATATGTTTCTCTTTAAGCTATCAGGAGTGTTTGGTGAAATTCTCTCTGGTTCCAAACGTTATCGGGCGCAAAATATTTTTCCAGGCAATAGACGCTACGCTCCGGCACCATCATAGAGTAGTGCTTATCGGCGCCCAGGGTATGGGGAAAACGACCGTAGCGCAGGCGTATGCCCAACAATTTGGGCGTCGCTATCGCTCAGTTTTCTGGATAAACGCAGCCACTGAGGAGACGCTCCTGGCCGATCTGCTGGCTATGCTGCCCCCGTCTGCTCTTCCTGTTCACACATCCCAGAGACTGTTCTCTCTTTTGCAGGCATTACAACAGGACCTTTTCACTCAACAAGATGCGTTAATTATTCTGGAGAACTTTCCCGACCCGAAGACACTGCCAGACCTCGCTATGCTCCCTACTTCGCTCGTTGCTGCATTTACTCCGAGACAGATGGCAAGTTCAGTCATCGTGATTACGCAGGCTTCCGATCTCCCGTCAACGCTTCCTTGCGTGAAGCTCGCTGCGCTGGACGCGCAGACAGGTGCGTTGCTGGTGCTACGCCGGTCTGGCTTGCTTGACGAGCACGCGGAACTGGACCAGGCGGAAGAGGAGCAGAGACAAGCCGCTCTGGAGCTGGCTCGCGAGTTGCAGGGGCTGCCGGTCGCGCTGGCTCTGGCAGCGGGATATCTCCGCGCAGCAAACGGTGATATACAGACCTATCTTGCTGCCTTTCGCGAGTATGCCACGCGTACTCAGCTTCCTGCTCGTTCAGATGGGGATGATCTGGAGATTGTAGTGGTGGCCTGCGAGCTTGTTCTGACCCATCTGGCTGAGAAGCGGCCGGAGGTGCTTGAGCCGTTGCAGATCTGCGCGCTGCTCCTGCCCGAAGCTATTCCTATCAGTCTTTTTCTCCAGCAAGCTAGCAGCTTTCAGACAGAGGATGACGCGGAAGCAGGCGAACGGCATGGGCAGGAGGGCGAGGCCATCCAGACATTGCTGGCATATGGCCTGCTCAACTCCGATGAGCGTTCCTCAACACTGAGGATGCTTCCGCTGCTCCAGGAGGTGGTCCGCCAGTTTTTCGCGCTGGATGCCTCGCAGCAGCATCTCATGCAGGCGTTGCACCTGTTCCAGCGTCTTATTCCCTCGCTTGAGGTAGAGACGCCGCCATTCTGTCTACGTATCGCCGCGCAGATTCACCATCTGGCCCGACTCAGCGAGCAATACACGCTTGCCTTTGTTGATGCCTCCGAACTCGAAAAAATGGTCGAGGTTTTCAACTGGGCTGCCTCGCTTTTCTGGCAAATCCAGCTCGTCAGACAGGCTGAGTTTTTATTGAGCAAAGTGCTTGCGCTTCAGGAGCGGAGCGTGAACACATCCTCTCAAGCGCTGGCGACCACCATTGGCAATCTGGCGCTTCTCAAGGGCCTGTTGAAGCGGTATGTCGAGGCCGAACAACTCGCGCAGCGTGCGGTGGAGAGCAAAGTCAAAGCGCTGGGAATTAATCACCCGGATGTCCTTCTCGCGCTTGATCATCTCGGTCGCGTCTACGCTGAGCAGGGGAAACAGCGGGAGGCCAGGTTGTGCTATGAAAAAGCTCTCTCCATTGCGGATCGGGTGCAACTGCGCCGCCATCCGGTGTCCTGCCTGGTCAGATATCACCTGGCTCTCCTCTGTATTGATGATGAGCAATTTAATGAAGCGGCCTCTCTGCTCCGCCGGGTGTGCTTTTTCCTGGAAAGGTTGCCGTCAGCAGAGCAGGAATCTCTCTTGATGGAAGCTCGCTTCAGCCTGGCGGAGGTCTATGCACGTTTGCAGAACTGGGAGGAGGCAGCGACCTGCTACCGGAAAGCGCTTCCGCTCTCTGAACGTCTGCTGGGAGAAGAGCATCCGGTGACATTGGAGCACCTGGAGCAAGCTGCGCTGGTTTTTCTCCAGCAGGGAAACGCTGACGAGGCTGAACGTCTCCTGCGGCGGGTTCTTACTGTCAGAGAACAAACGCCGGGGACCGAACTGGGCGCGCTGGCCTCCTGCTGGAACGGCTTGGCCCGCGTGGCCTTAGCGCAGGAGCACATTGCTGAGGCATCCGCGCTGCTGGAGCGTGCGCAGCAACTCCTGAGCGAGCAGCCGGAGAGTTCGACCCACGCGGCGGTGCT
>DATGKW010000221.1:0-8961 GCA_035294465.1 Ktedonobacteraceae bacterium | reverse complement strand
TCCCTGTACTCTCGGTAATCGTGAGGATACGTAACTCCGCCGACGCCAATAATCGTGAATGACAGGCCGGATTGCTGCCTCAGAGCGAAGAGTTTCCGCGTCATATCCAGGCCCGCCCATTTTACCGGAACGCCGCACACGCCGCTGCGTTCTCTCCCAGGACCAGGAAGAGCTGGCTTCCCCTGCTCATCTAGAATTCTGGCGGGAATCGTATTAATCGCGCTAATGCCCTGGATCATGCTTCCAACCTCTGTGACAAACAGCCTTAGTTGATCTCCATCGCCAAAATACCCGATTTTTATCACAAGGGGCGTTTCGCCAATTTCATTTTTGATCGCGGCAATAACCGCTTTTGACCTCTTTACATCATAGCAGAGCAGGTGGTTTGTTCCCTCGTTAGGACAACTCAAGTTCGCTTCGAGCACTTTGACGCCCGTCTCTTTGACAAGCTTTGCGGCGAGCACAAAGTCCTGGATATACTCGTCGATGTCGCCCTGTGGGTTTGTCGTGCCTTGAAAGCTGCCGATCACGAACTGCCCTTGTTTGGCATAGCGACTTGCTTCCGCCATATCGGGCTGCCAGAAATCTGGTTCAAACGATGGCACCCCGAAGGAGTTGGTAATCGCCAGTGGCTCGGCAAAGAGATGATTCGCTGCCAGCCCTTGTTCCGCCATTGCGAAGGTCAGGTCTTTCTCCGCGACCTGAACGGCCAGGACATTTGGCCAGGGAGCGCTGGCATATTTACGCGTTCTGACGGTCTTGTAGATTGGAACGTCAAAGCCTTTATCGAGAGCAGCCTTCACATATTTTCCGTTCAACAGCGGCCCCGCCGGAATGCCAAAAGGAAGATAGACGGCTTGACCAAAGACGGTATACCGAGGCTCGCCCACTTCCTGGAAAACCTTCCCGTCCGCGAAGGCTCCAAACGGGCCTTGAGTGAAGTTTTCTTCGTAGGTCCTCTCTGGATCAAAGAATGGTATATGCGGCATGATTTACACTCTCTCGCTGCTCTTGCTCTCTTCAGGCGCTCAGCCTTGAATCCACCTGCCCTGCGGTTCGCCGATGATCTGGCCATTGCGGTAAACCAGGTTGCCGCGTAAAAATGTCGCGACCGGTCTACCGATCAATTGCATACCTTCATAGATGGACCACTGGTTCTTTGTGAAGAGATCCTCTTTTCTGACGGTCCAGGGCTGCTTCGTATCAATCACAACAATGTCGGCATCCTTCCCAACAATCAGCCCGCCTTTCCGGGCAAAGCCGAAGATGCGTGCGATATTCTGCGAAGTGACCTGGGCAATGCGGATCAATCCTTCTTCCAGCGCTTCCGGGCCAAAGTGCCTCACCCAGTTTGTCACCAGTACTGGCACGGCCTCTTGCAGACCGGGCATACCGGACGCTACCTCCCATACGCTCGCTTTCTGCTTCTCCTCCAGCGTGTGGGGAGCGTGGTCGGTCACTACGGCATCGATTTTTCCCGCTCGCAAGAGTTGCCAGAGCTGTTCCTGGGCCTCTGGGATGCGTAGCGCGGGCGCGATATTGATCATGTTATTGTATTCGTCGTAATCATCGCTATGAAAGGTCAGGTGTACAGTAGTGGTCTCGCCGGAAACGTCAATACCCAGAGCGCGCCCAAATTCGACGGCGGCAAACTCTTCGGGCGTGGAGAGGTGCAGCAGGTGCAGCTTCACGCCGAAGTGTTTGGCCAGCGAGACCATCTCCAGCACAGAAGTCAGGACGACGGAAGGATTGCGTGCCTCGCTCCATGCGGCTGGATCGTTCCGGCCCGCTTCACGGTAGCGATGCACAAAGTAGTCGATCAGTTCCTGATTTTCCGCGTGGACCATTGCCATGATGCCTCGCCGGCCCAGGATCTCGAAAATCTGAGCCAGGTCAGTGAGGCGCGGGATAGTTGTGAGCGCGGTTGCATGCCCGGCCGCGAAGATCTTCACGCCAGTAATCTTCTCTTTGTCGATGGTGTTCAGTTCTGAGATACTCTCGCGAGAAACTCCCATGTTGATAGCAAAATCACAGTACGATCTGCCGCTGTAGCGCCTGATTTGCTCTTCCAGGAGCGTCATGGTGGTCGTCGGCGGCCTGGTATTGGGCATATCCAGGATCGTTGTGTAGCCGCCTGCCACACCTGCCCGCGTCCCATGTGGGATGTCCTCTTTATATTCAAGCCCTGGCTCACGCATATGGCCGTGTATCTCGATCAGCCCCGGCAGCAGATAGTTTCCCCGGAAATCGAGGGCTTGCCCGCTATCGTCCAGGAAGCCTGCTTCTATCCGCTCGATTTTTCCATCTGTGATAAAAACTGTGCCCTGAATGATGCGCTCAGGGAGCACAATCGATCCTATCAGCCTGTCAGACATACACGCTGCCTTTCGCAACTGTATCCAGCGCCTATCAACCTGTCGCACGGACTATTTCTCACATTACAATAATGGCACGTCAATCAACGTTCTTCATATAGTCACTCCATGATTTGATAGGTATCGTTTGCAAGTTCTTCTCAATGATCGCACGTGTAAAGAGACGGGCCTGTTTCACTTTGGTGAATAGAGGAATGTTGTGATCGACGGCATAGCGGCGCATGGCGTAATCGTCGTCCACTTCTTTGGTCACGTAGTGATCGACGATATTGATAGCCAGATCAACTTTGTGATCGCGGAAGTAGGTCAGAACATTGGGTTCGCGCTGCTCATGCAGTTTGTAGAGCATAGTTGCCTCGATGCCGTGCTCGCGCAGGAAGAGGCAGGTTTTCTCCGTCGCGTAGAGCGGTAGGCCGAGTGTGGCCAGCAGGCGCGCGCTCTCCAGGAAGCGCTGCTTCTTGTCATCGCCACCCAGGCTGATGAAGATGCCTTTCTGCGGCACATGCCCGCCGGTAGCGATAATAGCCTTGAGATACGCCTCCTCTAAATCCTCGCCGAAGCAGGCTACTTCACCGGTCGAGCCCATCTCAACGTGCAGGATAGGATCGGCCCCGGTCAGGCGTGCAAACGAGAACTGCGGCGCCTTGACGGCGGTGAAGGTCGGCGGCGGGATCTTTACGGCAGGTACGTTTTCGATGAAAAGTGCGTCAACGAAGAGGGCAATCAGATTGACGCCTGTAACCTTCGAGATAAAGGGGAAGGTGCGCGAAGCGCGCAGGTTGGCCTCGATCACATACACCTGGTTATCTTTGGCCAGAAACTGGATATTGAACGGGCCGGTGATCTCTAGAGCCCGTGCGATAGAGCGGCCTACTTCCTCGATGCGCGCTCGCGTCTCCTCGTTGACGGTCTGTGTCGGGAGCACGATGGTCGCATCGCCTGAATGCACGCCAGCGTTCTCGATATGTTCTGAAATGACAAAGGCTTTGACCTCGCCGTGCTGGGCTACGGCATCCATCTCGACCTCTTTGACCTTCTGGAAAAACTTCGAAACCGTGACCGGGTGTTCGGGCGAGACCTGTGAGGCTTCGTGTGTGTAGCGCTGCAATTGCTCCTCGTTATAGCAGACTCTCATAGCGCTGCCCGAAAGCACGTATGACGGGCGTACCAGCACAGGGTAGCCCACGCGTTCGACGAAGGCTTGCAGCTCCGGCAGGTTATTAAACGAAGCCCACTCCGGCTGGTGAATGCCAAGTGCGTCGAGCAGATTGGAGAATTTGTAGCGGTCCTCAGCGCGATCAATATTCTCGGCGCTGGTGCCAAGAATCGGGAAACCGTAGTTGTGCAGGGCTTTCACGCGGTTATTCGGCGTCTGCCCGCCAACCGAGACAATCACGCCATAGGGGTCCTCGAATTCGCAGATGTCGGCAATGCGTTCAAAGGTCAGTTCCTCGAAGTAGAGGCGATCAGAGGTATCGTAATCGGTCGAGACCGTTTCGGGATTGCAGTTGATGACAATCGCGTGTTTTTGATACTTCTTCAGCGCCTCGACCGTGCTCACGCTGGTCCAGTCGAACTCGACCGAGGAGCCAATACGATAGGGGCCAGAGCCCAGGATCACCACGCCCTCTTGCTGCAAGGGCTCCACATCGTTGTGGCGAGCGTTGTAGGTCATATAGAGATAGTTGGTGTCCGAAGGAAACTCGCCGGCCAGGGTGTCGATTTGCAGAATCGCCGGAGCAATGCCCGCGTGCTTGCGCATTGCGCGGATCTCCAGACCGGTCTTGCCGGCCAATGCGCCGATGCGCTTATCCGAAAGGCCCAGTTGCTTCAATTCCAGCAAGCGAGCGGGCGAGAGATCCTGGTCGTTCTGGAGCCTCTGCTCGTTGGCCTGGATGTGCGCGATCCGCATCAGGAACCAGGGATCAATGCCGGTAATCTCGTAAACCTGCTCGATGGTCAGGCCATTACGCAGAGCAACAGGCAAGGCAAACACGCGTTTGGGCGTGGGCGTATAGAGGTATTGCTCAATAATCTCAGCCTCGGACTCCTGATGGTTAAAGGCGCTGAGATCGGTTACGCCCTCGAAGCCCAGGTCGAGCATGCGGATAGCCTTTTGAAAAGCTTCCTCGAAGGTGCGGCCAATTCCCATGACCTCGCCTACCGATTTCATACCGGTGCCGATAGTCGGGTCCGCACCTTTGAACTTCTCCAGGTCCCAGCGCGGAATCTTCACAACCACGTAGTCCAGGCTTGGTTCAAAGCAAGCCTGAGTGACGCCGGTGACTTTGTTGGTCAGATCGGTCAATGCGTAGCCCAGGCCAAGTTTGGCGGCGACGTAAGCCAGGGGATAGCCGGTGGCCTTGCTGGCCAGAGCCGAACTGCGCGAGAGCCGCGCATTGACCTCGATGACGTAGTACTTTGAAGTGCGCGGGTCGAGCGCGTACTGCACGTTGCACTCGCCCACGATGCCCAGGCTGCGTACAATCTCAATCGAGGCTGAGCGCAGGGTGTGGTACTCGCTGTTTGTCAGGGTCTGACTAGGCGCAACTACCACCGACTCACCAGTGTGAATGCCCAGCGGGTCCATGTTTTCCATATTGCAAACTGTAATGCAGTTATCGAAGCTATCGCGCACGACTTCGTACTCGACCTCTTTATAATGGTGAAGGTACTGCTCGATTAGCACCTGGGGCGCGAAGGCCAGCGCTTTGCCTACGATGCGGCGCAGATCTTCCTCATGCTGAGCAATCCCCGATCCCTGGCCACCAAGCGCGAAGCCCGCGCGCACCATCACCGGATAGCCGATCTCCTGAGCGATACCCAACGCTTCCTCCAGAGTCACGGCACTGTGGCTCCTGGGCGTCGGAATATTGATCTGGCGCAAGTGGTTGGCGAAGGCTTCGCGGTCTTCGGTGAGCTGAATGGCCGAGATTGGTGTGCCCAGGATTTGCACCCCATATTTTTCCAGCACACCGCTTTTGTGTAGCTCGATGCCACAGTTAAGAGCCGTCTGGCCGCCGAACGAGAGCAGAATGCCATCGGGACGCTCCCTGGCGATGATTTTTTCGACGAAAAGAGGCGTCACAGGCAGGAAATAGACCTGATCGGCCAGTAGTCGCGAGGTCTGAATGGTTGCGATATTTGGGTTTACCAGAACAGTCGCAATGCCCTCCTCCTGGAGAGCCTTGAGGGCCTGGGAGCCAGAGTAATCGAATTCTCCAGCCTGCCCAATTTTTAGCGCGCCAGCTCCCAATACCAGCACTTTCTGTATAGTCGTCACTTTAGCGCTGGCCCTCCTTCTCAATCTGGACTTGCTTCAGAAAATAGTCGAAGATCCAGTCGGTATCGAGCGGGCCGGGCGTCGATTCTGGATGGAATTGTACCGAGAAGAACGGCAGTTCAGGGTGGCGGAAACCCTCGTTGCTGCCATCGTTGGCGTTAATAAACCATGGCTCGAAACCGGGAGGCAATTTCCCTACAGCAAAACTGTGATTCTGTGTGGTGATAAAGCAGCGTTTGCTATTCTGCAAAAGGCAAGGCTGGTTTTGACTGCGATGCCCAAATTTCAGCTTATAGGTGTCACCTCCAGCTGCCAGCGCCAGGAGCTGGTGTCCGAGGCAAATGCCCATGATGGGCACGCGGCGCTCGATGGCTGTGCGCAGAGTGTCGATAGTTTTTGTGACCAGCTTTGGATCGCCGGGGCCGTTGGAGACTAGAATACCGTCAAAGGTGAAGTCGCAGGCCGGTGAGAATAGCTCATAATCCCAGGGCACAGTAATTACTCGCACGCCGCGCGCGAGCAGGCTGCGTAGGATGTTGCGCTTGGCCCCGCAGTCAATGAGTGCGATAGTGAGATCGCCTTCGCCATGAACCTCTACCTCAGTAGTTGAGACGCGGGCCACCAGGTTGTCGAGGTTTGGGTCGTAGAAAGGAATGTCCTCGTCGAAGACGATCTTGCCCAGCAGTGTGCCATGTGTGCGGATGTGCTGAGTCAGACGGCGTGTATCCTTGATTTCCAGCGCGGGAATATGTTCGCGCTGCAACCAGGTGCCCAGGTTCATCGTGCTCTGGGCGTGAGATGGCGTCTCGACGTAATTTGAGACGATCAATCCGGCGATATGAATGCGGTCATCTTCCCACCGATCGGGATCGGGCACGCCGTAATTGCCGATGATTGGATAGGTCATGCACAGGATCTGGCCGGTGTAGGAGGCATCGGTGATTGCTTCGGGATAGCCTACCATGCCGGTGCAAAAAACCACTTCGCCCGCAACCGGCCTGTCGTACCCAAAAGACGTACCCTCAAAGCGCGCGCCGTCTTCCAGGATGAGCGCGCCGCGTATGAGAGATGGCAACAGAAATGGCGTTTTGTCTTGAACGGATTGACCGGGGTGGGTTGTTTTATCAAGTATTTGATTATGCATATAAGTCCCTCTTATTCCTCTTGTTTTGTTCTTTCCATGTCAGCATCAATACAATGGTGCTTCCTTCTCAATTATGCTCTCCCCATGATCAAGGCCAGTAGCGCCATACGCGTATACAGGCCATTTCTAATCTGTGAACGCAGGTAGACTGCGCGCTCATCCTGATCCACCATTGGATCGATGGTCCCGACGCGTGGTAGAGGATCCATCAGAATCATGTCCTTTTTCGCGTAGCGAGCGAGCAATTCAGGCGTCGCGACAAATTTTCCGGCGGCCAGCTTCTGATACTCCTCTGGCGAAGAAAAGCGTTCCTGCTGGATACGCGTCCAGTACCAGAAGTCACAATTTGTGGGAATCTCCCGCTCGCTGGCAATCTCAATCAGCTCGATTCCGCGCGATCTGCACGCGACAAAATCGTCGCGTGCCAGGCGTAGTTGATCCGGGGCCAGAATGTAGAGTCGGTTGTGCTCGAAGAGCGAGAGGCCGCGCATCAGAGAATGCATGGTGCGGCTGTTCAACGCATCTCCCACAAGCAGGCCAGTCAGGTGGTCCAGACGCCCAAAGCGCTCGTAAAGCGTGCAAAGATCAAGCAGAGTTTGTGTCGGATGCTCATTGGTGCCATCCCCGGCGTTGATCACGGGTACGAAACGCGCCGCTTCAGCCGCCGCTCGTGCAGCCCCACTGCGCGGGTGCCGCAGCACGATTGCATCAGAATACGCTTCAAACACCCGAATCGTATCTTCAAACGTTTCACCTTTATGAACCGAGGTCACCATCTCCGGATTCTGAATGTCCAGCGTCTGGCCACCCAGGCGTTTGACCGCACTGGCGAATGAGCCAAAGGTGCGACTAGAAGGTTCGAAGAACAGGAGTGAGATGACTTTCCCAGCCAGAATCTGGGATGGTTCGCTTGTCAGCACAAGCTCTCTCATCTTCAGGGCCAGGTTGAAGACCATGTACAGATCCCCAACCGTGAATTGATCCAGCGAGACGATATCCTTGCCCTGGAAATTCCCATGAATGGCCTCGACCTGCGAGGACGGATACGTGGCGATGTTACTCATGCTCATAGAGCCTCCTGATCTTGTTCTTCCTTCTTATTGTCAAAATACTTGCAGAATGACGACTGGTTGACAGGTCATCAGTTTCTTTCCCTCTTCTACCACAATTTCTTTTTTACTGCATCTCTGGACACTTGCTGGCTCGTAGCTACGGGGGGAGATCAACGCTGATGCTCCGCCAGGCCCAGGTATTTCCACCGGTCCAGCCATGGATCAGGGAGCAAGATACCTTCGACTCTGGCCGTTGGGCGCGCTCGCATCCTAGATCTCAAAAAAAAACCTCTCCCCCGAATCAACGGGGAGAGGAAAAGCGGAAAGCCCGGCCCTGCAGGCTCGGTTGGAAAATGGGAAAGGCGAGACCCGCGAAAAAATGGTATCAGTATCGCTTGTGACCTCCTGCTCGACCCCATGATGCTCCCACGCCTTTTCCTGTTGAGAATGCTAGGAAACTGTGTTCAAATTGCAAAAATTATACCTTCTGATTCACAGAAAGTCAAGGCTACGGAGAAAAAGTTAGACCCTAGGACCCGCGCTAGGTCTCATTTTGCCGCCTATTTTAAAGCGAATAGACACGGAAGACAAGAGCCTCTACACCCTTATCTTGAAATACTCCAATGTCTCTTGCATCCAGGGCGTTTGTTTCATTTGCTCTATCGTGAGCGTTGTTGGCAGAGGCGGCCGCACATGCGCTTCCGTGGCATCCAGGCGTGTACAGGGTTTGTGGAAGATATCGCAGACTGCGTAGTAGTTGCTCAATCCTGCCATGACAATCGGCGAGGAAGCGTCCGCGATCTGTTTGCGGCCGTCAGGAAAGGTGATTACTCGCCGCGAGCCATGAGCGGGATAGGGACAATGCCGACACATGGTCGTTAGTTGGAACGCTCTCCAGCCGGGAAGGAAGCACGACACGAGCAAGAGGTGATGCATATGAGAGAATATGTCTGCCTTAAAATCGTAGTCAATGCCGTTGATAATCACTGTAAAGCCAGCGCGTTGCAGTTCCAGAAGCCCTTCGATGGCTTCAAAAGGCGTTTGCTCCATGCATAACTGTATCTCGTCAATACAGATAACTTCTGAGGTTGCAAGGGTAATGCCTCT
>DATGKW010000220.1:0-3766 GCA_035294465.1 Ktedonobacteraceae bacterium | reverse complement strand
CATTCTCCCAGGGGCCAGCTCTCAGGACTGCCCGTCACCACTGGTCCACTGCCGTTCGCGCCTGGATCGTATCCATCCTGCTGCTGGTGGACAATGGCCGTCGCGGTGGCCTGCTGCGCGACGAGACTTAAATTACCGCTGTTTCCTCCCGGTATCAGGCTGCTTCCAGAACCGAGAAAGCTGATATTGAATCCCGCCTCATGACCCAGAGGTGAGACCGCGAAAAGTGTGCCGCCGGTGATCACCAGCAGAAGAACAATGGCGGCGATGCCGATGACGTGGCGGCGCCCCTGGGGCGGGCGAATGGTGCGTATACCTTCTGTGTCGTTGCCCCGAATCACGAGTGGTGGGCGAAGAGCGGTTGTGTTTGAAAGAGCAGTTGTCCCTGAGGGAGAGCGCATGTTCTCTAGAGCCTGTGTCACCACGGGCTGAGATTCCAGGAGTAAGGCTCGCGTCGAGCCTGGCGCAGCTGACGTTTCTCCGAAGCCGGCCTGCGAAATAGGCGTTTTCACAGTCTTGCAGTCAGCCAGGCCGGGCGAACTTTCCGGGTCTAACTGGCGAGTCACGGGCGCGGGCAAAGGTGATGGCGTAATTGGATTCACTGCAAAAGATACTTGTTCGACCGACTCCTGATTCTGCACCAGGCCAGGAATTTGCAGACCCTCGGACGAATTTTTCTGGTAATTTTCACTGGACGACATACGATCTCCCCTATGCACCAGGGTTTAACAATTTTATAATAAAGTGCGCGACACAATTGTATTTCTATCCATGCTTTCATTGACTGTACCTGGTTCTATTGAGATCAGTCAACCTTACACGCTAGAGCATAGGACTTTGGTAATTTGAGAGTACAGAGAGGAAAAAGTTCGGTCAACTCTGGAAACTGAAAGATGGGAAGAAGGTACCGTGTGTGTATAGGGCCTTAACAATCTTGTAGAGGACTTCCGGCCCGGCGTGAGCGGCTCACCGGCAATGATGGATACCGGGCAGGTAGATGCTGTAGAAAAGTCCGGCGGACTTCATCGACACAAGTTGGGAAGAGAGTGCCGAACTGACCGGAAGGGTGCTGTTATGTGCCTCTATTATCAAACACGTGTATTATGGCGGAGATCAGAATAGAGAGAGAGACAGAATCAGACAAGAGGGGCTACAATAGTAGCCGTACATCAGGTCTCACTATTGCAAGCACGGTGCGGCAATCCGCACACACTATCCCAGGCGAGAACAAGGAGTTATTGAAGGCTAATGCATACAACACTGCGCCGTTTGCTGGTGCTTTCCCTGCTTTGCGCACTGATCGCGGCCTGTTCCTCGACCACCGGCGAAACTGGTGGCTCAACTACTACCTCTACGACAGGCCACCCTACGCCAGCCGGAGCATCCACACTGGCACCCTATCCTACCGACACAAGTACGCACGATGCCTGTCCCGCGAGTCTCTCATTTGCTGTCAGTTGCCAGACTCCCCAAAGCATGCGTATCGCCTATGGCATCGAGCCTCTGATTCAGAAAGGGTATACCGGACAGGGGCAGACCATTGTTGATATTGTTTCATTTGGTAGTCCAACCTTGCAGCAGGACATCAATGTGTTTGACCGGCAGTTTGGCTTGCCACCGATCACCATTCCGCAGATCAGTCCAATTCATGAACCCGTCTATGATCCCCATAACGACCGGGCAGGCTGGGGAGATGAGACCACGCTGGATGTGGAGATTATGCATGCCCTGGCCCCAGGCGCGAAGATTGTTGTACTGGTCAGCCCGGTGGCTGAGACCGAAGGCACAATCGGCCTGCCGGAATTTCGCCAGCTCTTACAGTACACGATCGACCACAAGCTAGGAAATATCGTCTCAAATAGCTGGGGCGCTTCGGAAATGACCTTGAAAGATGCAAAAGGGCGAGCGGAAATCGAAAAGTGGGATGCCCTGTTCAAGCAGGCTACCACGCAGGACGGAATCACTCTGCTGGCTTCTTCGGGCGATAACGGGGCCACCGATTATGCTGATGTACAGGAAAGCAAGCTCTCAACGACTCCCACAACCAGCTTTCCCAACGATGATCCCTGGGTCGTCAGCGTAGGGGGCACATCGCTGCGTCGCGATGGAAGGAGTTTTGACGAGGTTGCCTGGAATAGCGGAATCGGCAGTGCCAGTGGTGGCGGCTTCAGCCAGTTCTACGCAGAGCCATCGTACCAGAAAACTCTGCCGGCCAGCGTCCAGAGCCTGGCAAAGGGACGACGCGGCGTGCCCGACGTAGCGGGTAACGCTGACCCCAACACCGGATTGGCAATGTATGAAGCGGGTTCCTGGAGTATGGCAGGTGGAACCAGCGCCAGTACGCCTATGTGGGCAGCGCTAGTTGCTATCGCTAATCAGATGGCCGGCCACCCGTTGGGCTTTATCAATCCGGCTCTCTACACAATCGCGAGTTCGGCACACTACTCGCGGGATTTTCACGACATCACTGTGGGAAATAATACCGTGACCACGCAGGGAGTGCAGGTCCAGGGCTACAGCGCCGGCCCAGGCTGGGACCCCGTCACGGGCCTGGGAACTCCTAACGCTGTTACCTTGCTGCCAGATTTGATTGCTGCTGCTAATAGTAGCAGTTCCGGCTAGCTAACGAGGCAAAATATGGTAGTATGTATGTGAAAAAGATATGAAATGCATTTTCCGCACACATACTGCCATATCCTGTAATTCAGAGTAAGTTCTACTCTTGAGCAAAAGAGAGAAAAAGAGAGATGCGTATACCCAACCCTCCCTTTACAGGCAAAATGAGGATCGGCTTCCTGCTTGTGGGCGTGATGTTACTGCTCGCCGCCTGTACAGGCGCAGGGCCTGAGAAGGCTAGCGGACCGGTACCCACACCTGAGCCAGCTGCGACTTCAAGTCCGACCGCTGCTCTATCAGAGACTTGCCCGGCTCTGCTTAAGTCCGTCCCTACCTGCCAGACACCCCAATCTATGCGCGCAGCCTACGGCATGGATTCGCTGATTGCGCGAGGCATGACCGGCCAGGGGGAGACGGTCGTTGATATTGTCTCGTTCGGCAGCCCAACTTTGCAGCAGGATATGAACGCGTTTGATCAGCAATTTGGTCTACCCCCGATTACTGTTCAGGTTATGTCACCTATCGGCACGGTAAAATTTAACCCGGCCAATAACGATATGCTCGGCTGGGCGGAGGAGACCACGCTGGACGTAGAGATTATTCACGCGATGGCTCCTGGCGCGCATATCGTTGTGCTCACCAGTCCGGTAGACGAGACGGAAGGCACGATTGGCCTCCCACAATTCCTTCAACTGGAACAGTATGCCGTCAACCATCACCTGGGCCAGGTTTTCTCGCAGAGCTATGTTGCCTCCGAAACCACGCTGAACAACAGTGCGGGGCGGCAGTTAGTCTCGACGTATGACAATTTCTACAAACAAATCACAACGCAGCAGGGCTGGACGGTCCTCACCGGTTCCGGCGACCATGGGGCGACCGACTATAGTAACCTTGCTGCTACCGAACTTTCCTCGACCCCTATTGTCAACTTTCCGGCTGACGACCCCTGGGTTACGTCCGTTGGCGGCACTACTCTGCTCACCTCATCCGCTGGGATCAGCGAGACGGCCTGGGACGATAGCGGCGGCGGCTTCAGCGCGTTCTTTAGTGAGCCAGCGTATCAGCAGGAGCTACCCGCGACGCTCCAGAGCGAGTTCAAAGGGCGGCGCGGTATCCCGGATGTGGCCGCTAACGCCGCACCCTCCACAGC
>DATGKW010000219.1:0-14509 GCA_035294465.1 Ktedonobacteraceae bacterium | reverse complement strand
AACGCGGCCGGGGGTATCAATCCGGCCTATCGCCCCGGTGACTTTATGCTTCTGTCCGATCATATCAATTTTCCAGGGCTGGCCGGGGCGAATCCTCTGGTGGGTCCGAACGACGAGCGTTTTGGAGGACGCTTTCCACCGCTGGCAAAGGCGTATGATGCCGATCTGCGCGAGCTGGCCCGTGCGGTTGCCGCGACTATGCCTGACGTGACCGTGCATGAGGGAGTTTATGCGATGGTTGGTGGCCCTAGCTATGAGACTGGCGCAGAGTTGCGCTTCCTGCGCGCCGTGGGCGCGGACGCGGTTGGCATGTCAACTGCGCCTGAGGTTGTAGTCGCCCGCCATATGGGCATGCGGGTGCTTGGGATCAGCCTGATTACCAATGCTGCCACCGGCGCTGCAAACGAGGATGTGAAGCACGAAGACGTGCTGGCGACCGCTGACGCGGCGCGCACCTCATTTGTCGCGCTGGTTCTGGGCATTCTGCGCAGGATGCGCCCGTAGAGCGCACGGATTTCCAGCCACTTGTTCTGCCTGTGTTCTGGCTATTGCCCCAAGATCTTGATCGCGACCATATACCAGTTATAGTGTATTCCCCTCCAATCGGTCAGTACTGCCAGGTAGTACGTTCCGCCGGGCACCGAGGGAGAAATGGTATAAGTCCAGGTTGTTTTCTTGCCGGCTGCGCAGGGCTGTGTTTGCTGGCTGGGGGACGCGAAATTGAGCGCTCTGGCAACCTCGTGCGGGAATGGCTGGCTGAAAGAAGCAAGCGTCCGGGGGAGGGCATAGCCGTTAGCGCTCAGATCAGCAGCAGTCGCATTCGGATCGCTGGTCAACCAGAGCCTGCAAGTGACGTCGGTCGCGGTAATAGGCGTATTGTCCGCCAGGTTGACGGCCTGGACCGAGAGCGTATAGCGGGTAGCCCCGTCGGCTTTCTCCGCGCTGGTGTAATCTCCGCTGGCAATCACCGGCTCACCCGGCTCCACGTTTTCTGCGGCCTGGGTGGCTGCCAGATTGGGATTCCGCCTGCTAATCGGGGTGAGAGTCGCGAACTTGCTGGCGAGACCCGGCGACTTGCGTGAGAAGTGTGCCAGAAAGCCGCCAAAGGCGAAGCCTGAGATCAGGCCAGCCAGCGAGAAACAGAGGAGTGTGTATATGATGATTGTACTGGAACGCGAAGTGACTGAATTGCGTGGTTTCTCTCCAGGCGCTGCTTGCATAACCTACCCTTTTCCTGGCCCGGCGCATGGCTTGTTGCTGCCACCAGGCAACTGCCCAACTACGTAAAAATCCCTGGTAGTTTTCACTTTATCACAGGTGTTCAAGCGCCTGTACACCAGTCTACGGGCCTCTGGAGACGCTCCAGCGCGCATCGTGGCGGCTTGTTAGCTCGCCGTGATAGTAATATTATCCCAGCTCCAGTTGAAATGGACGCCATTCCAGTCGGTCAGGATTACCAGGTCATAATTGCCTGCGGGCATCGTCGAGGCAATCTTGTATTTCCAGGTCATCTGCCCATTAGCCTTACAGAAGCCGAGCTGGGGCGTCGTTGGATCAAACGTCAGATTGTTCACGCTCAGATCCGGGGCGGGTTGATTATTCACTGTGCCGGTGATGGGACCCTGGAGGGTATTGACTGATTTGAGGGTTTTCGAGTCAAGGTTCAGGAGCTGATTGGCCGGTATTTGCTTGACCACCCAGAGCTTACAGGTAATGTTCGTAGCATGGACGGCCTTGTTCTGCTTATCAACCGCCTGAATAGTGATACTGTAGGTCGTCGCGCCGTCCGCTACCTGGGTAGCGGCTGAGAGGTTGACGGTCGCAGGAGGATTCAGCGCCACGATTGGCTGTGTCGTGGCCGTTGGAGTGATGGTATTTGTGTTTTGCGCCACCGGCGTCGACTTCGGTGGTAAGCCAGAGTTCGTTGTGTTTGGTTTGGAACGGATCAGTCCTCCAAAGGCGAAGCCTGAGATCAGGCCAGCCAGCGAGAAAACAAGAACGATTGTTGTCGTGAGTTTGTGTGCAGGTAAACGCGTTCCGCTATCGTTTTGCCCAGACCATGCCTGCATACGTGTCCAAACCTTCTTCCTGATGAACTGAGTGCGTGCCTTCATTCACTATAGCACAGGCGAGCGGTTTTCTCACCTGCTCCGTAGCTCTATAGCAATATTTGGTTAGATGAACAAAAGAGACCAGAACATCGGTGTTCTGGTCTCCTTGACCGGACGTTCGTGGCCTGAAGGCATCGCTACGTTTGACAGAAGCTGAAGCGAGAGGTCCTAATGACCGGCCAGTAAAACAAGCAGAATGCTTTCTGCGAGCCATATGAGCAGGATAGCGACCAGAGGCGAAAAATCAAGCCCGCCTACCGGCGGCAGGTAGCGCCTGATTGGCACGATCAAGGGATCGGTAATCCTGACGAAGAAGCGAGCGGCGGGTTGCAAAGCAGAAACGCCGGGCAGCCAGCTCAGAACTGCACGAATGATAATAGCAAGCCAGGCAAGTTCAGCCAGGGTAGAAATCACGAAACTGATGGTCATAAGAAGTTTTCCTCACACGTCTATTCTGTTCTCTGTCTGGTTTTTTGTGTATCGCCAGCAATATATACGCACAGACTTCAGCAGGGTTTCAGTGACGGATGCGCTCTTATTCGTTTGCTTCTCGCTCCTCGCGTTTGAGGAAGAGCGTATAGCGTACAAAGAAGACAATGCACGCGAGCATGCAGAGAATGCCCAGCGCAGCCGAGGCAAGTCCGGCATAACTCGTGGGAGAAAAAGTAAAGACGACGACGCTCAGGAAAAAGGTCGCCAGAACGAGAAAGCCAAGCCCCGCCGCTCCATTGCGATCTGAGCGTCGGGGGAGATATTGCTGGATGAGGGACGGTATAGACTTTTGCGGCTGGTTCTCTTGCCCTTTCATTCCTTACCCTTTCTGTTTCTGCTATCTGGTGAGAGATGGGAGCCGTGTTTCTGTTGTCGCTCATCCTTCTTTGCTAAGAGAAACGTTAGCAAGCCAACCAGCAGAAAGAGGCCGAGAGCCAGCGCGTAGTCACCGATCCTCAGTTCGTGCCAGAGAGCCTCCATCCTTGCTTGCTGAGCTGGCGAGAGCGGAGGAGCCTGTTCTTCTCGCGTATAGGGTTGGATCAGGAAAAAGAGAAAGAGGCCAAAGAGAAGAAAGAACGCGATAACCAGCGCGTAAGCAGCTATTTGTAGCATCTGAACCGGCATCAGTCACCCTCGATTTCTCGTTCGTGGAGCATTGGGGTTCTCTCCTGGACTTTGAAGGTATGGAAGAGAAACCAGAGCGATGGAATCAAGACCAGCATGCCAAGAAGGGCGCTGACGAAGAACTGCTGGAGCGTCGAGGCCGGGCTGGCCGAGTTCGTGATAGTGAGGTCTGGGGGAACGATGTAGGGCCATTGCGAAAGGCCCCAGGTGCCCAGCAGAGCCGTGACCTCAGCGACAATGAGGATACGAGCCAGCCGATAGCGCCGCCAGAAGAGGGCCGATGCCGTCATCACGCCAATGAATATGGTGATTGCAACCGCCCAGATGGCGTGATTGAGCATGCCATGCCAGAGCAGGGGCGCTTCCGAGGGGGCCAGAACCAGGCCCCCGATTCCGGTAAGAGCCAGCATCGCTCCGCCGGCAAAGGCCCGCCTGCGAAACACCTCTGCCAGGTACTGGTTGCGTACCCTCTGAGCCTCAACCGTTAGATAGATTGGGGCCAGCGTGGCGCAGATCGCCAGGCCCATGCAGCCGATTACCAGGGCGAACGGCGTGAGCCAGGCGCTGACCAGCGCCGGCTGCGTCGTCGCGTGGAAGACCCGGATGGCACCGCTCGCAACCGCGGCAGCCGAGCAACCGAGAACAAAGGGGGTGAGCAGGCTGACCAGGCCAAAGAGACGTCCCCAGGTCTCCCTGGCTGCAATGGGCTGGTTGAAATACTCCCGAAAAGAGAAAGCCGCTCCGCGCAGCACAATGCCGAGCAGAGCCAGGCCGAATGGTAAGAGTAGCGCTGTCGCCAACATTGCTGTTGCCAGAGGGAAAGCCGTGAACAGTCCTACTACCAGATAGATGAGCCAGACATTGTTGGCCTCCCAGACCGGGCCGACTGCTTGCGCAATCAAGCGGTGTTTTTCCTCCTGGTGAGGACCAAGCGAGAAGAGATCCCAGATTCCTGCACCGAAATCTGCTCCTCCCAGGATCGCGTAGGCAATGAGCGAGAGCCAGAGCAGTACCGCACAGGCGTAGGCAATGATCATCTCTCCGTAGCCCCTTCTCGCGCTTGTGAGCCAGCGGTCGAAGCTCCTCTCACCAGTTCGGGCCAGACCTGCGGAGGCTTCGGGCGGCGTGCTAGCTGCAGCAGCAGAATGATCAGAGTGATACCGAGAAGCACATAGATACAGGCAAAGACCAGGAAAGTCACATTCATCCACATGGCAGGCGTGACCGCATTTTTCGTCAGCAACAGCTTATAAATGATCCAGGGCTGCCGGCCAAACTCTGTAACCATCCAGCCCAGTTCCATCGCCAGGATGGCTGCGGGGCCGGTGAGGACCGCAAGGCCGAGTAGCCAGCGCCGCTCTGGTATTCTGGGCTGGCTGAGGAAGAACTGGCGACGGATGAAAGGAAGCATGAAGAGGACTCCGATTGCAAGCATGTAAAAGGAGCAGAAAACCATGCCGTCGAAGGCCAGATGGATGAAAGGGATATTGGCGGGCCACTCGCTCTTTGGGATGCGGTCCAGGCCGATGCTAAAGGAATTCAGGTTAAAATGAGCGAGCAAGCTTTCGCCATGCGGAATCACCAGCGCGTAGAGCACCTTTCCCGCGCGCGTATCGACAAAGCCGCCGATATACAGGGGCCTGCCATAGCCTGAGTGGAGCAATCCCTCCATCGCGGCGTACTTGGGCGGCTGGACGGTTTCGATCTGGCGAGCGTTGAAGTCGCCGGTGAGGATTTGAAAGGGAATAGCGGCTGTGCCAATAGCCATGCCAAGCAAAAGTCCTTTGCGATGATAGGCGTCGCGCTTGCCACGCAGCATTCCCATTGCGTAGACGGAAGCAATGCCAAACCCGGCGACCACGTAGCAGGCCAGGATCATGTGGGCGGTCTCGTAGGGAGTGCTAGGATTGAGCATGGCGGCATAAGGATCGATTCCCGTGATTTTGCCATGTGCTATATGGAAGCCGGCTGGCGTGTTCATCCAGGAGTTCGCGCTGACCACGAACCAGGCGGACGAGAGACCACTGAGGACAATTACCAGGGAGGACAGCCAGTGAACCAGCGGTGAAAGACGTCTGGCTCCGTAGAGATAAATGCCGAGGAAGATTCCCTCGAGGAAGAAGGCAAAGCCCTCCAGAGCAAATGGCAGGCCGATAATGGCGCCGGAGTATTTGATGAAGGTTGGCCAGAGCAAGGCCAGCTCAAATTCGATAATCGCTCCAGAAACCGCGCCGATGGCGAAGAGGAAGGTAAATGCTCTGGCCCACTGATGGGCCAGCGCCATCCAGGTGCCGTCGGAGTTCCAGAGCGCCAGCCCCTCAGCGACGCATAATGCCAGTGGCAGACCAACGCCGAGCGCAGCAAAAATAATGTGGAAGCCCAGCGAAGTCCCCATCTGGGTGCGAGCCGCCAGGAGATTTGACCACATAAAAGCCCATCCTTTCCGATTTTCTGACGCTCCTTCACCAGGAAGAGCCAGTGATGCTATTACTAGCATGGGGTATCCCGCCAAACCCGACCGTCGCGTGGATTCCTCGCGATATATCTAGATGAAGCCCTGTGGTCTGATAGTCTTGTGGTCTAGATATCTTGACAAATTGTTCTATTTCTGCTACACTTTTCTCCTGAGGTTCTCAATGGGGCTGAACCGAGGAAAAGCGCGTCTGCTCCTCATTTCCAGATTTCCCCCTGCTATTTTTGTATGGTTATGCGGGCTGCGCACTTTTTCATGTAGAGAGTCCGGTCTATTTATTCATTGGAGGCACAACAATGAAGGATGTCAGAGTTATGCTGAGGCATATTTTTCTGCTGGTCGGCATAACAACGCTGGCTGTTAGTTCACTTGTAGCGTGTGGAGGTTCGTCCACCCCGACGGTTACGGTCTGGTCGTGGCGTTCGCAGGATGCGCATCTGTGGCAGCAAGTGCAAGACGCACTGAACAAGCAAGGTGTCAAGGTCCAGATTCAGTTCAGAGCTATCAATGCCACCAGCTATGATTCGGTGTTGCAGACGGCGATGGATGGTGGAAGGGGGCCGGACATTCTGTACACGAGAGCCGGCGAGGGAACCGAAAGCTATGCGGCGGCGAATATGCTGGAACCGTTAGATAGCTTCGTCGATTTCTCCAAAATTGGTGCGGCTCCGCTGGAGAGCGCCAGGTACAAAGGGAAAACATACGCGGTACCTTTCGCAATCCAGACGATGGTTGTGTACTACAACAAAGCTCTATTTGCCCAGTATGGGTTGACGGTGCCCAAAGTGTGGAATGATCTCATTCACGATTGCGCAGTTCTTAAATCGAAGGGCATCACTCCTATCGCCACGATGGGCATACAGAGCTGGATGCTGGCCTTGAATTTTGATGAGGTTGGCGCGTCTCTAATGGACAACCAGTTCACGCAAGAACTCGTAGATGGGAAAGCCTCTTATACCTCTGCTCCGTATGTTAACGCGCTCGCGCACTATCAGCAGCTCAGCCAGTATTTTGAGCCGAATTTTGCGGCTGTTGGCTCTGCTGGCAATGAGCAGGAGACGATGTTTGCTTTAGGGAAGGCGGCAATGGTGATGGATGGCATCTGGGAGTGGCCGACCATTCTTCAATACAACAAGAACTTGCAGATGGGAGAATTCCTTATTCCTCCTTTGCAGGCCAATCAATCGCCGAAGATCGACTGGTATGTAGATGGCGGCATTGGTATGAACGCGAACATTGCCAATAGCGCGGAGAAGACGGCGGCGCAGGCGGTGATCAAATATGCGGCGACCCCGCAGTTCGGGCAAGATTTCTCTGCGATTGCCGGAGAAATTTCTCCGATCCAGGGTGTCCAGATTCCCTCCCAGTATGCGCTGTCTATTCAGGCGTACAAGTGGTTCCAGACGATTCCGATCACGCCCATTTTCGATATTCGCAGTCCGATGGATACGCCGCCGCCCGTGCCCATTAACAAGCAGAGTGCGAATACTGTGAATTCAGATCAGGGTATCTTTGACCTTGAGATGAAAGATATGCTGCCGCTTCTGACCCACAAGATGACTCCGCAGCAAGCGGCAGCCGATATTCAGAAGAACCTGGCCTGGTACTTTCACAAAACGTGATGACCGGGCGGTTACGTTCCTTCCCGCGCTTTGATTTTGGATATGGCCCGGTACTTGCCTGATTTGTGAGTACCGGCCATATCTCTTGATTTTTTCACTTTACGCTGGCTTCTTTGACAAGAAAGGCGGTCTTGCCTGTGAAACGACGAACCTGGGGATTGGTTATGGTCTTCTTAGGGCCGGCTTTATTGCTCTATCTGCTCTTTGTTGCCTATCCGTTTCTTTCCAGCTTACGCTACAGCTTGTACAACTGGAATGGTGTTGGCCCGTTGCAGGATTTCATCGGCCTCCAGAATTATACTTATACGTTGTTCTCGCAGGACTTTTCTCCCTTTTTCTGGCGTGCTGTAGCCCATAACCTGTATTTTTTCCTGCTCTCGATGATATTAACGACGCTCATTGGCTTAACACTGGCTTACCTGCTGATGACGATAAACGAACGCCGCTCGCGCTGGTTCCAGACGATCTATTTCTTGCCCATGGTTGTTCCGCCTATTGTCATTGCCTATCTGTGGAGCATGTATCTCGAACCAGACTCCGGTACGATCCCGGTGCTTCTGGATAGCCTGCATCTGCAAAGCCTGAATGTTCCCTTCCTGGGCAGCACGACCCTTGCCTTGCCCACGATTGCTGTGTTGCAGGCATGGGCGGGCATGGGTTTCCCTATTCTCGTGTTTGTGGCAGCTCTGATTAATGTCCCCGGCGAGCTGCTGGACGCGGCCAGAGTAGATGGCGCTGGCCGCTGGCGAACGTTTTTCTCCATTATCTTTCCGATCATCAAGCCAACGTATTATACTATTCTGACGCTCAATTTTGTTGGAGCCTTTGGAGCTTTTGATCTTATCTATATCATGGAAGGAACACAGGCTGGCCCCAACTACGCGACAGATGTCGTAGGCACACTGTTTTACCGCACGGCCTTCGGAGGCTTTGGCACAACGGCTCAGGGAATGGGCCTGGCGACGGCGCTGGCTGTACTTGGGTTTATCATTGTGATGATTGCATCCGCGATTCTGGTCAATCTCCAAAGAAGAGCGGTCGTGCAGCTTTAGTTGAGTGCATCCTTATTCCAGCGTGAGCGAGCAACCCGGAGGGGGTGTTGCTCATGCTCGCGCGGAAAGGAGAGAGGTAGAGAATGCAAGCAAAGCGCCCCTGGCTCGCGTATGGTCTTCTGGTCATCTGGGCACTGATTGTGCTGGGACCTTTGATCGATATGCTTCTTCTGTCGTTCAAAGATTTAGCAGGGATTGTCAGTAATCCCCTGGGTTTGCCGACTCAATGGAATTTCTCGAATTATGCTCAAGCCTGGACGCAGGGAGATCTCCTGGTCTACCTGATCAACACGGCCATTGTCAGTGTGGTATCGGTAGTTGCTATTCTCCTTTTCTCATCAATGGCTGCCTATGTTATCGCTCGTTTTCATTTTCCAGGCAATCAGTTCATTTACCTGTTCTTCCTGTCAGGGTTAGCTCTGCCGATTCAAATGATTGCCGTTCCCTTATTTATCTTAATGCGGGATCTTGGCCTGGTTGATAATCTTTTGTCGGTCATTCTCATTTACGTTGGCAGCGGTATGTCGTTCAGCGTCTTCCTGCTCGTCAATTTTATTCGGCACATTCCGCTGGACTTAGAGGAAGCGGCGCTTCTCGATGGCGCTTCTCATTTTCAGATCTACTGGCGGATCGTTCTGCCGCTTATTCGGCCCTCTCTGGGCACGGTTGGCCTGCTAAACTTTATCACGGCCTGGAACGGGTTCTTTTTCCCTTTGATCTTGCTCTCCGATCCAAATCAAATGACCGTTGCCGTCGGGGTGCTCTCTTTTGTCGGTCAGTACGCTACTGAATGGAACCTTCTGCTTCCGGCATTGATCATTGTCACGCTGCCAACGGTGGTGGTGTTCATCATCGCATCGCGGCAGTTTATTCGGAACATGACGGCGGGCGCGATCAAGCTCTGATGCTGTTCTGCAAGTTGCATATGTATGAGGTGAAAAAACGATGGTCTCTCCTGGCATTGAAGTGCTTTTAGCTCAGCGGCGGGATCTCTTGAGAGGCAAACGGGTTGGCTTCGTGGGAAATTATACTGTCACCGATAGTCGCCTGCGTCCCGTGATCGACCTGTTGTGGGACTCCCGCGAGTGGCGTTTGAGCGTTCTGTTCGGTCCTGAGCACGGCATCAAAAATGCGGCCAGGGAAGGGCAACCGGTGTCTTCTGAGATCGATCCGCATACCGGCCTGATGAGCTATAGCCTCTACGGTGATCTCTATAAGCCAACCGGTGCGATGTTGCGGGATATTGATGTGCTGGTTATCGACCTCCCCGATATTGGTTCGCGCTATTATACGAATATGAGCACTCTGGCATATTGCCTGGAGATCTGCGGAGAGCTTGGTTTGCCGGCTGTGGTTCTTGATCGTCCCAATCCGCTCGGAGGCGTGCGGAGGGAGGGCAACCTGCCGGAGAAGAGCTATTATTCGTTCGTCTGTATGTATCCCGTTCCTATTCGACATGGATTAACGACGGGAGAGCTGGCCCGCCTCTATGATAGCAAACTGGAGCGGCCCGCCGATCTGACGGTTGTGCCAGTTGAAGGCTGGGAGCGCGAGCAGATGTTCCCGGCCACCGGCCTGCCGTTCGTTCCTGCCTCACCAAATACCAATTCGTTTGAGATGTGCGTTCTGTATCCTGGCACCTGTCTGTTTGAAGGAACAAACCTGAGCGTGGGCCGGGGAACGGCCAATCCTTTTGCCATCATTGGCGCGCCCTGGGTCAATGGGCATCAGATAGCCGACGTCTTCAATGCCCTGAAACTGCCAGGCATTGTAGCCCGCCCCGTTTACTTTACTCCCTGGTACTCGATTCACCAGGGAGAGCTATGCAGCGGCGTCCAGCTCCATGTCGTCGATGCTGAGGCCCTGGAGCCCGTCAGGGCGGGGCTGGCTCTGCTCCAGATAGTGGCGCAGGAGTATCAGGATTTTGCTTTCTTACCGGGGTCTGACAATAAGCTGCCGCCAATTGATCGGTTGGCTGGCACTGATAAACTTCGCCTGGCTGTTTCCCAGGGGCGCGCGCTGGCTTATCTGGACGAAGCTCGCCCAGACGTGCAGGATTTTGCTACCTCTATAAAGCCGTTTCTCCTGTATTGACTGAGAAGGTAGAATATGAAGATAGTGAAAAATATACAGGATGTGAGAGCATGAAGACATCTCGTCTCCATCGCCTGGAGGAACTCCTGCGCGCTGCGGTGGACGCGGAATCCCTGCCAGGCGCGGTCCTGGCAGCAGGCATCGGTCAGGACATTGTGTACGAGCAGGCGCTGGGCTTCGCGGAGCATCTGCACGGGGTTGTACGCCCTGTGACTTTCGATACGCTGTTTGATCTCGCGTCTCTGACCAAAGTGGTCGCTACTCTGCCGTCTATTCTTTTGCTGGTGGAGAATGGAGAAGTGCGCCTGTCCGATCCTGTGGCGCGCTTTATCCCCACGTTCACCGGTCCCGAAAAAGAGGGAGTCACCCTGCGCCACTTGCTGACACATTCGTCGGGACTGCCAGCGTATCGGGAGTTCTACCGCGCGCGGTCCGGGCATGATGAAATCATGGCGGCTGTGATAGCGGAGCCGCTGGAGGCAACCCCCGGCGCGCAAGTCGCCTACAGCGACCTGGGATTTATCTTGCTGGGAGAGATTGTGCAGCGAGTTACCGGCCAGACGCTGGATGGGTATGCTCGGCACCATCTATTCGAGCCTCTGGGAATGCGGCATACCCGGTTCTGTCCTCCTGGAGAACTGGCGCCTGGCATTGCTGCTACGGAAGATGTGCCGGGACGAGGGGTGAAGGTAGGCGTAGTACATGATGAGAACGCTGAAGCGCTGGGGGGGGTGAGCGGGCACGCCGGTCTATTTGCCCCGGCTGGCGACCTGGTTCGCTATTTGCACATGTGGCTTGGCCTGCCCGAAGGTGGCGACCATCTACTATCTGCCGCTGCACGCCGTCTGGCGGTTCAACCACACGTTCATGATACGGGCGTGGCCCGCGGCCTGGGGTGGGTTCTGCGAGGAGATGCTTACGACCACATGGGGGATCTCTGGCCGCAAACTGGCGCTGGCCACACTGGATTTACAGGCACCAGCCTGGCCTTTGATCCTGTCAGTGGCCTGTGGACTGTCCTGCTAACAAACTGCGTGCATTATGGCCGCGAGAATCGTCTCATGCTGCGTCTGCGCCCCCTGATACACAATGTAGTAGCCGCGACGCTCTTAGCTTAGAGCACATCTGATCCTCAGAGATTGTGCCATCGCTCACCAGGGATTTGCGCAGCTTTGCCGCACCGGGAATTTATCGTGTGGATAGTGCGTCAGAATGCAGTCTGGCCCAGATCTGCTCGTGGATTGCCTCGACCTCGTAACGTTCTGTAGGAATAACATGCATATGAGGAAAAAACCTGCTGAGAGATCGATAGCGCTCTCTATGAACGGCGAGCTGCTCCAGTGTTTCGTGCTCTCCAAGCGGGATATGCATGGCGTCTGCTCTTGCTTTGATGCGGCGTAGAGCTTCCTCCGGTGTCGTATCAAGCAGAAAGATATGCGTCGGTTGAGGCAAGAGCATGTGTATATGAGCGATATTTGCAGCCGACCACCAGCCCTCGCCTGCCTGATAGACCATGGTACTAAGGTAGCTGCGATCAGAAATGAGGGGCTTACCTGCTTTGAGAGCGCTTTGAATCTCCTCGCGCAGGTTTCTGTAGCGGTCGAGCAGTAAAAGCAAGACCTGGGTGGAGCGATCATCTTTCTTGACATGAAGCTCCTCTCTCGCCTGAGTATACCAGCCTGTTGGCTCATGTAACGTTACCGGAGTGTCGCCTTCGCTCAAGTAGCGATGGAAGAGCATTTCCATCTGCGTTGATTTCCCTGAGCCACTGATCCCTTCAATTACCACGTAGGGTTTCTCCGGTGGGAGATTCAGAGAAATTGGATGCCGCAATCTTTCAAGGAAGAGCTGAGCAAAAACGTACTCTGCAATTCCGAGGTAGCGACTCTGCTCAAATTCTAACGAGGCAAAGCGGGCGGGCATCTTTTGTTCGAGCCGCTCAATGAAATCCTGCATCTTCCCATTGGTCTCGGCGGTCCACATAGCAGAACGTACTATGCCGTGTGCTCCAAAGCCGGCGAGGAAATCAGCATCTTTAAGAATTCGCCCCTCCAGCGTAGATGGTCGTATTGCTGGCTGGTCGTGCTCCCTGATCGCCTCGATTACGGCGGGAATTTTTTCCCTGGGAAACTGGACGGTTGCTAGAAAAGTCACTGCTCGTTCTGCTGATTGTTCTGCGCTGTCTTTTCCTCTGTAGCTGGGATCACTGCGCCCCAGATCATGAAGAAGCACCGCGGCTGTGATCACATCGAGGTCTCCTCCATAAAAAGTATGGAGCTGAAGAGCATAGAGGAGAGTCAGATCGATGTGCTCGAAGCCGTGGCTGCTACTGAGAACGAGCGGCGTAAGTTGCTCACGGAGAGCGCTTTCGTATAGAGATCGATTCACTGTTGGATAGGAACTCCTCTCACATGAGCGTTTTATTTAGCAGAGCGTATGCCGGTTGAACCGAGCTCTTTTAAATCACGATAGAAGAAATACTGATAATTCTCAGCGGTAACTGGTACGCTTGTCAGGTTAGAAATATCTGGAAAATCCTCAAAGGAAGGAAAGCGGAAGCGACGTTTATGCTCAGGAGATGGAACAGAAGTCACCACTCGTACGTCCTTCCATTGCAGCGGAAGCGGTACTAACGGAAATTGCTGAGGAATATCACTGATTTCTATCACCCATACCTCACTTAATCCAAGCTCGCGGGCGAGCCAGAGCCTGTGCAGACCATCAACGATAGCCGTGATCATGGCATTTTCTTCTGATTCGTAGTACGTTTCAATGATTGGAGGGGAGATCAAGAAGCTCCTGTCATTTTGCTTGTATCTGAGCATACCTGTTAGATCAAACAAACTCAGCACGTAATCGTGCTGAAGTCTGGCCTGAAGCTTGCGGTGCTCCTCAAGGCGAGATTCCAGCACATAGAACGATGTTGGCCGTAAATCGCTAATAGCACATCTTCGTAGCGCAATACGAGCATGGCTATAGGGGAGCAGTTTTCTGTCTCCTTGTAACTCCACTTTCCTCAGGATACCCTCAAGGGTGGTCCAGTTCAAGTAACTGAGTAGGCGAATTTCGTCCTGGGTGGTGTCTTCAGAAATGTTCATCCAGGCGAGTGTTTCTGGACAATAGATGGCATTGCTTTGATCGCATATTTTTTCAACAAAATCTTCCATCTGGTCATATTCTTTTTGTGCCAGAAGTTTACTATAGGAGCTAAAGGCTGATATCAATGCGCGTTTCGCTGCAAGTCGCACGTTACCGATAGCGCTCTCCTCCCAGCACCACGCATTGAGAGGATTGCCTTGAGCAAAGACTGGCAAGCCTCTCTCAAGGGAATAATGAAATGTTCGTTCGGCTCCCGCGTCTCCTGTTGCGGCGAGTGAGTCTGCTACTACCAGGATATTGAGCAACGAATGAAGGCGCTTACGCTCTTCGGCAGAGAGCGATATTTCAAGCTGATTGAGATCATCGGCATAGTTACCCAGATCCACAGGCTTAGCCTCTCCTTGCAGGGCCATACTTGGATACTGGTAATTGATGTCATCGTGGTGAGCAATGAAATAACAAACGAGTGAGAGAAGCCACGGGCTCTGGGAAAAAACCCTCAATTGGGGTAAGTGACGCGAGGCGAAGTCAAGCCCGGCTTTGACATGTTCGCGGCGGTCTTGTGACCAGTTCGGTGAGTATTGGGCATATCCAACATCATGAAGCCACGCTGCTATACGTAAGGCTATTTCTTCAGCTTTTGCTAGAGGAATATCCGATGAATTACAAAGCAATGCTATATTGTTTGCCACAGCTTGTGCATGCAAAACACCGTGATAGCTATCAACCTGACGCAGTGCATCGGTTGCCCATCGCCTTACCTCTTCTAAAGCTGAAAGAAGTGGGGTAAGTAGAGCGTCGTTTACAAGTGGTTGATGTGAGACGGTCATTGCTCCCTCTCTTCTGTGCCTGTCACTTTCGATTACCTTTCCATATGTTGTACGTCTGGATGAACACGTAGACAAACGCAGCGGAGAGTATACCTCCATAAGTACTATTTAT
>DATGKW010000218.1:0-30475 GCA_035294465.1 Ktedonobacteraceae bacterium | reverse complement strand
CAGAACTGGATCAAACATGCTTTTGACCTCCATAGCTAGGCAAATGATATAACATGTCATCCTTCTAGAGAAACGAATAAGCAGTTAAAAATTCCAAGTTGCCGTGGGTGGCAGTGTTATTTACAGCAAAATGAGCAAGGCTTTCAGCTAAGCTACCATCTTCCGCCCCCCATGAGATACAATGGAGTAGCTATTGTCTTCTTGTTTTGAACAGACACGAAGGAGTGCCGATTTCCCATGGCAAAAATGATGGAAAACGTGGCGTCGCACGCGCAAACGCCCTTTAAAAACGCCCCGTTCACCAACTTCTCTCAGCCCGAGAACCGCCAGGCCCAGCTTGCGGCTTTGGAACAGGTGAAAGGCGAACTAGGACAGACATATCCTCTGCTGATTGGCGGTAAAAAGATCAGCAGCGAAATAACCTTTGCCTCGATCAACCCCTCAAATCCTGCGCAAGTCATCGGTTATTTCGCCAGTGCCACAATTGAGCAAACCAACGAGGCAGTCAAGACCGCCGAAGAAACCTTTAAAAGCTGGAAACGCGTGCCCGCGGAAGAGCGAGTGGCTTACCTTTTTAACGCTGCTGATATTTTGCGCCGGAAACGCTTTTACTTTAATGCATGGATGATCTACGAGGTTGGCAAGAGCTGGGTTGAAGCTGACGCTGACACAGCCGAGTCCATCGACTTCCTGGAATATTACGGGCGGGAGATGCTACGCCTGGCCGGGGATCAGCCAGTGACACAGATTGAGGGCGAAGAGGACAGGCTGGTCTATATCCCTCTAGGCGTCGGCGCGGTCATTCCTCCCTGGAACTTCCCCGGCGCTATTATGGTCGGCATGACCACCGCTTCCATTGTCGCCGGAAATACGGTAGTGCTCAAGCCGGCCAGCACTTCGCCAATGATCGCCTGGCAATTTATGCGCATCCTGGAGGAGGCCGGTGTGCCCGCCGGTGTTGTCAATTTTGTGACCGGCTCTGGCAGCAAGATCGGCGACGCGCTGGTAGAGAATCCACGTGTGCGCTACATTGCCTTTACCGGTTCGCGCGACGTTGGCCTGCGCATCAATGAGTTGGCCGCCAGGCCACAGAAAGGCCAGATCTGGCTAAAGCGCACGATCCTTGAGATGGGCGGCAAAGACGCTGTGGTGGTTGATGAGACCGCCGACCTGGACGCCGCTGCCGACGGGATCGTGGCCTCGGCTTTTGGCTTTCAAGGACAGAAATGCTCCGCCGGCTCGCGGGCGATCATTGTCGATCAGGTCTACGATAAGGTCCTGCAGAAGGTGGTCGAGCGGACCAGAAAGCTCAGTCTTGGCGATGTAACCAGACCCGAAACATATATGGGACCGGTCATCGATGAAAATGCTTTCAAGAAAATTAACGAGTATATCGAGATTGGCAGGAGCGAGGGTCGCCTGCTTCTCGGAGGCAACCATCACGGCCCCGGCTACTTTATTGAGCCAACCATTTTCGCCGATGTTGCTCCACAGGCCCGCATTGCGCAGGAAGAGATCTTTGGCCCGGTGCTGGCTGTAATCAGAGCGAAAAACTTTGATGAAGCGCTCGATATCGCTAACAGCACCGAGTATGGCCTGACCGGATCGCTCTATTCACGAGATAACGAGCATATTGAGCGAGCGAAGGAGGAGTTCCACGTAGGCAACCTCTACTTCAATCGCAAATGTACTGGTGCGCTGGTTGGAGTCCATCCTTTCGGCGGATTTAATATGTCCGGTACCGACTCGAAGAGCGGTGGCCCCGACTATCTGCTGCTCTTCACGCAGGCCAAATCAATTGCCATCAAGAAATAACAGTGGATCATTCTCGCCCATGAATTGCCTAGGAGGAAGGGACATTGTGCGAAGAATCATCGGGCTCCGATACCTCTACAGCCCAGGTTAAATACGGCCTCATTCCCCAATATCGGGGAATGAGGCCGTAGCGGTTACATATGCATCCTTGAGAAAAAAGACATGGCCTTCCCTTCTTTTCAACGATCCCTCATAAGCGTGTGAGCTGTCTCTCGTCCTGGCGGCCTGGTTCCCCAAACAGTGAGCAGATTCCAGATGGTCACGCAGTCTGGCTGGTGCATCTCCTTCACCATCTCTTGATAAATGTCTTCATAATTGTCAGGTACACAGGTCCATTTCTGTAAAAATGGCGCAATCGTCCGATAGGCGCGCTGATAATCCTCAGCAAAGCTCTGTCCTTCATCGGTGTCTCCGCGAAATTCGAGGGCATAGGCACGCGTTTGCACCTGCTGAAGCCCATGCTGGTTCAACAGACGCGCAAGCTCATCTATCACGCTATCACCATGGGGAGCAAAGAAGTATCCTGCCTGAGAGAATGCCCGGACGGCGATTTGCTCAATCTGAAGCAAAGCAGCACTGCTACTGCTCTTCACTGCACCCCGCTCGCTGATCCGAATGACTCCGCCTGCACGAGCAACACGCTGAAACTCCTGTAGCAGTTTGGGCCAATCCCAGGTTCGTAGCCAGCTTACCCCAAAGCGCAGGTTGACCAGATCAAAGAAACCTGTGGGAAATTCGAGCATACGTAGCGCGTCCATCACCTGGAACTCGACCCGATCATCCACCCGGCAAGCTTCGGCCTGTATTCGAGCATATTCAACAAACGTGCGGCTCACATCCACTCCGACCAGCAACTTCATCGTGGGATAGGTCTTCGCCGCTTCTATGAGCCAATCGCCGGTTCCACACCCCACATCGAGCACACGCTGAAAGCGAGCGGGGTCCGGTTGTTCTGGCAACACCCCCCCCATATGCGTCGTGATCAGGTGGTCCTGGATCTGCAAACGCTTCAGCTCTTCTTCATTGGAACGATCTTGCACAACATAGGTGCTGGGATGCTCAGAATGATGATTTGAGGGAGTAGCCATGATGTTACGCTCCTTGCCTTGTTCCTTCGAACGAGCCCATCGGGAAGCCGACCTGCTTGATTATACCCGCGTTCCCGGCATCTGTCGAGAGGAAAACCATAGTTATGGAAAAGTAAAAGTCGCAAGGCGTTCCACTCACATTTATGGATCGTTGGATATTGAGTCTTTGGCGCGTACTCGCTCAATTGCCCTGTACATCTCTTGCGAGTCGGCACCGTGCCCATCTGAGATCTCCTCCAGGCACTCAACGCGCGTTTGCAGATGCGCAGCGAACCTGGCGGGGGTCAGACCTATCCAACAGGCCAGGTCATCAAGGATCTTCTGGTCGGCATGCTCGAAGGTATCCTCTACTTCGTTCCAGAGCGAAAGCGGCACAGGCACGATTTGCTCCGGGCAGGCAGGATCGGCCTGTGGCTGAAGAAAATGTGTGGTGAACCAACGACGACGCAGGGGATAGATCCGCCCGACCAGCCCGATATTAATGACCAGGCCCAGGCGGCGGATATGTTCTGCCGGCAGGCGCAAATCGTGCTGGTACATCTCGATAACCTCTTTGATCGTATCCGCGTGAACGCTGGTCGCGATATGAAAGCCTTGCGCGGGCAGGCTCAGATAGCGACGAGCGATACGTCCCCACATATAGATAGATAGATGATTGCTCACCTCGTTGCAGAGGGCATAGGTTTTCTCCGGCTCGATATCCGGCAACTGGGTAAAGGCAAAATCTTCGTACATTCCAGACATATAAGCCAGAGCTGTGCCCGCCGGAAGAAATTGCAGAAGCGCGTTGAGTGTCGTCGTCTTGCCAATACCCGGCTGCGGATCGGTGGGACCGGCCACCGTTAGCGAGGAGCCATGTTCCAGAAGCAGCCAGACCAAAGCGGCAGTATAGGCATCGACGCTGCCAAGCGCGATAATCTGAGCCACGGAAAGCGGGCGACGAGACTCATAATGCCACCAGTAACGTTCATATGGATCACGTGGATCAAACATCGTATGCTTCCTCTTTCAATAAGTATGCCTGTAGTTCACCGGCTGCTTTTTCTGGCAGTTTCTTTTCCGATCAGGTGAAAAGAGCGCTGATCAAAGAGGTTGCCAGTTCGGAATAAGGATACCTAAGATGCTCCGGCGGATTCCTCGGCTCCGGCCGGAACGGGCGGATTTAGCCAACCCGGTTTGGGAGTCCAACCAATTGCCACCACGCGCGGTTGTTGTTCCTCTGCCAGCTCGACCATACTCACCGAAGCATTCTCGATAAACAGAAAACCCGCGCGCGCTACTTCGAGGCCCATATAGTGAGCCAGGAGCAACTTCACCACGTCGGCATGCGCGACAAAAGCCGGGTAATTGCCTACCTCTTCACGGCTCAGCCAGCGTTCAACAGCAGACACAGCCCGCTGCTGGACAAGAGGAAAGGTCTCAACTCCCTCTGGCCCTCTGGTTGGATCGTGTACAAAGGCTTTCCAGGTAGGATCGGTTTTATAGAGCTCATCATATTTCTTGCCAGTCCACGGCCCTATATCTGTATCTTTGAGATCATCTTCGAGCAACACAGGCAGGTCGTGTGGTCTGGCCAGATAAGCAGCTGTATCGTACGCACGCTCCAACGGGCTGCTGATAATCGCGGTAATCGGCAGAACCTTCAGCGCCTCAGCCAGCAACTCAGCCTGTTCTCGACCTTTCTCGGTCAAAGCAATGCCGGGGAGTTGCCCTGGTAAAAGATGCTCAACATTCCAGGTACTCTGCCCATGCCGAATAAAGAGCAGAGTTCGTTTCGTCTTCTTCTCAGTCGTACTATTTTCCATAAGTTGGTCTGGATGCCGCCGGAGGTCCCGCCGCCAGTGCCGAAAACGCCGGGCGCACACTAAAGAGAGCCAGAAGATCAGAACCAGACTTTTGATGGTACCGATCAATCTCTTCAGGAAACGTCCCCCTGTTTCAGCAAATCCATCTCTAAACGTTCCTCTCTCGCGAAAAGAGCTTCCCTCTCACTTACAAAGATTAGGTAAACCTGGTAAACGGTGATCAAGCCGTTACTTGCGCCAGACTGGAGTGGAAAGATCAATCACTCCAGTTTCTGTATTGTATCAGCCCTGCTCATTTTGCCGCAAGCAATAGCCCCTTCCTATGCCTCTAACTCATCTATATATGCGGCTTCCATCTTCAAAAGGATATTCAGCAGAGCGTTCACCGCATCATCCCGCTTGCGGTAAAAGTCCCGCTCGCTCATGCCCAGGTAGCTCGCCAATTGCTTGTTTGACCGCCGATCCCTTTTAAAGTAGCAGCTCTGGAGAACAGTATGCATTTGCCATTCTGGAGAAGTAAGACTATGGGTGCCAGTGGGTCGCAATTGAGATAGAGCATCTTCCAGAAGCTTATAGACGCGCAAACCTCTCTCAGCGGCAGTGAGTCTTTTGTCCTGTTCTGCTCCGTAAATAATACTGAAATTGCTCAGATGGCATTCCCCCAGAAATGTAAAATCGTCCAGCCTGTCCAATACCCTGCGTAAATACTCTATCGTCAAGTGACCAGTAGCTATTTTTGTCTTATCTCGTACAAACTTGCGCAAAAGAGCGCTCTCGCTGAGCTCAGGTAATTTCCTTTGTTGCGAGTCTTTGCGAATCGCCTCCCTCCTGAGCTGCTCTCGTTTATCCACGTCCAGATGTTCCCACGCATATGTGAAATGCGGCAGAAGATCCTCATAGATCTGGCTTGCGAGCCGTTGAAGATTCATCTTGCCGGCGAGCTGGCTTTTCTGGTGGAAGAGGAAGTAACAGGCCCGTTGAATGTAGAAAGGATGACACCCGGCCACCTCCAGAACAAACTGAACCTCGCGCTCGGTGAACGGACATCCAACTGCCTTTGCAGGTTCCATAATGAGAGCCTTCGCTGCCTCTTCGGAGAGTGGCCCAAGATTATGATAACTGAAAATGTTGAAGAAAGGCGAGCCAACAATAGCTGAGTGAGAAATCTGATCCAGGGGAGAGAACGAGGCTGTGACGTAAGAGACCTTTCCTGCATTTGCCTGAGCGCGCAGAAACGAGAAGAAATCAGGATTGAACTGGGGATTGCGCACAATAGAATCAAACTCATCCAACAACAAAACCGGGTGCAAGCCCCGCAAATTGATGAGATTCAAAAGTTGACTGAAGCGGTCGCCACCGGTGTCTCGCAACGTCTCTAGGGAAAGGTTCAATTGGCTCTGCTGCAGCAGTTGTTCACAAACAATGGCAAAGAAGTCCTCTGGCGCTCTTTGAAGATGTTCCTCCAGATTCATGACGATCAGGAGATGCTCATTCAACTCAATACCGACCCGTCGCTGGACTTCGGGTAAACAACAGCATAGGAGGAGTGATGATTTGCCGATGCGTCGCTGCCCGATGATGGCTACACTCTGTCTATCTAAGAGCGCATTATAGAGGAGTTCTAGCTCCTGTTCGCGTCCAAAAAACAGTTCAGCGCTACGGATAGCGGTCAATTGTCCATAGGGATTGCGGCGTTTCGAGTCAGTAAGCGGTGCCATACATTCCTCCGCGGATGCAGCCTGAGCTTAAAAATTACAGTATACGTCATTGAAAGCTACTTATCAATTGACACTCTACTTTATTGTCCTTTCCACTTAATAGACTCGATCAGGCCCTTTATATTGACAAAAAATCTGTCAGTATTCTGTCAATTCCGCTCAACTTTGGCAGAAATCTGGCAGAGTCTGCGGTCTGTTTTTTTCCTCCGCCGGTTTATAATTCGACTACAACTTAATGATTGACGCTTCTTCCGTTACGAAGGTCTGGAAGCATATATGCCGGCATGGAGATGCCTTTCTGAGTGGAGACAAATATGACTGATTCATCGCGCAGGAGTCCTGCACAGAGGGGCATATTAAACCTGCAAAGAGCGCTGCGTCTCGGGTTAACCGTCGTCACTGAGCTATGGAACTACCCCGCAGGCGACTGGGTTTCGAGTGTCCATGCAGTTGATATCGACGGGGATGGAGATGTTGAAATACTGATCACGGTAAGGGATGGTAGTATCTATATCCTGACAAAGCGTGGTCTGCCAAAACGCAGAGTGAAACCGGCCGGAGAATGGGCGAGAAACATCCGGGGCATTGATAATGCAGAAGCAGTAGATAAAACACGTATCGTCACAGGTTTAAGAGACGGCAAAGTTCAGGCATTCGATGAAACAGGAGAATTTCTCTGGGAATATCAAACCGGTCACGTGGTACGCCAGGTGCGTGTGCATGATATCGACCACGACGGGAAAACGGAAATCCTGGTCGCCTCTGAAGATCAGCATGTCTACGCTCTTGCCAGCGAAACCGGCGAGGCCCTCTGGAAGTATAGAGCCGGGAGCTGGGTGCATGCAATACACGCCGCCGATGTCGATGGAGATGGAGTTACCGAGATCCTTGCAGGTTCTGGCGATCAATGCATTTACGTTCTCGACAGCCGGGGCCGGCTCAAAGGGAAATACGCTGTAGAAAGCGAAGTCCCTTGTATTTATGCGACCGATATCGACAAGGATGGCCAAACCGAGATCCTCTTTGCTACCGACGGGAAAGAATTATATGCCTTGACGACTAGAGGTCAAAAAAAGTGGCGTTTTCAATCCGATAACCGTATCCTCTCACTTGCTGTCGTCGATCTTGATCATGACGGACGGCACGAAATCATTGCTGCTTCTCAAGATAAGCATCTCTATGTGCTCGATGATCGAGGCAAATTAGTCTGGAGGCACAATTTCAATAGCCGCGTTTTTAGCGTCTACGCCGCAGACATTGATAACGACGGTCAGGTAGAAGTACTTGTGGGTACCGAAGAGAGCCTCCATGTGCTGCGCATTGAGCTTATGCGAGATCTACGTCAAAAAATATTTACCTCCTATAAAAAGCTCGGCTATCCAGAATTCACAACACTAGATCTATCCTGGACCGAGATCGCCTTGCTCCAGGATCTGGTAAGTGGCTGGCTGCCTAATGAGCAACAGACCACTCTGGAGCATGCGAAACAGCTTGCCAGGTCAGAAAATTACTTGCAGGCTCTCTCGGAATTGATACTGCTGCATCAGCAGAAAGTGCAGGTGCTCTGGCGCAAAAAGGTGGGCCGTGTCCGCGCCGTCTTTTCTGGTGATCTGAATGGTGATGGACAATTAGAGGTGGTAGCAGGTACAGATGATGGGGGAGTACATGTCTTCGACGCACGAGGAGAAGAAGTATGGTCTTACATTTGCGATGACCGTATCTGGACAGTTTATGTAGGCGATATTGATCTTGATGGGACATTTGAAGTAGTAGCCGGGTCCGGAGGCGGGCAGGTCTACGTTTTCAGTAATGCTGGGGAGATTAAATGGCAGAGCAAATTAGGCAACTGGATCGAAAGCGTCTATATCCATGAAGTGAAACAGACCGGATACGCCGAGCTTGTTGTAGGTTTGAGGGGCCACCAGGGCAAAATTCAGATCTTTAATAATCGCTTCGAAGCCGCTGCTCAACCTATCAGCACTCCTCACGGAGTCCGCATTGTGGGCACCTATGATCTGGATGGAGATGGCGTAGCAGAGATTATTGCCGGGGGAGATGATGACAATGTTTATACCTATAAAAGAGACGGCAGTCTCTTCTGGTCCTACCGAACAGGAGACCGCGCGCGAGGATTGGTGATAAGAGATATCGACGCAGATGGACATATGGAAATTGTCGTCGGCTCAGAAGACCGTAACGTGCATGTACTGGATAGCGAGGGCCATCTTAAATGGCGTTATTATACCCCCCATCGCGTGCTGAGCGTGAATACTCTGGACTTTGATCAAGAAGGAGAAATCGGAGTGTTCTTCGGAACCGACGATGGGACTGTCCTCTTCTTCACAAAAGCAGGTGACTTGCTCTGGAGATACATCGTTGGCGACCGTGTGTGTGGCGTCCAGGCCGCCGATTGCAACCAGGATGGCAAAGTTGAAATTATAGTCGGATCAGAAGATCTGATGCTACATCTGCTCCAGGTACTAGATCAACAGGAGATCTCAGACGAAATGGAACAGTGCTGGCATGCGCTTTGCCAGCAGGAAGGCGGCTCTAACGAACTAGTCTACAATCTGGTACGCAGCCCATCCTCTTCGCTCCGCTCGTTTGCCATCGCCAAGATCAGCGCCCGGCCGGTCCTCCAGGAAAGGGATACAGCGGCCCTGCAAGAACTCGTGAGTGATACCTCCGGCGATGTCCGCCGGGCTTTTGCGCAGCAGGTTGCCAGACTGTATCAGATGAATCCCAGTTTATCCAGGCGTTTCATGGATATCCTTCACCGTGATCAAGAGCGCGATGTAAGGTTAGCTCTGGTTGACAGCTTGCCTGCCGTCGCACAGCTAGACGAGAACGTTGGGTTTCAATACCTCGAACGATTCAGTAAGAACCCCGACGTCTGGATACGACGAGCCGTAGTACGCAAGCTTGATCAGCTGGCCGCATCATCTCCTCAGCAGGTTTTCCGCCTCCTTCTCAACCTTCTTCATGATGAAACAGAGTGGATACGCCAGGAAGCCGCCCGCGCAATTGCCCACTACTTCGATCTGCACGAGGAGGAGCTGATCAGAAAAGCCCGTCTGCTCATCACTCAGGACGTTGATCTACCTGCCTTAAGACTCATTGCCTACTGTGCCAAAAAAGATTCTGTAAGAGATATTTTCCTTACAACTATTGATCTGATCGAGAATCTTGCTGAAAACAATATAGTAGAGAAACTGGAGAACATAGTGAAAACTTTTGAAAGCATTCGATCACTTAAACATGGAGACCAGCTGTGGCAAGTATACGATGAATTATATTGTTTGCAGCGTATGAAAACTATTGAAGAGATTACGCGCTACAAATGCAGGATCGATCAGGCTTCTCTGATTGACCCTGGGCAACTCAAAATTATAGGTAATGTTCTTTACCATTTACAAGAGGTTGCTGGGATTATGGCAACCTACCTGAAACGCGAACGCCTGGGAGACCGCCTTGCCAGTTTACTAGAAGCAACTTCAGCTATCGAAAAAATTTATACCGACCTGGAGTATCAACTTTCAGATCTGAGAGGGCAGAAATCCACATTCCCAGAGGGTCCGATCCTCGAAACACTCCTGACAACCTGGCGCAAAATGATTGTAGGGGAATTGGGCCACTTGAGAGGAAAAGCTGACCTCAAACCTGAGTTGCGCACAAAATTTGTCCCCTCCGAAGAACGGGTTGGGATTAGACTCGACATTCGCAACGATGGACGCAGCCCGGCTGACAATGTGCGCGTACACTTGAAAGAGAGCGATACCTTTGAAGTGATCGGGAAAAGTACACTCTCCTTTGAAACCATTCCTGTATCTGATACAATCGTGGCTGAATTCACAATCAGCCTGAAGGGACCTTCGCAGCACCTTACCTTTGAGCTCACTTACGCCGATGCCGAGTCCAGGGAAAAAACGCTCGTTTTTAGCGACCGGTTAGAGACTCGACAGATCGACCGGGAGTTCAAGCGCATTCCGAATCCGTATTCGATAGGAACGCCGATTCAGACGAGCGATATGTTCTATGGGCGAGAAGAGGACCTCGCGATGCTGACAGAGGACCTGACCAGCGTCTCGGCTAACATGGTGGTAGTCCTGTTTGGGCAGCGCCGTTCTGGCAAATCGAGCCTGCTATATCAGCTCTTAAACACATCGAGTCTCGATCCTCACATTCCTATCTATATCGACATGCAGCATGAGACCCTGGATATGAGCACCTCCAGGTTCCTGTATCATCTCGCTGGAGCTATCCATCGCAATCTCAACCTCAAGGGAATAGAAATCGATCCGCCAGATGTGAAGAATTTCTCCGAAGACCCTACGTATGCCTTCGATCAGTACTTAGATACCCTTGATTTGGCTCGCGAGGGGCGAAAACTTATAATAATGCTAGATGAGTTTGAGATCCTGGAGCAAAAGGTGACAGAGAAAGTTCTGGCAGGGGAGTTCTTCGAGTACCTGCGCAGTCTGATGCAGCATCGCAAAGGCATCAACTTTCTTCTCTCCGGCACTCACACCATTGAACAGCTTACCAAAGAGTACTGGTCCGTTTTCTTCAATATCGCCCGACATCATCGGCTTTCCAGCTTGAAAGACGAAGCCGCCAGGCAATTGATTACCGACCCGGTCAAAGAGTATCTAGAATACGATCCGTTCGCCGTCGAGAAGATCAGGCAACTGACAGCCAATCAGCCCTACTTCATCCAACTGATTTGCCGCTCGCTGATCGCCCACGCGAACGAAGTTCGCAAGAGCTATATTACGCTCATCGATGTGAATACCGTTCAAGACCGTGTCATGGAAACCGGTCAGGTTCACTTTAAGTGGCTGTGGGGGCAGACTTCGACAGAAGAGCGGCTGGTGCTATCAACCATTGCGCATGAGGGCGGTGACGAAGGGCGGCCTTTGTCCCTCAAAGATATTGCAGAAGTCTACCACAGTTATGGCCTGCCTTTTCAGCAGGAGAAGGTGCTGCTGGCTTTAGAGAACCTGGCCGAGATGGACGTTGTAGAAAGGGGGTTAGAAGGCACACTTTTCACGATTCCTATCGGGCTGATTCGGAGATGGTTGCGCGAGATCAAACCCCTCAAACGTGTCATGCTCGAAGAGGACCTTTTACGCTAAGAAATGCTCCCTCAATCTCTCCGAGCATTTCTTTTCTTTCCATGAGGTCATCTCTGGGGGAGAGGTACCTTATACCCCAAACATTTTGTAAAGAATAGTGAGGTCTGTATTCTATGCAGCAAACTATCGTTGTCACAGGCGGGGCTGGCTTTGTCGGCGTGAATTTGACCCGCTACGCCCACATGAAAGGGTATCGCGTCATCATTATCGATACCAGAGACCGGCTCCATCGCCTGGAAAGTATGGGCATTTTTCCTGATTCTCAACTCATTTTCTCTTCTTTGAACCTGGCGGAGGAGCATGTTTCCCTGGAAGAAGATACACACGCACTTATCCATCTTGCGGCCCTCCCCCAGGTAGATTATTCGCTGCATTTCCCCGCACGGGTGGTTTGTAACAACTACAACGCTCTTGTAAATATACTGGAGTTTGTGCGGGAGCGTAAAATACCTCTTCTTTTTGTCTCTTCTGTAGAGATATATGGTGGAAATGGGGGGGAGCTCTTACGCGAAGACGATGCTTATCACCCGCTTTCGCCTTATGCTGCCTCCAAAGTAGCTGGTGAGTCGCTTCTAAAAGCCTATATGGCTTCTCTGAATGTGACCGGGGGTATTGCACGTTTGACTAATTTATACGGCCCCTGGCAGGCACCCGACAGAATTATCCCTCGCCTCATTACGCAAATACTGTCCGATTATCCCTGCGAAGTCGACGGGGGAAGGCTACGCGATTTTTTGCATGTGGAAGATGCAGTGGCAGCTCTCTTGAGCATCATCGAGCACTCAGTATGGGGAGAGACCTTTAATATTGCATCCGAACAGGGATGTGATAATTATCATCTACTTTCCTTGCTTCAGCAGATTTCGGGAAAAACGATAGAAGCCTCTTATAGCGAGAGTAGACGAAGCGATGGTAGGGGAGAATCACTGATTGCCTCCTACGAAAAGTTGCAAAAAGCTGTGGCATGGCACCCTTCGGTCTCCTTGCAAGAGGGGCTTAAATCGACCTACGACTGGTACGCCTCACACACCTACTGGTGGAAGCAGTTCGATCAGAACATCCGGTCAGATCGGACGGGACCCCAATTCCTTACCGATTACACTCACGATCTTTGCTAATGAGGAGAAACAGATGTCTTTCGTAGAAATGTTCAGTTCGGGCATCGAGGCAGGTCACAAACCAGAATGTATTATCGCGAGCAATCGTGGGCCTATAGAATATCATCTTGACGATGGCCAGTACAAGGCACGGCTTGGATCGGGCGGGCTTGTCACCGCATTACTGAATGCTATTCAGCATCGCTTTGTCTCCTGGATTGCTCTGACTATGACGGCGGCTGATCGACAGGGCACTCAGGCACACCAGCAGATCTCCACCGATTTTCTTCCGTCGCCATTCTCTGGAGTGCGCCTTCACCTGCTCAGTATTCCAGAGCAGGCTTACGAGAGGTACTATTACGGTATCAGCAACCATATTCTCTGGTTCGCTCAACACGAACTTCTCGAAGCTATGACGTGTACAACGTTTACGCAACAAACACGTGATGACTGGGACAATGGTTATGTTGTTGCGAACGAGGCAATTGCCAGCGCGGTTATCAACGAACTCAAGGCGTGGGGATCGGAAACTCCAATCATTTTTCAGGATTACCAGCTCTACCTTGCTGCCGGATTGGTACGTGCGCACTATCCTGAAGCGCGCCTGGGCCATGTCATTTACATTCCCTGGCCTGATGCACGTTACCTGGCCATGTTGCCCGACTATATAGTGCAGACCATTTACCACAGTATGTGCATGAATGACTTTATCGGGTTTCAGACCGTGAATGATGCCAGAAATTTTCTTAATGGAGCGACGCGCTTCCTCACCGGCACCCAGGTGTCCTGGAACGACACCAGGCCAGACCGACCCGGCGTCCTGCTCTGGCAGGGACGACGCATTCACATTTGTCTGTACCCCGCAATGCTTTCTTCGCAGTACTTCCAGTCTGTTATGCAGTCGCAAGAGGTTGAGCAGGAGAAAGAAGCATTGTTCTCACAATTGTCTCTCAATGAGCACAGGCAACTTATGGTCAGAGTAGACCGCATAGAGCCAACCAAGAATATCGTGCGCGGTTTTCAGGCATATGAGTGCATGCTGGAGAAACATTCTGAATTGCGTGGTCATGTGACATTTCTGGCCCTGCTCGTTCCTTCGCGGGAGAGCCTTGAAACGTATCGCGTCTATGAACGCGAGGTGCGGGATATCATTGCGCGCATCAATGCGCGCTACGGGCGGCCAGGTTGGCAACCTGTAGTAGCCATCTTTGGCAATAACCGCGCGCGGGCCCTGGTAGGCTTACAGAATTATGATGTGCTTCTGGTCAATCCTGTCATTGACGGAATGAACCTGGTCGTCAAAGAGGGGGGGCTGCTGAATCGGCGTGCTGGCGTGATCGTCCTTTCACGCACGGTTGGTGTTCACGACACGCTTGGTGACTACGTCCTCAGCATTGCCCCTCTGGACATTGATGCCACAGCTGAGGCCCTCTATCACGCCCTTACCATGTCATCTGAGGAGCGCATCCATCGGGCAGACCAGATCCAAAGATTGCTATACGAGGAGGACGCAACACAATGGTTCTCCAGGCAAATTGATGATCTCTGTCACCCGTTAGCGAATCAACACAGCCTCGCCTCTTAAAACTCTGCCTGACATACTTCTGGCAGGATTTATCACCTCTCTGGCGGAACGCATACGTTATATAGATTCTCGATACTTCAATTGTTGCGTAAAGCCAGAGAGGAAAAAATTATGAGACAACTCAGCAGTACAAACAGACAAGCAAATGCCCTTCATCGAGGCACAGAAAGGGCTAGCTACGAGCTATCAGGCTCGCACTCTTCTGCTTCCAGCACCGAGCAAAATGAGATGAGCCGCCTGCTCGAACAACAAGATGCCTATATTCGGAAGCTGGCGTATGAGATTCTGCGCTACGACGACAGAGTCGATGACCTGATCCAATTATCGCGTATTAAACTCTGGCAAGCGGCCAGCGCCAGGCCTATTACCAATCTCAAGGCGTACATTCGCTGCATCGTAAAAAGCGCTTATGTGGAAATAATGCGCCAGAAGAGGACGGGAGATCAGCTTCTCGTGAGTGAAGAAGGGGAGTTGCTCTGCGGGCAGATCTTGTTCGGGCCAAGCGAGGAAGCACGTGATCCACTGGAAGTTATTGAAGCCCGCGAGGCGTTGAGAGAACGATTAAATCTGCTCGTCGACATTATCATCGCCTTACCCCCACGGCAGAAGAGGGGAATTGTCTGCCGCCTCAAAGATCGCGTCGATGACCCCTCGCTATTAGTAAAGGCATGCAAAGAACGAGAGCTGGATATCGAAAGCGAGCACTGGCCTGCCGACCAGATTGACAGACATAACCTGGAAGCGTCGGTCGTTTGGGCCAATCAGAAAATCAAAAAGCTGATGCAAGGGATCTGATTGTGGCAAGCATGATACATTGTTCAGTTACACACATAGCACACATCAACCACCCCTTCTTTCTCCCAAGTGTGTAATTTCCGGGGCCATCTCCAATCGTTGGCCCCATTTTTGCGAGAACCGGCCTTGCTCCTCCTATGCGCTCCTCCCGGTTTTATTGCCCGTTCAGAGCACCGTGACCGCTGAATTTTTCGATTTACGGGCCACTAACACACTTTTTGGCACGATTTTTGCACAGAACTGAGTCAAACACAGTTTTTTATCCGTTCCACAACCACGATGTTGTGGTGCTCTCCTTGTAGTTCTTTTCTGCGTTACGTGGCGAACAACGATCTGTTCGTACCACGCGCAAGGGCCTTTGACCATTGATGTGTATCGCCCCGCTGGCTAGAAACCGGCGCTATACCGCAACGGAGGATCAGCACAATGCGTCAGAAACCACGTAGGTTTTTCCTGGTTATCCTGCTCATTACCTGCCTGTCCCTGGGCTCTTCACTCTTTGGGCAGACGACACACGCATATGCCGCCGCGCTCCCAACCGCCGCGCACGACAACACAATCGAACTGGCAGGTCTTTTCTCAGACCAGGGACCACTGTTTGACAACGAGCTTGAGCCAACCTGTAGCACGCCCGTAACCGTGGCTATTCGTGCGTACCACAACGACCTGACCGCCGCGCATATTGTGTACTATGACACGGCGACCGCTAGCATGCTGACGCTCGCCATGACTATCGCTGCGCAGGACGCGACAGGGATTTATGACATCTGGCAGGGCACTATTCCGGCCAGTTGCTCAATCAAATACTATCGCTTTGAGCTCATCGATGGAACGGCTACCGCCTGGTACAATGCCGCAGGCGCATCGACCAGCGAACCAGACACCGACGACTTCTATGTGCTCCCCAACTTCATGGTTCCAGTTTGGGCCAGGACCAGCGTGATGTATGAAATTATGCCTGACCGCTTCTACAATGGTGATCCCGGCAACGACGTGACCACGGGAGCCTATAGTTACGATGGCTACTCCACCATTCAGGAAAGTTGGGGAGCCAGCCCGCTGGTCAGCAGTAATGGCACTCAAAATAACCTGGTGTTCTTTGGGGGAGATCTGCAGGGGATTGATCAGAAGCTGAGCTATCTGAAAAATACCCTGGGGATCAATACGCTGTACCTGATGCCGATCTTCACAGCTCCCTCGAACCACAAGTATGATACCCAGGACTACTTCAACGTCGATCCACATCTGGGCGGCAATAGCGCGTTGAGGCAACTGGTCAATGATATGCACAGCAGCTCCAATGGGCCTGCCGGATATGTGGTACTGGACGGGGTGTTTGACCATACCGGCATCTGGAACACCTGGTTTGAACAGGCCCAGGCCAGCCAGAGCAGCCCTTATTATCCCTATTACGACTTTCAGGACTGGCCTTCAACGTACACCGACTTTCTGGGCTACAACACACTCCCCAAACTGGACTATGGGAACAGCGGCTCAGCAGTCCGCGAGACCATGTATGGTAATGCAAGTTCGGTGGCGCAAAGCTGGCTGCTCAACGATGGCATCGATGGCTGGCGGCTCGATTCCGCGCAATATCTGGACGCGGGCGGGAATAACGGCAGTGATATCACCAATCATCAGATCTGGAGCGAATTTCGCACAGCGATTAAAGGGGTCAATCCTAATGCGCTCATTCTGGGTGAGTACTGGGGCAATGCCGCGGCCTGGGCCAATGGAGTCGATCCGCAATGGGATAGTGTGACGAATTACGCCGGATTTACTGAACCGGTTTCCGAATGGATCACCGGCAAGGATTATAATGACAATGCCTCATCCCTGACCCCGTCGCAATTTGACGCGGCCCTGCTGGCCTCACGCGCCGCTTATCCCGGCAGCGTTCAGCAGATTATGGCCAACTTTCTTTCCAGCCAGGATATCACGCGCTTCGGCACGCGCGCCAATGGCAATACTGGCGAAGAAGCTGAGGCCGCCATTTTCCAGATGACCTACGAAGGTCTGCCTACCATCTATTACGGAGATGAATATGGCATGCAGGGCGGCGCCGACCCTGATGACCGGCGTACTTTCGACTGGTCGCAGGCCACAACCAGCAACAGTCTGGTCGCGCTCTATCAATCACTGATCCATATCCGCAAAACGTACTCCGCGCTCACTGATGGCTCATTTCTTACCCTGCTGACCGATAACGCGAACAATGTCTATGCCTACGGACGCATGGACCAGAACAACACACTGGCGGTCATTCTGAACAATAACAGTAACGCGGAGACCGTTACGCTCCCCGCCTACGAACTGAGTATCACCGATGGAAGCACCCTGACCGACCTGCTTTCAGGCATCGGCTATCAGGTCGATGGAGGCCGCGTTACCCTTACTCTCGCTGGGCATTCCGGGGCCGTGCTCCTCAAAGAAACAGCAGGGACCGGCGGGAGCGCAACTTGCTCTACTCCCTCTGGAGCAGTTACGGCGATCCCTTGTCCGCAGGCCGGGCAAAGGGTAACAATTGTCTATAGCAGCTCCCTGGCAACCGGCTCTACCGGCCTGACCCTGCATTGGGGCTATAACAATTGGAATGGCATCACCGATACGCCCATGGAGGAGCAGAATGATGGCACCTGGACCACAGCAATCACGCTTCCCACGGGAGCGACGACGCTCAATATGGCTTTTGAGAACCAGAACGGCATCTGGGATAACAACGGCGGGAATAACTATAACCTGAACACTTAGGAGCATACACTCGTGACTGATCTTTCTCGATCCCAACTGCTGTCATGTACTGGCAGGGAGAACAAGCAGGCAGAGGGCTTTTCTATTCTACAGGAAAAGCTCTCTTTTTCAACTCCTCGACTTTCTTCCCTTTCCGCTAGAGGAAGCAACCTGTTTCTATTCGCCTTGTTCATCCTTTTCTCTCCGAGGGAAAACATCGCACAAATTCACAGCCAATCTGTGTATCCTGCATGATATCATCATTCATGGTAACAGAAAGAATTATAAGTATATAAGGCGAATAAAAAACATGTGGAACAAGCGTAATCTTTTCTGGATCATCCTCTTTGGAGGAATATTCATCATTGTCTGCGGTCTTTCCTGGCTAGAACTTCCCTCGATGGCAAATCGCTTTGGATTTGCGTTACCAGGACAAGGAGGTCTGCCCTACCGCATCGCATACGCAAATCGGACCTATACTAACCTCGCAACCTGCGCACGCGCGGGCTGGTGTCAAAGTCCTTCATCGAGTACACACCCCAATCCTTTGTGCTGGAAAAAAGAGGACATCCAACAGCATGGTGACTGGCCACTTGTTCGCGTCGGAGCAATCTTTACTCTCCTTGGCTCACCGTACCCTTTGATGGCTCCTCAATCCACTGTTTCCAGAAAAATGACAGCCTTTGCCATCTATCTTATTTTTGACGCCACCTGTTATGTTCCCTATGAACTAGAGGGAGGGCCATAAGGTTCTGTTTTTTCTCTCTCCAGTTTCTTTACAGAGACGACTTTCCCGCCGGTCAGCGTCACCAGGTCGGCCGAGTTGAGCTGAAAAACGGCGTAAGGCGTGCCCGCAGCAGCCCAGATAGCCTCGAACTCAAGCAAATCCCGATCGATAAAGGTTTCCAGCGGCTCCGTGTGTCCAATTGGAGCAACGCCGCCAACTGCAAAACCGGTTCGCTCGCGCACAAATGCTGCGTCTGGCTTTTCGATTGCTTCGCCAACCAGCGCCGCTAATAGCGATTCGTCGACCCGGTTTGCCCCGCTGGCTACAACGAGAACAGGCCGATGCGTGACGCGTGTTTTAAAGACCAGAGATTTTGCGATCTGCGCAACATCACATCCAATCGCGGCGGCGGCCTCTTGCGCCGTTCGCGTCGAGGCGGCCAGTTCTCTCACCTGGAAGGAAAACCCTCTACTCTGCAAAATATCCTGCACCCGTTGGGCACTGGCCCGTAATTCCTTTGCCATAATCTATCCTTTCGCATGATACGATAGTGCTATTGTATCATGCGAGTCATCGCCCGCCTTCTCACGCTACTCCAACGGCGCGGTGTTGCCATACACCACCGATACCGGTTCGGACGGAGCAGCCCAGCGAACGGCGTTGGCAATGACGCGTTGTATCTGGGGATGATGGTAGGTAGGATAGGTTTCGTGGCCTGGGCGAAAATAAAAGATCTTGCCCTGTCCACGAGTATAACAGCACCCGCTGCGGAACACCTCGCCTCCACTGAACCAGCTTACCAGGACCAGCGTTTCTGGCTGGGGAATAGCAAAATGTTCCCCGTACATCTCCTCGTGATCCAACTCAATATACTCCCCAATACCCGCGACGATAGGATGGCCGGGTTGAACCACCCACAGGCGTTCGTGATCGTTACCCTCACGCCATTTCAGTTCGCAGGAGGTGCCCATCAGACGGCGAAAAATCTTCGAGAAATGCCCGGAGTGGAGCACGATCAGCCCCATGCCGTCCCACACTCTCTGCCGGACACGCTCTACAACCTCATCCACTACTTCGTGATGAGCGAGATGCCCCCACCAGACAAGCACATCAGTCTGTTGGAGCACTTCGCCGCTCAGACCATGCTCCGGTTCATCGAGAGTTGCGGTACGTACTTCCACATGCTCCTCTTTTTGCAAGGCCGCCGCGATGGTTGCGTGAATACCCTGCGGGTAAATTTTCGCGACTGCTTCTGTTGTTCGCTCATGGCGAAATTCATTCCAGACGGTGACACGAATGGATGCCATAGAATATGCCTGCTTTCTTCTTCTATGCGTATGATTTGTGCGGAGGATATGCATTTCTTCATTACCATTTTAAACCGCGCCGAAACCTTTTGCGAGTCATCTTGGCCAATCTCTGTCTTGCACCCATAAGAAATCGAGTTCTGTCAGGTTGTGATAGTATAAAGCATGCCCATCCATTGAGGATAAAAGCGGGCAAGAGCGAAAAGAGATTTTCTGCGGTTCCTTTACAGGAGGACTATTGTGGCAATACGTCTGATACAAGTTGGTCTGGGTCGTTGGGGACAAAACTGGTTCCAGCACATTGTGTCACAAAGTAAGGCTGCCGAGGCCGTAGCCTGGGTAGAAATAGATGCGCAGGCGCTGGTAGAAGCGCAGCAGCGCCTGGAGCTTCCTACTGATCGCTGCTTTTTGAGCCTGGAGGAAGCGTTAGCGGCGGTGCCGGCTGATGCTGTATTGATTACTGCCAGCCTGTCCGGGCATGTGCCGACGACGCGCGCAGCTCTGTTGGCGGAAAAACACGTTCTGGTGGAGAAACCATTTGCGCCCACACTGGCGGAAGCAGCAGAGCTGGTCAAGCTGGCAGAACAAGTCCAAAAGATCTTGATGGTCAGTCAGAATTACCGGTTTGGTCTGGCGGTGCTCACAGCCAGGGAACTGGTGCGCCGCCAGGCTCTCGGTCCTGTCAGCTCCGTCGAGATTGATTTTCGGCGTTCGGCGAATACTGCACACGCCACCGATCATCGGCATTACCGGCTCTGGCATCCTCTGCTGGTTGATATGGCCATCCACCATTTTGACCTGATGCGCTTCGTGCTGGGACAGGAACCGCGCCAGGTCATGGGCAAAGCCTGGAATCCTGCCTGGAGCAACTTTGTCGATCCACCTGCTGTCTGCCTGACGATCACTTTTGATGGCGGGACAATCGTCAATTACCGCGGAAGCTGGATCAGCCAGGGGCCGACGACGAACTGGTGTGGAGAGTGGCATATGGATTGTGAGGGGGGGCAGATCACCTGGACAGGTCGTGGTGAGCTTCCCGATAAAGTCCTCTTGCGCCCATCCGGCAAACGCCCCCGCGCGGTCAAGCTGCCCCCAATGGACTTTCTGGATCGTCAGGGGAGCTTACAGACGTTTGCGCAGGCTGTGGAAAACGGCGAAATCCCCGAAAGTTCCGGGCTGGATAACCTCAAGACGTTAGCGCTCATGTTCGCCGCCATTAAAGCAGTCGAAAGTGGTCTGCCCGTAGCTGTTTCCGATGCTACTCCTCTGGTCTGACACACCTCTATTATATATAGAGCTCTCAAACTCTTCACTTTCTCTTGCTGAATACTTGTGCCTGCAAGATGGAAATCAGGCACTTTCTTACAAAAATCTGTAAAAAATCTTACACATTTCTGATCGGCATTTGACCTTTCTTAAATAGAGTCTGACATAAGAGTGTGTCTGCTCTTCAGAGTTCTTATCACGCTCTGACGAAACCAATAAGGCTGTTACAAGTCACACACATAGGAGAAGAAAATACCTATGATTGATACACCTACAATGACAACGGCTGATCAGCCGGGTTTATCAATAGATGGAAGGGGCGGCAGGCGAGCGCGCATCTGGAGACGAATAGCGCTTGGTGTTATTGGCCTCATCTCTATCTTCCTCAACTTTTACCAGTTGGGCCAGAATGGCTTCGGCAATCTTTTCTACGCGGCTGGCGTGAGAAGCATGGCAGATAGCCTGCATAACTTTTTCTTCGTCTCTTATGATCCTGGCGGCTTTGTCACTCTTGATAAGCCTCCCCTGGGCTTCTGGCTGCAAGTACTGAGCGTTAAGATTTTTGGCTTTACACCTTTTGCCGTTTTCTTTCCGCAGGCGCTGTCCGGCGTACTGGCAGTCCTGGTAATCTATATACTGGTACGCCGTCACTTTGGCGCGGTCGCCGGTCTGCTGGCCGCTCTGGCTCTGGCTGTCAGTCCAATCAGTGTCGTCACCAACCGCAACAATACCATCGATAGCACACTGGCCCTGACGATGCTGCTAGGCACGTGGGCTATCATGAAGGCAGCGGAGACGGGTAAATGGCGCTGGTTGTTGCTCAGCGCGGTTGCTGTGGGGCTGGGCTTCAATATCAAAATGCTTGAAGCCTACCTGGTCGTGCCAGCCTTTGGCCTGCTCTATCTGCTGGCTGCGCCTCGCACGCTCTGGATGCGTATCGGGCAGCTCGCCGTAGCCGCCCTGGTCATGCTGGCAATCTCGCTCTCCTGGGCGCTCACAGTCGATCTCACCCCGGCCTCGCAACGCCCCTATGTTGGTTCAAGCCAGAATAACTCGGAAATCAGCCTGGCGATTGGCTATAACGGCACACAGCGCCTTCTGGGCACCTTCGGCGGCGGTGCTTTCAGCGGCAGAAACATCAATGGCGACCGTAGCCGGGGAGACCGGTTCGAAGGAGCGCCAGGCACCGGCAATTTTCCTGATTTCAACGGCGGGAATACTCCTGACTTTAATCCGGGAGACATCCCCGAAACCATACGAAGGGAATTTGCTGACTTCACCGGAGGAACCGGCGGCGGCGGTGGTCTGTTCGGCACCGGCTCGGCAGGCCTCACTCGCCTCTTCAACGAACCGCTTGGGGGGCAAATTGTCTGGCTACTGCCCATCGCGCTCTGCGGCATGCTGGCCCTGGCCTGGAAACGCCGCCGACGTTCGCCAGAGGAGCACCAGCAGGGACCACTGAGCAAGGTATTCGCGCCGGTTCGGCAGTGGCTCTCTGGTTTCCAGGAAGATCGCGAGCAGCAATCGCTGGCCCTGTGGGGCATGTGGCTACTTACTATGGGCATCTTCTTTAGCGTCGCGGGCTTCTTCCATCAGTATTACCTGACCGTCTTCGCGCCAGCCATCTGCGCGCTTTTCGGCATCGGCATCGTGGTAATGTGGCGTGATTACAGGAGCTCCGGCTGGCGCGGCTGGCTATTGCCCATTGCCCTGGTTCTCACCGCTCTAGAACAGATTCACATCATCACCAGCAATCCTGCCTGGGGCCTGTGGCTGGTTCCCCTGATCAGCATCCCAACCGCGCTGGTAGCAGCCGCGCTTGCCGTGCTGCGCCTGGTCCCGCGCTTGCGAGAACTGAGACTGACGCCGCGTATCATGGCCTGCCTTGTCTCGCCCGCGCTCATTGCCCTGCTGCTTACCCCGGCGTACTGGTCGGCCATTCCCGCACTTGAAAACACAGTTGCCGACTTGCCGACCGCCGGGCCGCAGGCAGGCACAGGTGGGCGATTCGCAGGCTTTGGCGGGACTGAAACAACAGATACCAGGCTGATCAGCTACCTCGAAGCTAATCAAGGCAAAGCCAAATACCTGGTGGCCGTTCCCAGCTCGATGCAAGCTGATGGCATTATCCTTGCAACCAACAAGCCAGTAATGGCGATGGGTGGCTTCAGCGGAAGCGATCCTATCCTCACAACGAGCTCCTTGCAAGCGCTCATTGCCAATGGCACGGTACGCTTCTTCCTGCTGAGTGGGGGAGGTTTTGGCGGCGCTGGAGGCAGCCAGGAATCACTGACAAGCTGGGTGCAGCAACACTGCACAGTAGTCCCTTCAAGCCAGTGGCAATCGTCCTCCAGCAGCACTGGCGGCTTTGGTGGCGCTGGTGGCAACACGCTCTACGATTGTGCATCTGCAAAGTAGACACCTGAGATAAAATTTGCGCGTGTAGCGTCTTTCGAGCGAAAGACGCTACACGCGCAGACCCTATGCTCACAATTCCTGTCGAACGATCCTGGCTCCCTCAACCAGCGCGCAGAGCTTGCCGAAGGCTACCTCCCGCGGGAGATATTTCATGCCACAATCAGGGGCCAGGATCAGGCGCTCCGGCTCTACATGCTGCAAAGCCGCACGTATCCTGCTGGCCACCGTCTCCGGCGTCTCTATCTCCATATCACCCAGATTCAGGACACCAACAATCAGGGTTTTATCGGGGAACTGGCGGAGGACCGAGAGATCGAGCTGCGGTTGAGCCGTCTCAATCGAAATCTGCTTGACGATACAATCACGAAGCTCCGGCAGGAAAGAGTACTGGTGCGGCCGGTCATGCACAATCGCCGCATAGCCAAAACACATATGCAGCGCAGTTGTGCCTTCAATGCCTTCCAGCGCCCGATTGATGACTTCTACCCCGTAGACTCTGGCCCGCTCCGGCCTCGCTTGTAGATACGGCTCGTCAATCTGCACCACATCGGCCCCCGCGGCCTGCAAGCTTTTGATCTCTTCGTTAATTGCCGCGGCGACATCCAGTGCCAGGGCCTTATCATCGTGATAATAGTCGTCCTGCGCCTGCTGGGTCACAGTAAAAGGGCCGGGCACGGTAATTTTGATGCGGCGGTCTGTGTTGCGCCGCAGAAACTCCACGTCGCGTACCTCAACCGGGTGCAGGCGACGAATCGGACCGACAACGCGCGGAACCGGATTAGGGTGGCCGGTGCGATCTATCGCCACGCCTGGGTTATCCAGATCCATCCCGTCCAACGCCGTAGCGAAGCGATTGGAATAACTCTCACGCCGCATCTCCCCATCAGAAATAATGTCTACCCCCGCCCGCTCCATGTCGCGAATAGCCAGCAGGGTTGCATCGTCCTGTGCCTGTTGCAGCAGCAGCTCCGGGATACGCCAGATCTCCTTAGCGCGAATGCGAGGCGGCAAGCGGCTCTGCAAGTTCTTGCGATCAACTAACCACTCCGGTTGAGGATAGCTACCCACAACCGTTGTCAAAAGCTTCTCGGTCATAACTCGTTCCTCCTTTGACGAAGATCGCTCGTTCTCCATTCTACCACACCCCTATTACGCATATGTTATTATCTCACTTCCATTCTGCCTGTGAGCTCGCGCTCTCCATCACACGAATACACAGCGCAGCATTGCGAAACAGGCAAATCATGCTTGCCTCTATCATTTCAGAGAAGGATCTTTTGGAGAAGAGCCGAGAGCAATCCTCACAGCCTGCTCATTAAGTAGGACCCCCTAGATCGAGACCGTTGTCTTGAAAAAAATTCTCACAGATGTACAATCACAGGCATGGCAACGCACAATTACTCATTCTGGTTTATGCCAAAGGGACCAATCGCAAAAAAATATTCGCAGGTGATCGCGCAACTTGCGAAACAGTATGCTTCCCCCATCTTTCCGCCGCACGTCACCCTGATTGGAAGTATCGAGGCACAGGAAGAAGAGGCCATTGGGAGAACACAGAAACTGGCGTCGCTGATCCAGCCTTTTCCCATTCGTCTAACAACCCTGGCCTACACTGATGCTTACTACCGGGCGCTCTTTGTGAAAGTCGATCCTTCCCCAGCCATACTATCGACATATCAGCATGCCAGAAGGCTCTTTCCTGGCAAGCAGGAGACAGAGTTTATGCCGCATTTGAGCCTCCTCTATGGAAATTTTCCACCTGAAACAAAAGAAAAGATCATAGAAGAGCTAGGGGACAGCTTCGCGGGCGAATTCGAGGCAGATACCCTCCATCTCTACCTGACCGAAGGCGCGGTAGAGACCTGGCAAAGCATCAAAACATCACCCTTGCAAAGATAGCTCTTACCAGACGAGGAATTTTCCAGAATAAATGAGCCAGGATAAAGGCATTAGAGGAAGAATCGTGTGATTTATCGATAACTTTTACAAAAAACATGATGAATCCTTGACACAAACAAACAAATATGTGAATATGTAACCACAGGAAGTGGTCTAAACAATTATCAGTCTAGACGACTTAACCACCAGGAGCAGGCCAGGAAACCCATGTATTTTACCAGAAGAACAAGGAGGAAGAACTTACGATGAGTTCACTTACACGCCGGCAGTTTCTTGTGGATGGTAGCAAAGTGGTCGCGGGAGCGAGTATTTTCAGTTCCGTCTTAGCTGCCTGTGGCAGTAGCACAAGCTCAAGCTCAGGTCCAGTTACGCTTTCCTACTGGGCGCTCTTCTACGAGAAAGGGACTCCTGCTGCTGTTCCCATTGATCAGGCGGTGAAGAACTTTGAGAAGGCAAACTCAGGAGTCACCGTCAATATCACCGGGTACCAGGGAACCCAGGCCGACTATACCAAGATGACACAGGCGCTTCAGGGCGGTGGCACCATCGATCTCTTCCGCGTTTCATCAGACGAGCTGCCCCTGATGGTACAACAGAATCTGGTCGCGCCAACCGATAACTTTCTCACAGCCAGCGACAGGAGCGATATTTATCCAAGCTTCTTGAAGGATGTTACTTTCAACGGTAAGGTTTATGCGTGGCCAATGTACGTACCGCCGGTTGGCATGTACCTGAACCTGGACATTTTCAAAGAGCGCAGCGTCACGCCTCCCTCCGATAACTGGACCTACGAGGAGTTTGTGCAAATCGCGCAGCAGCTTACCTTTACACGGAGCAACGGCGACAAAGTCTACGGCTATACCGGCCAGGTCGATGCCGGGGTGGTCAATACCTGGCCAATTATCATGGGCGATGGCGGGGAGCCACTCAGCCCGGATAACAAGACCTATACGTTCAACAGCTCTCAAGGTATCAGCGGCCTGCAAAAGCTGGTAGACCTGGCCCACAAGTATAAGGTCACACCGCCAGATTTTGGCACGCAAACGGTTGATGATATCAGGAGCGGCTTTAGCCAGCGCAAAGTCTACGCGATGTACAGCGAGCCAAGCGGCGCTGCGAGCACTTTCGCACAACAAGGCCTCAATTTTGCCGTCAGGCCGATGCCCATTGGCGCCCGAGGCAAACCATTCACGTGTGGAGGCATCGGGCTAATCGCCGTAGCCAATCTTCAGGACCAGAACCGTTTGCAGAAGGCTATGGAGCTGGCCAGGTATCTCAGCGGCCCCCAGGTTGCCAGTATAGCTGGTTATTATACAGCCCCCTCTGTACGTAAATCGGTTCACATCAGCGCACCGACCAGCGACTTTTCACCCTTTGTCGCTTATACCTGGATCGCGCCTATCATCGCGCAGTGGCCAGCCATCCGTCTCCTGCTACAGCCACAGTTGCAGAAAGCGATTCTGGGACAGCTCTCGCCCAGCGATGCTCTGAACCAGCCGGCCAACCAGATCAACGCACTACTCAGCAGTTAGACGCCAAACCACTTTCGCTCACGAAAGCAAGCGTAAGGGAGAGCAGACCAGAAGGTAAGCTCAATTGACTCCAATGAAATCGCAAGTTGTAGCAAGAAAGGAAGGGAGACAAGCAGAAGGCATGCATAAAATACTTGATGCACGCTTCCTATCCCGGCACATGAAGACGTTGGAGTCAATGGAGCTTGCCTCCGGTTCCAGTTAATTTTTTTACCCCGCTATTCCTACACAGGCAGGAGACAGTTTTATGGCAAACATCACCCTGGAAAGCCAGGAGACGATCCAAGGCTCCCACACGAAGGAAAACAAACTCCAGAGTTTTTGCAAAAAGTACGGCTGGGCCTATATCTTCATCCTGCCCAGCCTGCTGGTTTTCGCGATCTTCACCTTGATTCCTGCGGTGTGGGCGCTGCTGATCTCGTTCCAGGACTATTTTTTTGCCTGGAACGGTCGCTGGGTAGGCTTGCAAAATTATATTGATGCGTTTACTTTTGGAGATGGAGTATTTGGAAGAGCTATTGAAAATACGCTGTACTATACAGCGATCACCGTTACCGCCAATATCTTCGTCGCGCTGATCCTGGCCAGCTTGTTACAACGATGTAATAAGTTCTGGCGCACATTCTTCCTGGGCGTTTACTACCTGCCCGCCGTCACCAGTACGGTGATTATTGCCATCACCTGGCGCTGGATTTACAACAGCGAATTTGGTTTGCTAAACTATCTGCTTGAGCTGGTACACCTCGGGCCTGTGCGCTGGCTCTCCGACCCCAACATTGTATTAAATAGTATCGTCCTCTCGACAGTTCTGACCGTTCCCGCCACAGGGGTCGTTCTCTTCAACGCAGCTATGGGCGGCATTCCAACAGAATTGTACGAAGCGGCCAGAATCGACGGTGCCGGACCGATTCGCCGGTGGTGGAACATTACTATACCATTGATTAAACCAACAACTCTTTATCTGGTAGTGTTGTATACCATCTACAGCTTCCAGGTTTTTGACAAGGTCTACGTAATGCTGCCAAGCGGTGTAGGAGATAGCGCCCAGTTCATTGTGACCCAGATTTACCAGAACGGTTTCGAGAGCTTCTATTACGGCATCGCCTCCGCTCAGGCATTCATTCTCTTGCTGATGATCGCTTCGGTGGCCGTTGTACAATTTCGCTTGCTGAAAACAGATGTGGAGTATTAGTGATGACAATGAGAATTGCCGCCCCGACCGCAACCCGCAAACGCCCCCGCAAACGCACTTCCTGGGGAGCCTGGATCGCCCTGGCTATTACCGGGGTTATTTCGATCTGGCCACTTTACTGGCTCTTTGTCACCGCTGTCACTCCGACACTTTTTACGCTGAAGACACCCCCAGATATCCTGCCTTTCCACTTCAGCTTCTCAAATTTTCAACGCCTGTTCAGCGAGGCGTCGTATTATTGGAACTGGATGGGTAACAGTCTTATCGTGGCCTTGAGTATTACACTTTTCCACATGTTTTTTGACACCCTGGCAGGCTATGCTTTTGCCAAGAAGCGCTTCCCCGGTCGTACTATTCTCTTCTGGATGCTGATCGCAACGATGATGGTTCCCGCATATGTCACTATGATACCGCTCTATCTCGTCGCACGTGATGTACATATTCTGAACACGCTGTGGGCGCTTATCCTGCCAGGTATGGCTAGCGCTTTTGGTATCTTCCTGATGCGTCAGTATATCCAGACGCTGCCCAGCGAGCTTCTGGACGCAGCGCGCATCGACGGCTGCGGCGAATGGCGCGTCTTCTGGAATGTCGTACTCCCGCTGTGCAAGCCCGCGATTGGCGCCCTGGCCATCTTCACTTTCGTCCAGCACTGGAACGACTTCTTCTGGCCGCTGATCGCCCTGAGCAATCCTTCCACCTATACCCTGACTGTAGGGGTCGCAGGTTTGCAAGGAGAATTCTCAACCGATTACGGCATTATCTTTGCTGGAGCCGCTCTGGCCGCGTTGCCCATGATCGTCTTCTTCTTCATCTTCCAGCGCAGCTTCCTTGAAGGCGTGCGTATGGGAGCCTTGAAGGGGTAAAAGAAGCAGGTACTAGCAATTTTTACCTACCTGTTTTTTTCCGTCGGCTGCCTACGCGCCTTGACGTACTTGGAAACGACGTTCTAGTATGATAGAATTAGTCAGGCCCTTATTGAAGATCTATTTACAGGGAAAAGTCGTAGGGGAAGGGGGATCGGCTGCTAAGGGAGAGAGCTAATTACGCATGTACCGGTTAGCGCGCTTGTTAGCGGGCTTTTTTGTTTTTACCGGTAAGGAGCTTATCTATGATCATGCGCCCACATAGTATCCGTTTTCGCCTTGTAGACATACGCGCGGGTTTATATCATGCTAGCCTGGCAGGAACGCTTCGGTCAATCCCCAGCTGGCCTGGTCGGATCTTAAATGTTATCTTGGGAAGAGCTAGGCAGGGGAACGTAGCCAGTAGGCCAGGCAACACCCCTAGCAGACAAAACGAAAACCCGGCCACAACCAAACGCAGTAAACCATCTCAACAACTAAAAAAGGGGAGAGTGCCGATTCCCAGACATAAATAACATCGCCGAAATACAGTCAGTTTATGGATCATTTGGAGTTGATTCGCTCATCTTTTGCTGGAGCGCGTCGTCTGTTGGAAAGCCAGCCTTTCTCTGCTCGTTTATGCGTTCCAGCAGGAGCGCATATTCTTCCTGCGCTTCGGCAACCTCAGAGCTCTCCGGGCCGTACTCTCGCCGGATGATATTCAAGAAACGTTGATACAGAGGCTCAGCCTGTTCGTCAAGATGCTGCTGGAAAAGCAAATCTACTAGAGCGCCCAGGCTGTGAGCAATATCGATATGTTCAGGGTCGAGAGTATGCTCGCGGATGGCCAGCCCCCGCCTCAAGAATGGTTCAGCCTGCTCATCTTTCCCCAGCAGGTGATAGAGTGACCCCAGATCATGCAGGACGGCGGCCAGGTTGGGATGCTCAGAACCAAGCGCCTTTTCATAGACGGCAAGAGACTGCCGGTATATCTGCTCAGCTTCCTGGTACCGCTCTTGCTGGCAACACACGTAGCCCAGATTATATAGAATCGTAGCTGTTTCAGGATGCTCACATCCGAGCACCTTTTCATCGGCGGTAAGTGCTTGCCGGTAGAGCGCTTCCGCTTCTTGATAGCGTTGCTGAGCTGTATAGAGATCGGCTAAACCACTCAAGCTCCGGGCCGTTTCAAGGTGATCTGGTCCAAGCGCGTGCATCTGGATCGCCAGTGCCTGCTGATATAACTCTTCTGCTTCCGTGTAATGGCCTTGCTCCTTGCATTGCGCGGCACGGGTAACCAGGTTCAAAGCCAGGTGCGGATGATCGGCCTCCAACACACGTTCCTCGATGGAGAACGCCTGCTGATACAGAGGCTTAGCCTGGGAAAATTTTCCCTGCTCCTCGTAGAGCATAGCCAAGTTGTAGAGAGCGGTAGCTGTATCGGGATGATCGGGTCCCACAGTATGTTGGTAAATGGGCAACGCACGCTCATAGAGAACTTCGGCCTCTTGATATTTCCCC
>DATGKW010000217.1:0-102249 GCA_035294465.1 Ktedonobacteraceae bacterium | reverse complement strand
CGTGCCCAGGCGCGCGCCTCGCGATAAGGAGAGATGGCCGCTGAAATGCAGATCACGCCGTTACGGGTAAGCAGGCTGCACACGAAGGCAATCCGCTTGATGTTGGTATCGCGATCTTCGCGACTGAAGCCAAGCCCTTTGCTCAAGTGCGTGCGCACGATGTCTCCATCAAGTATCTCAACCTTTTTATTGCGCTGCCGGAGCCGTTGCTCAATCTGCCAGGCCAGTGTGCTTTTGCCCGCGCCGGAGAGACCGGTTAACCAGATAGTGCAGCCTGTTGTCATAGAAATGTCTCGTCCTTTCATACACTGTTCTCTTTACATGGTGCCTTTTTAAAGTATGTGCGCTTCGTACAGACGCCACTCTGGATCGAAGTCAAAGCGGTCCAGCGTGGCCTCGCCTGAGCGTCCCGCGCGCAAGGTGACGCGTGAGTTTTTCCCGTCAACCAGTATCCAGCAGTCGTGGACACGGTCGTACTGGCAATCTTGCAGCCAGTCTGTGCCCGCGTCTACCTCTTCTTCCACCTGTGCTCCATCCTTGCCAAGCTTCACCAATAGCGCTTTCCCGTGGACGGTATCAGCGACCGTGAAGTGATTCCCGTCCAGGATGCGCACGGCGTGAGGATGGTCCAGGCCCTCCAGGATCGTTTGCCATTCGCCTGTTTCATAGTCGATGGAGATGACCGTTCCCTGATGGAAAAGCGAGGCCAGGATTCTGCCGTCGGGCAACTGGGCCGCCGAATTGACATGCGTAGTCTGGCTCAGCGTTCCGTATTTTATGGTGCGGTAATCGACCAATTTATCAAGAAAGCGAGGAGTTCCGGCAGGGGTGAGCTCGAATCCATGATCGGTAGCCCACCAGTTCCAGAGCACTTCCCCATCCCGATTGAACTCTACCAGGAGATCCAGACCAGTGCTCGCGACAAGATAGCCGCGCTCTGTGCGCGAAATCGAGTGGAGAGCGTTGAAAAGCGGCAGACTGACGACGTTTTGTCTGATGGTTGCTAGATCAGGATCGGCTTCGTGGATACCATCAAAGCTGGTGACGAAGACCCCATTTTCGGAGGCAACCATGCCTGCCGCTACTTTCAGATCAACAGCCTTCTCCAGTTTCATATCTTCAAGCAGGCAGAGCGCCCCGCCCAGGTCTTCTTTTGGCTTTTCAAAGCTGCCTAGCGTTGTCAGGGGGCATGCGAGCTTCGTTTCCTCTTTCGATTTGGCCCAGTGATTCTTGAGGACCGAATGTCTGGTAGAAATGCAACTGACTAATAATTTCATCGCGATGAGACTTTCTCCCCTATGCTCCCTGTAATCCCCAGCGGGCGCGTACACGACGCTCAAGCTGGCCAAAGACCAGGGTATCAATGGTAACACCAATAATGATAATCAGCAACATAACGGCGATAACCTGAGACGTATCCTGAAGATTGCTCCCCTCTTCGAGCAAATTGCCCAGGCTGAGGGTGAAAAACAGCAACTCGCCGGCCATCAGCGAGCGCCAGGCAAAGCTCCAGCCCTGCTTGAGGCCATTGAGCACAGTCGGCATGGCGGCAGGCAGCATCACATGCAGCGCGAGAGCTATCCCGCGCACTCCCAGCGTGCGACCAGCCTTGAGGTAGATCGGCGGCGTATTTTTTACCCCCGCGTCCACACTGAGCGTAATCGAAAAGAGCGCGCCCATGATGACGACGAAGATAATGGCCTGCTCACTCAGCCCAAACCAGAGGATTGCCAGAGGCAGCCAGCAGACGCTTGGCAGAGCTTGCAGACCCAGGATCAACGAACCGACGGTTTCTTCAAGGATACGTACGCGCCCGATCAACGATCCCAGGATAATCCCGATGCAGAGCGAGATACAGTAGCCAATGGCCAGGCGTTCCAGGCTGGCCAGCGCTGCCCGCAGATAGAGGCCGCTACCAATACCTTGAACCAGGTTACTTGCCACGTCGAGCGGCCCAGGCAGCACGTAGCCGGGCCAGATGCCAAGCGCCACTATACCCTGCCAGAGCGCCAGCAAAATGAGATAGAAGGCAAGGCGTCGGACCCAGGTAGCGACGGCTTGCTGAGTCGTTTGTTGCGCTCCTGCTGTACGCCGGAAAAACGCTAACCCCTTTACCATGCTTACTCTCCCTCCTGTTCCTGAACGGTCATCGCGCCGCGCAGCACGGTGAGGATCTCAGCCGCCTGATCTACCAGCGCATGGTCCTCCAGTGAACGTGGACGAGGCAAATCGACGGGAAACTCTCCGATGATACACCCTGGACGCGGTGAGAACACAAGTACGCGGTCTCCCAATGCTACGGCCTCGCGCACATTGTGCGTCACAAAAATCACCGTCTTGCTGGTGGCTGCCCAGATTCCTTCCAGTTCGGTTTGCAGGAGGTCGCGAGTCAGAGCGTCCAACGCACCGAATGGTTCATCCATCAACAGAACGGCGGGATTGAGCGCCAGTGCGCGGGCAATGGCTACGCGCTGGCGCATGCCGCCGGATAGCTGATGGACATAGCTATGCGCAAAGTCCTGTAAGTGTACTAGCTCAAGAAAATGCCGGGCGCGGGCTGCGCGTTCTTTCGCGGGTACTCCGGCGTGGCGCAGGCCAAACTCGACGTTGCGCTGGACATCAAGCCAGGGGAAAAGCGCTCCTTCCTGGAAGAGCAGCACCCGATCAGGTCCCGCCCCCGTCACCTTGTGGCCATCTGCCCAGATCGTGCCTGTGCTGGCCGGTTCAAGGCCGGCGATCAGGCTGAGCAGCGTTGACTTACCACAGCCACTTGGTCCAAGCAAGCACACGAACTCTCCGGCGCGGACCGTCATATCGATGCTGGCCAGCGCCTGGACGTTGCCCGCGCGTCCGGCGAACGCTTTGCTTACACCTTCGACTTTGAGAGAGATGCCGCCGCCCGCGCCGGCAACTGGCTCTTCACTGCCGTTTGTGTCAGGTTTGCTCTGTTGCATAGTGCGTGTACGAAGAGAAATCATGTGCTTTGCTCGCTTTCCTGGAATGCCTATCTTGCTAAGGCTGAGCGATTGTCGCCAGGCCCTTAGAACTCAAAACAGAATTGAGCGGACCAAAATTGTAAATGCCGCCCAGGTTTGGTTGCCCTCTGAGAAAACCAAGCGTGTAGGCCCGATTCGCCTGCTCTGCTATAGTTGTAGTGAGCGGATCGTAGGTGACGGACATATGCGAGTACGCCATAGTCAGCTCCTTCGACGGCATAGCTTGGCCGGTGAGGGATTTGATCTGGCTGTTGGTAAGGCTCAGGGCCTCCTGCTGGTTGCTCTGGATATACTGAACTGTTTCAACTTCCGCCTCTAAGAACTTCGTCACCAGGTCAGGGTGCTGGTTCAGAAAAGCTGTGCGTGCCACCACCAGGGTTGTAGTAAATTGTCCATTGGGCCAGAGCGAGCGTTCGTCGAGGAACACCTGGCCGCCATCCTCCACAATCAGGCGCGTCGCGTAGGGTTCCGGCACCCACGCTCCATCAATCTGGCCCTCTTTGAAGAGGGTCAGGATATTGGAGTTAGCTGTCGGGACAATCTGGACATTTCCTCCCTGATCGGTCGTTTTGAGGCCATGCTGCTGCAAATAGGAGCGCAGCGCCACATCCTGGGTACCGCCCACCTGGGGATCGGCGATTTTCTTATTTGCCAGGTCCTGTGGTGATCTGATATGCGCGCCTGGCCGTACCACAAAGAGCACGCCACCCGTTGAAGCTCCACCGATGATACGCAGTGCCTGGCCGCCGCTCTGTGTATAGCCGTTGACGGCGGGACTTGGACCGACAAAGCCAATATCGATATCCCCTGCCAGCAGCGCCTGGATCTCGTTCGGGCCGGCATTGAAGACCTTCGTTTGCAAATCGACCTTTGAGCCAAGATCGTGCTGAAAGGTGCCGCGAGCCAGGCCGACCAGCGCCACTATATGCGTAAGATTAGGAAAATATCCCAGGGTGACCGTCGTTTTGCCGCCACTGCTGGAGGCATTGCCGCAGGCTGCAAGCAAGAGAGTTATTCCAAAGCAAAGTATAATTCCGCGCAAAAAAGGCGTGTATAAAAGCTTCATGGGTAGAAAACCCTCCGAAGAAATGAAAGGGGACGGTCCCAATTTACCCGCACACATATGTCCATGTGCGAAATACTTAACTTCAGTGAAAACGGTAGCATATTTTTATTATTCTTTCAAGTTATTTAGTTGATAATCCTGCATTATAATAAAATTGCTATAATCTGTCTGGCAGTCATTCCAATCAGTTATGTGGCGGTTTCATTCTTATTTGTAAGGATTATGCCTCCATTCATAACAATTTTCTCGAAAACAGTGTCAGAGGTTGACGGCCTGGCTGCTCTCTCCGTATAGTTATTTACTAAGGAAGTAGTGAAGTTGGTTTCATCGGTGGTACGCGGTGGAGAGGGATGGAAAGATGTCGGAAGCGAGACAGCGAAGTCTCGCGGCCAGTCAGCCATGGCTGGCTGATGATCGGTTTCCTTGTTTTCCATGTGAGAAGCGAGCAGGGCTGCAATTCAAGGAATGGCGCAGTCGGGTACCCTTTTATGCCCGGAAGAGTAGACAGCAGAGTAACAAGACCGTAAGGAGCAAAGAGCAATGGCTGAGCAGGAGTCAACGAACAACTTGATCCACCTGGGAGTAGGCGGCGGGAGCAAAGTAGAGCGCATCAAAAAGGAAAGCGCCTATTTGCGCGGGCATATCGCCGAAGAACTCGCACAGGAGAGTTCGCATTTTACTGAAGAGGACGTAAACCTGCTCAAGTTTCACGGCACCTACCAGCAGGAGGACCGCGATCAGCGCCGCGCGCGTAGAGCTGGAGGCGAAGAGAAAGCATATCAGTTTATGGTGCGTTCGCGCATTCCGGGCGGTGTGCTGACCGCCGAGCAATATCTGGCAGAGGACGAGATTGCCGGGCGCTATGCTAACGGCACCCTGCGGATTACAACGCGCCAGGGTTTCCAGCTTCACGGCGTGCTGAAAGGGAATCTGCGAGCGACGATTCGCGAGATCAATGAGGCGCTGCTCTCTACACTGGCCGCCTGTGGTGATGTCAATCGCAATGTAATGGCCTGTCCGGCGCCTCTGGCCAGCCGCGCCCATGCCAGGGTGCATGAGATTGCTCATACCATTGCCATGCATCTTGCTCCACGCAGCCGGGCTTATCATGAGATCTGGCTTGATGGCGAGCAGGTGCAGACGGTTCAACAGGAAGAGGGCGAGGTCGAGCCGATCTATGGTCCAAGCTATCTGCCGCGCAAGTTCAAGATCGGCGTAGCTTTCCCCGGCGATAATTGTATCGATGTGTATACGCAGGATATCGGGCTGGTTGCGCATATAGAAGGCGAGTCGGGCGCAGAGGATGAGCGCCTGGCCGGTTTCACAGTCCTGGTTGGCGGCGGCATGGGCATGACGCATGGGAAGGCTGAGACCTATCCGCATCTGGCTCTGCCGCTGTGCTACACACCAATTGAGGAGATTGTCGAGGTCGTAGAAACCATCGTAACCATCCAGCGCGACTACGGAGACCGCCAGAATCGCAAGCACGCGCGTATGAAGTACGTCGTCGCAGAACGAGGCATTCCCTGGTTCAAGAGCGAACTGGAGAGCCGGTTGGGACGAACAGTGCAGGAACCACGCCCGTTGCAGTGGAACGGCGTTGATGACCATCTGGGCTGGCATGAGCAGGGCGACGGGCGCTGGTTCCTCGGCCTGCATGTGCAAAATGGGCGCATTAAGGATGAGGGGGCTACGCGCCTGCGCACAGGGCTACGCGAGGTAATCGCGGAATTCCGTCCCGGCATCCACCTGACGCCACAGCAGAACATCCTTCTGACCGATATTCAGCCTGCTCAGCGCACGCAGCTAGAGGCTCGTCTGGCCGAGTATGGCATCGCCACCGATCCAGACAGCCTGGGTATACGCCGTTTTGCTCTGGCCTGTCCCGCGCTGCCAACCTGTGGCCTGGCTCTGGCCGAGGCGGAGCGAGTCTCGCCTACGGTGGTACGCCAGATAGAGGACGAACTGCGCGCGCTGGGGCTGGAGAACGAGCCGGTGACTGTTCGTATGACCGGCTGCCCCAACGGGTGTGCGCGTCCCTACATGGGCGATATTGGCATCGTAGGGCGCACAAAGGATTTCTATCACATCTATATCGGAGGGGACCAGCCCAATACGCGCCTGAATATGCTTTATGCTCAGCTTGTTCATGTGAACGACGTGGCGGCCACAATCCGCCCGTTGCTGGAAATCTGGCGCGATGAGCGCGGGGCCAGCGAGACCTTCGGTGATTTCTGTCATCGCGTCGGCCTTGAGTATCTGCGCGCTCGTGTAGCCGATGCCAGTCAGCCGGTCGATGTCCACGCCTGAGCCGTTGCTGGCTGGTTGGCTCTGTTCTCGCTAGGAAGAAGATACTGTCTGTGCCTGGATATTATCCTATCATGCTTAATGTACGTGGGCGTCCCGCCATCGTAGTTGGCGGGGATTCCATAGCTGCTGAGAAGGCGGCTGCGCTGGCCGCATGCGGCGCATCTGTGGGGGTGATTAGCCCGGAATTTTGCGGAGAGATGCGCGAACTGGCGGCGCGAGGGCAGGTGACGCTCTTTTGCAAGCGGTATGAGCCTGGCGACCTGACCGGGGCCTTTGTAGTTGTGGCCGCGACCAGCGATCAGCAGATGATCGAGGCTATCTGGCAGGAAACGCAGCAGCGCGGTCAGCCGGTCAATATCGTCGATGTGCCGCGTTACTGCTCGTTTATTGTGCCTTCTATCCTGCGGCGCGGCAAATTGACGGTGGCCGTCTCGACCGAAGGAGCCAGCCCCAGCGTAGCCAAACGCATTCGCCAGCAATTAGAGGAAAACTTTCCGCCGACCTACGAGGAGTTTATCGATCTGGCTGCCCTGGCCCGTGCTTACCTGCGCCGCCAGGGGGTTTCGTACGAAAAGCGCGATGAGTTCTTCCGAGACTTTATGGCATCTTCTATTCTCGAACTCTTGAGCGCGGGCAAGGTTGTGCCGGCGCTGGAGGCTCTGGCCGGATTGCTTGGCGCCTATGGTATTAAAGTGCAAGCGGCTGAACTGGCGCGTGAGTTTGTGCAGGGGGAGGAATATGCTCCGTCTAAGGGATGATATGAGATCCGCGAAAAGGACAAATTCTCCTGAATTACCGACCTCTTTTCAGGAAACAAACGCGCGCGGCAAGGTCTATCTGGTGGGAGCTGGCCCCGGTGATCCAGAATTGATCACTGTGAAGGGCTTGCGCTGTTTACAGCGGGCTGAAGTCGTTGTATACGACCGCCTGGTGAATTCCGCGCTTCTGGACGATGCACCCGCCTCCGCGCAGCGTATTTTTGTTGGCAAGCAGCCAGGCCGTTGTTCCCTGCGCCAGGAGGAAATCAACGCCCTGCTGATCGAGCAGGCCAGGTTGGGTAAAATAGTCGTGCGTCTGAAAGGGGGCGATCCCTGCGTCTTCGGGCGAGGAGGCGAGGAGGCTCTGGCCCTGGCTCTGGCAGGTATTCTCTTTGAGATTGTGCCGGGCATTAGCTCAGCTATCGCTGCTCCGGCCTATGCCGGTATTCCGGTCACGTATCGCGGACAATCCGGCATCCTGACGATTGTCACCGGTCACGAAGCTGCGGGCGATTCCCCATCTCCGGTCGATTGGGAGGCCCTGGCAAAGCTGGATAGTACGCTGGTGATTCTGATGGGCATGAGTACGCTGCCCGCGATCAGCCAGAAGCTGTTGCAGGGCGGCATGGCTCCCTCGCTGCCAGCGGCTGTCATTGAGCAAGGGACCGTTCCTCAGCAGCGTGTGATTACAGGCACGCTGGCCGGGATCGCCGCGCAGGCGGCAGCCGCCGGCCTGCGCTCTCCGGCGGTGATAGTGATTGGCCGCGTCGTTGACCTTAGCGCGGTACTTTCGTGGTTTGCCTCGGCGGCCAGTGCTGCCCCTGTGTGTTAAGCAGACCGGGTTTGCGCCATTGGTTTCCCTCTGAAAACAGTCAGGTCTTTCTGGCACTCTTCTGTAAGAAGAGTGTCAGCAGACTCAGCACAGTTCTGGCTGGCGCAAACCGCCTGCGCGTATTCTCTAGACCGGTAAGCATACGCGATTTTTCCCTGAACGCGCAGCGGTTCCCAGTGGCTCCCATTCATCGTCCCCAGACAGTAGACGATTGCTGACTCATTGTCGTCCAGGTAGAGCCGTTGGATCATACCTTTGCTCCAAAGATCACCTTTGGTAAGCAGAAGCGCTCGAACTTGGTACATAGAGGAAGTTTCCTTTCAGCATTCTCTCAAGGCGAAAGAGACCTGAGTAGATGCTTTTGTGCTTGTTAAACTACCGCTATAGAAATGTCCTTCCTGCCATGACTATTCTTTCACGCCCGCGATTTATACGCCAGGGGTGCTCCTATGCAGATTTTTCGCCTCCTGCGCCATTGGTAGCGTAAGAAGGAAGTAAGGCGGGGAAGTTCAGTACCATATCAAGAGCCTTGACAGCCCCGCCGGTTTCCTCTGCTGAGTAGCTACCGTTGTTGAACGTGCTATGGCCGAACAACCCTTTGACCAGAACAAAAGGCTCCAGATAGCGACCCGCGCAAAAAGTCTCCGGGTGATTTTGCAATGCCCACCAGCGTGCTCTCATTGCAGCTATATCAGGCAGCATATAGGACTTTGTGCTTTCTGAGTGATGCACCGCTATTGCATGTTTCTTCAGGTCTATGAAATCTGTAATATCTATAAAGAAGTTAGGAGCAAAGCCCCAGTTTTGCACGGGAGGTTCGGCATAGAGAATGCAATCAACGCAACTGGAGCGCCTGGCGGCGTTAACCGTTGCTGTTGCTACGTTGTCATGGTCTTGATGCCCATATCCAGATTTTTGTGGATAGTGGGTGATTACTACCTGCGGGCCTAGCTCTCGAATGTATTTCTCAATCAGAGAAACCATCTCAATATCGCATGTTAACCGGCCATCGTAGAGCCTGTGCTGGATAAGAGAATAGCCCACGAGCCGCGCAACAGTTTCTGCTTCAGATAATCTGATCAGGTCTACGGCTGTGTTACTCCGTTCTCCAGCCGTCAACGTGAGCACATGCACCTGACAGTGCGCCTGGACGAACTTCGCTAACGTTCCCAGGCAGGTCAGAGCGTCATCATCGGGGTGGGCGAAGACAGCCAGAATTGTCGGATTCCTATTACTCATCCTTCTTTCCCTTTCATTACGAGCAAAACATGAGTGCTCGTTTTTTATGCTATTTCCTCTGTTTACCGACTTGTAACCGTTATGGTTAGCTGTGAGTAAATCCGAAGGCGGCGCGCAGGGCAGCGGCAGACTCAGCCAGGACCGGATTGAGCTGGTTCGGCACGATAAACCCATGGATAGCCCCGTTGCGGCGGGAGATAGTGACCGGAACTCCTGCTTCTTTCAACCGCTCTCCATAGCGCTCGCCATCATCGCGAAGCGGGTCATATTCCGCTGTAATGATCAGTGCCGGGGGCAAGCCGGCGAAGCTGGAAGCCAGATATGGAGAGGCAAGAGGATTGCTCTTATCTTCTTCGCTATTTAAGTAATGGTTCGTAAACCAGACGATATCTTCTTTGGTAAGCAGATAGCCTTCGGCATACTCCGCTAAGGAAGGAGTGTCTGGCAGTCGAAAATCGGTGAGTGGGGCCAGCAGCAATTGAAAGATCAGCCGAGGACCCATGCGGTCGCGAGCCATGTGAGTGAGAACTGCCGCGATAGTGCCGCCGGCGCTCATGCCACCAATAGCGATCTGAGAAGAGATGCCATCGAAGTCACTTGCGTGAGCGGCAATCCACCGGATTGCTGCATAGCATTCTTCCAGGCCAATGGGGAACTTGTATTCGGGAGCGAGGTGATAACCCACCGACACAACAAGGCATTTTCCCAGGTTTGCCAGGCGTCGGCAATGGGCATCATCGGAGTCAAGATCCCCTATGACACCACCGCCGCTGTGAAAATAGACCAGCATTGGGAAAGGACCACGTCCTTGCGGGGTATATATCCTGATCGGGATATCCCCCGTCGGATTAGGAATACAGCGGTTTTCGACACGGGCGACAGGTTCGGTTTCCCCAGGCGTAGCCAGTTGTGCCAGGGCCCGCTCCCTTTTCCGGGCCTGCTCTGGGGTCATGTGACGTGTCAGCACAAAATGTATCGCGTTCAACCGCTCTAAAAGAGCACGGGTTTGGGGATCAAGTGACATGGGTTTTCCTCAGCACCAGAACGGGGCAGCCTGCTAGCCCTGAGATAACCAGTCTTCAGCCTCACGATAGAAGCTGGCAACACGGTCAGGGCAATCGGTCGAGTAGAGGTCATCATTTCTGACTGTGTAACCGATCTTTTTCAGATTGTATGCTGAGAAGCGGTAGCTAGGAGGCCCCTGCTCCAGTTCTTCCCTGCTCAGCTCCAGGTGATCGGATGCGTAGACGGGGACCGCCGTATCTTTTTCATAAATAGCGTCCAGTGTGAGAATCCGCCAGATACCGTCTCGTCTTTCAACTCGTGAATAGAGCTGGCAGTAGATCGTAATGTCTGCAAGCACTCCGTTCAGCTTCGCACGCCTGATAATTTGCGTGGTGGTTTCTGCGATTGCCCGATCTCCCTGTACTCGAACCAGAGTGGGGTGCGTCACGTGCATAATATGCCAGCCGTTTTTATTTGCATCCAGACGACGAGAGGCTTCAACATACTCGTCGCCAGTACCGACAAACCACCCCAGGCGAATAAGGGAGTCAGGATGATACATGCTGCGCAAACGCTCCCACTGTTGTTGATCACGGTAGAGCCGTTCAAACTGAATCAATTCGGCAATGGCGAGTTTATCGAGCATCTCATCACATAAAGTATGTTTGCTCATCCTATTTCAGCAGCTCCAGGACGCTGAGATTCGATCTCTTTACGAGCAGGCGCTGCTGCCTCCTTTCATGAAGATTACTTCTCTTAGCCTACCGTTATGACGTACTGCTCATTAACCGGGCTGGTAAACAGATGGATATGTGGTGAGGCCATACTTTTCACGTAGCTGAAGTAGACTGTTGTAATTTTCATGCATAACATGCGGGAAAGGAGAAGAATACGAGATAGGATCATACTTGTACTTATCAGATAGAGCAATGGCGATTATCGCTCAACCGTACCATTGATAGTCAAAGAAAGGAAAAGGAGATGGGTGTAGAAATAAAACAAACCAGAGAGCAGCAAAACTCAAGCTCAGCTCCAACAATTACCGAAAAAAAGACACAAACACGCCTGTTTAGTCATCGCCGACTTTCGAGCCTGGGAAAGATCGCTTTCTGGGCCTCTGCTGTGAGATTTGTAGCGGGCGTCGCCGGCTTCATTCTGCTCACCGTCCAGGATTCTCAAAGTCAGGATGTCGGCATCGCTGCGCTGTGTTCGCTGGCAATTGTGCTTCTTCTGGCAAGCAAATACCGTTGGGCAGCACCGGTGAGTGCCTTGCTGGGAGCTTATCTTGCTTATGATACATACACGCAGCCTTACGTCCTTGCGAGCCTGGCCGATCCATATGGTTCAAGCGGAGGATTTATCAAATTCATATGGGTCGTCATTGCTATGGCGATTTCGATCCTCGTTCTGGCAGGAAGCCTTGGAGAAACGGTCCAGCGCTATCGCCCTGAAACCGGGCAGGCTCAGCGATTACTTCCTATAGGTCTAAGCCTGGTGGCAGGGATGATGATCGGTGCCATTTTTGTCGCCTCCTTCTCGCGCCCGGCTGCTCCCACGACGACGACGTACACCAATGGCGTACCGACGGTGCATATGAGCGATACGAGTTTTGACCAGTCGTCGGTGACTATTGCCAAAGGCTCCAGCCTGCTGCTGGTGGACGATACCCAGGTGGAGCACGACCTGTTCAATGGGAGCTGGCAGAATGGGAAGCCGGTAGTAGCGAGGGAACCAGGAGCGCCAGCTGTGAACGGAGTAATTGTAAAGGGGAACAGCATCACAATTGGGCCCTTTACTACGGCGGGAACCTATCACATCTTTTGCTCGTTCCATCCAGGTATGACTCTCACTATCATCGTTCAGTAGCACTCTGAAGTGCCAGTGTGCCAAAGGGGACGCACTGGCGAGGTTCTCCATCCCATCCTGCAAGGGAGAAAGGCCGAGGTCAGGTAAGTATCGCTCACCTGACCTCGGCCTTTCTTCTCTGGGGAGTAGCCAGGAGGCCGGGCAACCAGCTTGGAATAACAAAATCCGTGAAAAGAAGGTTCTTCCACGGATTTCGTATGGCCGCAATGTTTTAAATCATTCCGGCTAGCAGAGGCGTGACCTGGCAAGAAGAGACGGGAGTGCTTCTCCTACAACGACCGTCGTGCCACTTGAAAGGGTGGTATTCATGATAGCCAGGGCAATTTCCTGTCCCATCTCTGCTGCTGTTGGCAGAGACCCTGATTTAGCTCGACGCCGTTCGATAAGACCCGGGTCGATGCGTTCGAGAAGGATAGGGGTAATAGTTCCCTCGATTAGATCGCCTGTCACCACGATCAACCGAATGCCCCTGCGGGCCAGCTCGTCCTGGCGGGCGCGGAGAGCCTGCTCTCCGGCATATTTACTCTGGGCAACGGCCTCATAAGCAGGGAGAAATTGTTTAACTTGCCCGTAGAGATGAGACCAATGACTGGTTACAAAGACGATGGTGCTTCCGCGAGATAAGAGGGGAAGAGCTGCTTCAACGAATAGCAGTTGGGCATCATGGTTGATCCGCATAGGGTAGTGCGGATCAACCGCGATGAGGTTCCGTTCCAACCCGCCAGAGGCGTTGAGAATAAGCGCGTCAAAATGATCAGTCCATTGTTTCAAGTGACAGAAGAGACGCGCGACATCTTCCGAACAGGTCATGTCAGCGGGCAAAGCGATACCATGCCCTCCGCGCCGGGTCAGAGCAGATATCACCTGATTGGCGCGCGCAGCTTTGCTCCGGTAAGTCAGTGCGACATCGTATCCACGCTCAGCAAGCGCCAGGGCCGTTTCTGCCCCAATTCCACGCGACCCCCCGGTGATCAGCGCGACCCGCTTCTTTTGCGGCGTATCTTTTGCTCCTGGCTTCTCTTTCCTTGCAAGGGAGGAAGTGATAGGAGGTTTTTGCTGTGGTAAAGGGTCCAATTGTGTCATCGGTGCTAGCCTCTATGGTGCTCTTTTTCCTGAGACGACCAACCCAGCATGAGCTTGAGAGCTTGCTCTAGGGTGCATTCAGGATGAGCGCTGGCAGTCTCGGCACGCCACCCGATAAAGCCGTCTGGACGTACAAGCACTGCTCCATCAGATCTCATCCCATATGCCTCAAGGAAACGGCCATCTACGTCAACCAGATTTCCGTCGCTTCCGATGCAGTGGATATCCAGCGGGAGTCCCAGCTGCGTAGAGACTCGATGAGCTGCATCGGACCATATTCCTCCTTCTGCTCCGGTGAGCAGAACACAGTGCCGCCCAAAGAGATCCAGCGTTGAGCACAGTTCGCCATTTCGCGACAACACCACGTGCGCGGCGTGCGTTCCAGGGCGTCCAGTAGGCTGGTCGGGGTGTTCGTACCAGCTAGAATCTTCGGAATCAGCCGGAAGCGCTGCCGAGTGATAACGATAGCCGAAAGCGATTGCATCGTAAGGCGCCATGGAGGGGGTGTCCTTCTCCGCCGCAGGGGCACCGGAGAAGCGCTTGAACATCAAGAAGGACTGCTCCGCCGTGTGCCGGACTACCGGCTGCCGTTCAGCCGTATAAGTTGAAAGCAGTTCAGGATGGGCAATTCCCTGAAGAACCAGAGCCAGTTTCCAGGCCAGATTGTAGGCGTCGGCGATGCCCATGTTGGCCCCAAAGGCTCCTGCCGGCGGAGTAACATGAGCTGCGTCGCCAACCAGGAAGACATTGCCATGTTGGAAAGAGGCGGCGGCCCAGACGGCGACCTCCCAGGGATTGATATTGTTGATCTCGACGGGCAGGTCGGGGACACCCACAGCTCCACGTACCAGCTCAATCCCGCGTTCTCCGGCAAAATCCTCGACCTGCTCGCCCTGGTCCGGGAAATAGGGAGTGAACAGTGCGAATCCCTGGCCGTTACGGGCGAAGACAAGGGATGTTCCCCTTCGTACTTGTGGGTTGTTTACAAAACAGACAATCAGCCGCCGGCCACGCAATGGACCCGCTAAATCTGCTGAGAAGAGGATGCTGAGCTGATGACCAAGAGAGCCAGGTCCATACGTTCTCATTCCCAGGTGCTGGCGAATGCCGCTGCGATTACCGTCGGCTGCGACCAGATAGCGTGCTCGTACCGTGCGCTCTACCCCGCTCGCTCGATCCCTTATGACAGCGCTGACTCCTTGCCTATCCTGTTCAAATGAGACAAATTCTGTAGAAAAGCGCAGGTCACTGCCTAACTCCTCCGCTCGTGCCCGCAGCACAGGCTCCAACGCATCCTGACCAATGATGCAGCCAGTAACAGGGCTGGAGGCGTTTCCGGTAGTATCCTGAGTGATCCAGCCAAGTTCTTTGCCAGCCAGGCTCTCTGCCCGGAGAATACCGCTATTCTGGAAACCAGGAGGTGCCTTTTGACGAACGGCATCTTCCACTCCGACTGAGCGGAAGATCTCCATCGTGCGCATATTGAAGTTGAAGGCGCGTGGATGTGGCGATATCCCGGCGTGGCGTTCTACCAGCAGCGAAGGGATACCGTGCCAGGAAAGAAAGAGCGACAGAGAGAGACCTACCAGGCTGCCGCCCACAATTAACACTGGCGTCGTTTCGTCGTATCCGCGTGCTTGTTCCTGTGCATATTTCATAGAAGAATTCTCCTTCCCCTCGTGCTCTATTATCTGCTCCGGCTACCGACTGCCAAAATCAGCGCTGACCAGGTCGGGCAGCGCTCTCGATTAAGGTATAAGGGGCTGCTTAGCGGACGGGAAGTTTGACATACTCCTGCAATATGTCGGCAGCCCGTATATATCCACCAGCTTTTTCTATTTCCTCTTGCATCTTCTGGACACGGGCATAGTATGTAGGGTTGTCGCTGACGAGTGATATCGCGTCGCGGAGGCCCTCTGGTGTGAGTGCCGCCTCATCAAGCCTGATGCCCAATCCTAACTCTTCTATGCGCATAGCATTTACCCGCTCATCTGCTATATTCTGAGGAATAACGACGACCGGCGTCCCTTGTGAAAGAGCTTCCATTGTTGTTGTCATGCTTCCGTGATACACGCATACACGCGCTCTTTTCAGAATCTCGACCTGGGGAAGGTACGTCCTTACAAGAAAGTTGCCGGGAACGGGAAGCAGCTTCTTCTGATCAACATTGGTTCCTATAGAAATGACGACTTTCCAGGGGGTATCGGCCAGCGCTGTAAAACACAAATTAAAGAAATGGGGCCTGTCGTTGTAGACAGTTCCTTGCGTGATGTAAACCACTGGCTGATCTTCGATCTGATCGAAAGGGAATTCGACTTGCTCTTTGCGCGGAGCCAGCGCCGGCCCCACGAAGCGGTATTTCTCCCCAAAGGAATCGCCATCGATCTGAAAAGCGCGAGGAATCGTAACCAGGTTAAGTGGCTCTTCGTGGGTAAAAATGCTTCCGATATGGAAGGGCTGCACATGATACAGACTGCATAATGTGTTCATCGTTGCCTGGAAAGCTTCTAGCCCGGCAGGGTCTTGCAGGGCATTTCTCTGGAAAATCTCGGCAAGGCGCTTATTGAAGGCGAATATCATGCGGAAGTTCACAGCGGGAACATGCAGTATTTCGGCAATGAGCCTGCCGCTCAAACACATAGTGTCATAGACGATACAATCAGGCTGCGCTGCCCGTACCTCATCCAATATCTGTGGGATGACGTAGAGGCTTTCATCTGCCATGTACATGGGTAAACCTACGGGTTTGCCGGAGGAGAAAGCGGCTTTGTTGATCTGTTCAATTTTCGTCTCGTAGCCGCGAAACGTTGCTCCTGTTGCTTCTACTTCAGCTCTGAAGCGCTCCGTCAAATAGTAGATGACCTCTTCCCCTCGCGCGACAAGTTCTTGCACGATGGGCAGAGTCGGGTTGATATGTGACCGCGATGGAATATTTATAAAAACGAATTTTGCCATAAGCATGCCTCCTTCTTGAAAACGCTCGCTTTCGCTTTGTCTGTAGTCCCGTATGCGATACACTCTTTACTGATCCTATGGCTTTCATATACCTCTCAATAACTCAATGGGTAAATAACGAGTAAACAATCGTGAGATACTCTCTATCATGTAGAAAGGTCGAAGAGATGCTCTCCTCAACATCTCACATGGCTATCCTTTTACCTCTTTGTTGAACCATACTGGCCTTGACGCGGCAAAGGCACCTTGCCTGGAAGGAGATGTTCGCATGGCGAAATTTATGCCTATTCGAGGACGATTTACAGCTCAAACAGATGAACCCTTTGTTGTATTTATGGCGGGTGTACGCATAAATCGTTTCTGGGCATTTAGGAAATGGATTCCAGCAGTAATGGCAATCATACCAATGATGCGTACATTGTATAAACACCGCGCGCTTGGCTATCTTGGAGGGCAACCATTCATTTATTGGCCAGGTATCGGGGCGATCCAGTACTGGAAGTCGTTTGAGGACCTGGAGCACTTTGCGCGCAGTAAAGAGGACCCTCATCTCGAAGCCTGGCGGCGTTTTAATAAATCGGTTGGTACAGATGGGAGCGTTGGTATCTGGCACGAGACGTATCTTATACATCCGAGGGATTATGAAGTTATCTATAACAACATGCCAATCTTCGGCCTGGCCACAGCTACGACAACTACCAGGTATGTAAAGCATGTACCGGCAATCGGACGCCAGGAAACAGCCCGTCGGCGTCTGGGGGAAGAGAATGAGCCTGCTGTGCCGTCGCCGGCCAATCCCACCTGACGGGCATCATCGATAATGCAACTCAAAGAACACCTACCGTAACTTCCAGCGATCCGCTATTGAAAGATAGTGGATCGCTTTCTGCATATATGCGCCATCCGACCTCAACCCATCTGAAATCTCTCAAGCATCGCTGCTTACGCTGCCGGGTGTATGCCATGCTCAATCCCTTCAAGTGACTGGCGGTGCAGTTGGCCGGGCTTAACAGGGTGGTAACTAGCAGGCAAGGTGGGTTTGCCAATTTCTATTACAAGTAATGCCGACAGATAATTTCATTACTGAAAACACTGTTGTAGAAAGGACGATTACAGCATGGGAAAAATCGGTTTTCTGTATCCAGGGCAGGGATCACAGAAAGTGGGTATGGGGAAAGAACTTCTCCAAACCGATCCTACGTTATTTGAACGTTATCTTATCCAGGCTGAGCGGATGACCGGAGAGCCGGTGAGTCAGTTGTGCCTGGAAGGCCCGTTGGATATGTTAAGCCAGACTCATATAGCCCAGCCGGCTCTTTTTACCTATTCGCTGGCGCTGACCGAATATGCCCGGCAACTGGAACTCTATCCAGATATGGTTGCCGGCCATAGTCTGGGAGAATACACGGCGGCAGTAGCAGCAGGGGCTATTTCCTTTGATGAAGGGCTGTCCCTGGTTTGCAAACGTGGGCGATTGATGAAGCAAATTCAGGACGAGCGACCAGGAACAATGGCAGCGGTTTTTGGGCTTTCGAAAGAGGACCTGGATCAGCTTTGCTGGAACATCTCTCAACGCGACCTGGTAGTAGTGACAAACTGGAACGCGCCCGGACAACTGGTGGTTTCAGGAGTGGAGAGCGGGGTACGTCACCTGATCGAAATGGTTCAGGCGCAAGGCAAAGGAAAAGTGATCCGTCTGCCGGCCAGAGGCGCCTTCCATTCACCTCTTATGCAGCCAGCCCAGGACGCAATACGCGAGTTTGCGCGTAGTTTGCACTGGAGCAATGCTACTGTTCCCCTGGTGGCCAATACGTCTGGCGACATTTTGACACAAGGGGTAGAGATCCACCGAGAACTGGTTGAGCAGATTACCGGCCCGGTTCAGTGGGTTTTGTGTGTGGAAAGGCTCGTCGCGGCTGGATGTGATACGTTGCTCGAACTGGGTTCTGGCCAGGTACTGACAAAACTGGTTCGGCTGATTGCCCCCCACGTCACAGCGGTAGCGCTTGATACGCCGGAGAAGCTAAAGAACTTTGCTCAAATGCAGAATGCGCCCGGCTACCAAGAGAGTTTACAAGTCGCGTAGCATGACTGCTAGAACAGAGAAGAAGATTGGTCTATATCGCAAGCTAAGGACATGCCGGCGCATGTGAGACGAGCCTGTACAAAGTATGTATCTGTGCTTGATAGAGGAGGTCAAGAAAATGATAGAGCGAACAATAGAGTCGTTAACAGTGTCAGAGTCTTCTCAGGAGATTATAGAACGAGCAACAGAGCCATTAACGTTTCCTCAAGAGACCGTGACCATAGAACGAATAACAGAGCCGTTGAGTCGATTGGAGCCTCCTCAGGAGGTCAGGCAATCACGAAGGATACTAAAGAATCTCGTGGTCAAGTGTCCGGAGTGTAAGGAGATTATCCTGGAACGTGAGTATAGAAAGAACCTGCAAATCTGTCCGCGATGCCGCTACCATTTCAGGTTGAGCGCCTACGAGCGCATCGAGCTTCTGGTAGATCCGGATAGCTTTGTTGAAATGGATGCAGATATGATCTCCGTCGATCCCTTGAACTTTGTCAGCCAGTCGCAGACCTATGCGGAGAAGCTGGTACAGGAGCGTAAGAAAACCGGGATCAATGACGCGGTCGTCATTGGCTACGCAAGCATCGCGGGTCAGCCTCTGGCGATAGGCGTGATGGAGTTCCAGTTTACCGGCGGCAGCATGGGCTCGGTTGTTGGTGAAAAAATCACACGCGTAATCGAACTGGCGATTGAACGGCGTATTCCTCTGTTGCTTGTCTCTGCTTCTGGCGGGGCGCGCATGCAGGAAGGTCTTTACTCACTGATGCAGATGGCCAAGACCGCTGCCGCTCTTGCCAAGCTGAGCGAGAGTAGGCTTCCATATTTCAGCCTGCTAACGAATCCGACGACAGGAGGCGTTACGGCGAGCTTTGCCATGCTGGGTGATGTCATCCTGGCGGAGCCGGGAAGCTTGATTTGTTTCGCCGGACCGCGCGTCATTGAGCAGTTTATGCACGAGAGGTTGCCCAAAGGAGCAGCCAGCGCGGAATTCCTGTTGCAGCACGGCTTCATCGATCGTATTGTCCCACGTCCTGAACTCCGACGAACGCTTGCCCAATTACTGCGGTTTTATAGCAATGATGCGCTTCAGATGTGGGGTGATGAGGCAAAGGACGCCCTGTCTTCTGCCTCTGCTTAGTCTGGCTCAGGTTTTGTTGAAGTACATCCTTAGAGATACATGGCTGTAGTTGGAAAACTTAAACCAGACCCTCTCCCTAGTGTGACGAAGCCATGAAAATATGAGCAAAAAGGGAGGACAAAAATGATAGAACCATTAAAGTATGATCTAGATTTCGAGCAGTCTCTCATGGAACTGGCCGAGCGGATACATCTAATGCGCCAGGAGGGAGGCGAGATGGAAAATCCTGTGCAGATAGAGGCGGCGATGGAGGAATTGCGCTCTCGCACACAGGAGATTTACGCCAATTTGACTGCATGGCAGACGGTACAGGTTGCGCGGCACAAGGAACGCCCACGTGCCAGCGACTATATCTGCATGATATGCGACGAGTTCCTGGAACTGCACGGAGATCGGGCTTTTGGTGATGATCCGGCGCTGATTGGAGGACTGGCCAGCTTTAACCATGAAACGGTGATAATCCTTGCTCATCAGAAAGGGCGTGACGCCAGAGATCAACAGTTCCGCAACTTTGGCATGCCTCATCCCGAGGGCTATCGCAAGGCTTATCGCCTGATGCAGATGGCCGGGAAGTTCAAGTTCCCTGTGATCTGCTTCATTGATACTCCCGGTGCCTTCCCAGGGTTGCCGGATGAAGAAAGAGGCCAGGCGGAAGCTATCGCCTCAAATCTCGCGCTGATGGCACGCCTGCCAGTCCCGATTATTGCAGTAGTCATCGGTGAGGGTGGGAGCGGTGGCGCGCTTGGCATTAGCGTCGCGGACTGCTTGTTGATGCTGGAGCATAGCGTGTATACAGTAGCGGCACCGGAAGCGGCAGCTTCTATTCTCTGGCGCGACAATGCTTTCGCGCCCCAGGCAGCCGAAGCTATGCACATCAGCGCCCGTGAACTGCTTTCGACCGGGATTATTGATGGGATAATACCTGAAGCCGTAGGTGGTGCGCATCGCAATCCCTCGCTGACGGCTGGCAATCTCCGAACTGCTTTAAAGGAGCATCTACAGGATCTCAAACAGTATCCTGCCAGGACACTGGTAGAAATGCGTTACCAGAAATTCCGTACTATTGGACCATTCAGCAGGGTTGTCTGAGGATAATCGGTAAAGAACAAAGGAGCAGGAAAATGAAAGGCCGTAAAGCATATGCTGAGTTCGAGAGCAGGATACTGGATCTATACGAGCGAGGGGCTCTCACGCTGAACCTTCTCGATCGCATTGCCGGCCAGTATAGCCTGGTTAGCATGGATAGCGCTGGCAGCCGGTATCTGCGGGCGCGGGATGGCAAGGATCTGCATCAGATCTGTATTGAACTGATCGATCCTGCTTTTCCTGTAGCCATGAGGGGATCGAGTGATGACCACGAGGAGTACTGGGAACGAGAACTCGATAAATGGGAGGAAATTGTACATCACCGCTGGAATTGGCGGGCTTACTGCACGCCTTTTCCCATCCAGAGCGAGCAAGATGATGCCGCTTGATACCGTAGCGAGGACGTTCTCATACGCGTCTTGCTAAACACGTCGAGCTAAAGGGAGGGGGGGAAAACCCTCCAGATACATATGGGGAAAGATCATAGTCATTCTCCATATGTATCTACCATACTTTGAGAAAGGAGCAATCTACACTTAATCATAACAGGGAGCTTGAAAATGACTACGCCACATGAAATGCCGATTGCCTCTGCGGAAGAGGAGGCTCACCACCCGTTGCGAGCCCGTGCATGCTACAAAGCCTACTTTTTTGGTCCCTTTCGTGTCACGTTCAATGAGCAACCTTTGGGAGAACCGCGCTGGAGACGCAACAAGGCCAAGATGCTTCTGAAATGGTTTTTGCTTAATTCCGGGGATCTCTTCAGCGTTGAACAACTCGGCAATCTGCTCTGGCCGAATGTGAGCATGAAAACGGCTGTAGCCAATCTGCATGTGACTATCCACTATTTGCGGCATGTGCTGGAGCCGGAGCTTCCTCCCAGCCATTCATCGACGTTTATTCGTCGTAATCGACATAACTATTACTGGTTTGAATTCAACGATGTCTGGTGGACTGATGTGCTCGATATTCAATATCTCTCTACCCTGAGAAAGGAGGCCGAACGTAGTGGAGATATTTCCAGAGCTATCGCTCTCTCTAATCAACTAGTCTCCTATTATAGCCTGGAATTTCTGCCAGAGGATATCTACGAGGATATCTTCTTGCCTTACCGTCGCCAGCATGATTATGCCTATACTCAATTGCTCGAACATCTCATGCAACTTTACACACAAACAAATCAATTTGGTGATGCTCTCTCTTGCGCCTTGCGTATTCTCGCGGTAGACCCGTATAACGAGAATGCGGTGAAAACGATGGTTCACACCTACGTACTCCAGGGGAACACGATTAGCGCCCTTCGTCAACTCGACGACTTTCAGCGCTTTCTTAAAGAAGATATGGGCATTGAGCCGGGAAAAGAGATCCTCGCCCTGCGCAATACCATTCTCCAGGCGCACTAAGTACGCTCAAATAGCATCTCTTCAGCGTCCTGCGCGGTTCAATTATTGGCCGCAAGGATGCGCGCCCGCAGGGCGTGAAATTCTTTACCTGGATGAAGTCCCAGATCTCGCAGAGATCTCCAGAAAGCATCCAACCTGCGTTGAGCAATGGAAATGTTTCCCTGTTGCAGGTGTGCATCTACGATTGCCCGAATTGCTATCTCACTGTACGGGTCGATTAACAACCATTGATAGGCATACTCCAGCACTTCCTCTAACTCATCCCTTTGTGTGTAGAGCTGAATCAGGCGCATTAACACCTGTGAGTAGATGAGGTCGTAGCGACGACGATAGGGGATTAGCCATTCCTCTGCTTCGTCCTCTGGCAGAAAGCCTGCGCTACAGTAGCTGGCAATCTTGCGATAGTAGAAGGCAGCTTTTTTATCATCTCCGCGAGAATCGTATTCACGGGCTCTCTCAAAAAGCTTCTGTACATCGTTAACGTCCGTCCACCAATGTTCATCCATCTGAAACCAGTAAAAATTGTTCGGTTTGCGGTGGATGTAGGTGGATTCTTGCCTGGATTTCAACGCAGGTTCAAGCATATGGCGTAGATAATGTATGGTTACATGAAAATTACACAATGCTGTATCGGCTGAGATATCGGGCCAGAAAAGATCAATGAATTCATCTGCTGACCCAAGTTTGCCTGGGTTGAGCAGGAACCATTTGAGGAGCATGCGGGCCTTATTGCGGCGACGCATCAGTTCTCCCACCGGCTCTTTTTTATAAAAGAGTCGGAACTGACCAAAGAAATATCCACGATAGACAGCCTGGTGTTCGTGCTCGCGTGGATGAATGTGGAGTTTCTCGGTAAGGAAAGGATTCTCGTCGTATATTCTTGGCATGGTTATTCTCCCCGGACAAATTTCCGCTGTCAAAGACGTCACACAAGCGAGTATAGCAGTAGCGAATCGAGGGTCCTAGCTTGTCTCCTCCCCGTCCTTTGGAGGGATTTCCCTGCTGCGAATCTTCGCACTGACTTCGCAGCGAAGCAATTGCGAAAGCTGTGTTGAGGAGCAGGATTTATGCTTTGGCAAGGTGAGTAAGAAGAGATGGCGAAGCCATCCAGAAAAACAACAGGGGAGCGCAGCACACATGAGAGCTGAGCGACCGCTATTGATGGAGAATATGCGAGGAGAAAAGAATGCTGCAAACTACTATCCTGAGTATTCCTGAGCAAAAAAAAGAGCACGAACCGTGTTTCGGCAGTGTCTCTGCTGAGGCACAAGGCAGCATGTCCTGTCACGAAGACTCCGGTGACATTATCAAGCACGCAATCGAGACATGGCTGCTCGAAAACTACTCTTCTACTTCCAGTGTGTCTACCGCAGTCACCTATCGCAAGATCCTGACCTCCCTACGCTCCTATTTGCAGTCGCAGGGTTTGGACCTGGATAGCTCAGAAGAGCGGCTTACCCAGCAGATCCAGGTGTGGGCTAACCTGCGTATGCCGACAAGCAGACACCGGGGCAGCGTTGCCCCCGCAACGTATAATCAGCGCATGGCCGCTATCAACAGTTTCTATTCCTGGGCCAGCAAACGCGGGAACTATTCCTGGCCCAATCCGGTCGATCAGCTTGGCCGTAATGTCGTGCGTAAGTATGCTGAAGCGCAAGCGCTGGATGTACGGCAGGTACGTAGCCGGCTCAAGAAAATTGATCGCAGCACGGCGCGGGGACTGCGTGATTATGTTTTGTTGCAGGTAGCGCTCAACACCGGCCGCAGCGCGCGCGAACTGGCAAACCTGACCTGGGGCAGTATTTCCTTTCAGGGGAAGAGAATCACACTCGTCTTCGAGGGGGGAAGGGGAGGCAAGGTCATGCACGACGCGCTCGATAGTCGTCTCTCAGATCTCCTGCTGGCTTATCTCCGCGCCGTTTATGGAGAGAGTTTGTCAGCCCTTAGCCCACAGGCTCCTATCTGGATTTCCTTCAGTGATCGTACCTATCGTCAAGCTATTGGGCAGCAAACAATCGCTGATATCTGTGAAGCGCATCTGGGAGTCTCAAAGATCCGACAATTGCGTCACACCTTCGCGCTTGTCATGGACCAGGTTGGAGCGTCGGTAGATACGATCCAGGCCCGCCTGGGCCATGAAAGCCGTTCTACCACTGATGTCTATCTTGCCAGTCTCAGGGAAGCGTACAATCCTTATGCTACTGCGCTCGCAGATACCTTCGGCCTGGAATAAGCAATTGGGCGGCCTGCATCGTTACCGGGTAGTTACACACATGAGAAAGTAGGAGTAATTTGCCCAACTATTATCTAGGCAAGAAAGAGAAAGGAGGGCTACGCTTGTGGCATCACAATGTACCGTTCAACTTGTGATTGATCTTTTGCATTCTAAGGTGGGAGTACCCCTGGATATTCCCAACCTCGAAACGGCTTCCTGGGAGGAGCTGGGGGTCGAGTCCTTAGCTCTGACCGAGGTTTGCACGGGCCTGGAACATACGCTAGGGACGACTATTCCGCACGAAGAGGCTCTTACCATGAAAAATGTTCAGGAACTCGTGGCATTTGCGAATTCGCTTCAGGCTTAGGAGGCAGGCACATGGGATATATTCGTAATGCTGTCCTTATTCATGCACCACTCGAAGATGTCTTCAAGTTAACGAATAATGTCAGAACCTGGCCGGACCTGTTCACCGAGTACGCCAGTAGCGAAGTGCTCGAAGAGAAAGAGAACTATGTTACATTCCGGCTGACCACGCATCCTGATGAGAGTGGCACGCAATGGAGCTGGATATCCACAAGGTGGACAGACATTGATCGTAAATCCACGCACTCAGAGCGCGATCCCTCCACCGGGCCCTTCCAACGCATGACCATTCGCTGGTGGTATGACAGTATCGATGAGGCGAGCACGGTAATGACCTGGGAACAAGAGTTTACTATGAAGCCAGGCGCGCCTTTCACCGATGAACACGCCACAAATCATCTCAATAGCCAGACACGCATTCAACAACGCGTAATTAAAGAGCGAGTAGAGCAGCGGTGTGGAACCTCTCAGCAACCAGAGAAACTGTATCGTGGCATTATCGTCGGTCGGCATACACCCGGCAGCGAAGACAAAATCGTGAAGGCGTTTGAGCGTTCAGACGCTACGGAACTACCTCACATTATAGGTGTGACATCCCGGCATGTCTGGGTTCAAGGCGACATCTATGTTCATTTTGTTGAGGGCCGCTCCTCCCTTCCAACGGTCCTCAAGGAATACGCCGGACATCCTCTTTTCCAGGAAGTGAAAGCAGAACTCGATCAATATGTTTCCCTCATTTATCCTGACCTCCCTCCAATGGCCAGGCAGATCTATGAGTGGAGAAATGGAGTCGAGGCATGATATATCACATCCTCATTCTTGTGGATTTTATCGTTCTTAGCCTGTTAGTTGGGGGATTGTTTTTTGTGAATATGGCAGTCGCCCCAACGTTTACGGCGCTCAGCACGAGCCGTTATGCCGAGTTTCATCATGTCCTGGACCGCTATAGCGATCCGTACATGCCTGTTCTCACTTTCTCAACAGCGCTGCTGGCTCTGGGAGAACTCTGGTTTACTCAACCTGCCTGGCAGATAGTAAGCAGGCTCATAGGGATCGTCTGTATCCTGAGTGTGGCTGTTATATCGATACTCGTTCATGGACCGCTCAATCGGCGTATACGTGCATGGCAGCCTGATAATCAGATGGAGCATTTACATGAAATAAGAGCGCGGTGGGTTGCCGGACATCATGTCCGTACTGTGCTGGCCTTTATTGGTCTGCTTGCGTTACTGCTTCCTGTTGTGTTTTCCTTCTAATGCAGGGAGGTGCCGCGCTTGCAAGAACGCGGCACCTCCCTGCATTAGAAGAAGCGGAAGAGGTATATGTAAGCGGGCTGCTACAATCCTGACGACCTGACACGATCAGATAGAGAATGGAGCAAATGGATGCCATTGCTACTAACACAGGATGATCTCCGGCCTTTGATTGAAGGACCGAGCTTTTTTGAAGATGTTTTTCAAGTGATTCGGGATGCGCTTCTTCAACAACAAAGCAGCACTCTAGGATACTTATCATGGCTTGCGTTTCCTTTAGGGGAAGAAGATAGACGCTTCAATATCAATGCCCTCGCAACTCCAACCGATGGAACATCGATACGGGTCTTCCCGGTTTCAGGAGGTAATATTCGCCCACCACGAAATGGATATTTTGCGCTTCTCATCGACAATCGCGACGGACAATTGCAGGCGTTGTTGGCAACTGATGACCTTAGTCCTTTGCGCACATCAGCGCCTGTTGGGCTTGCAAGCGCCTACCTCGCTCGCCCTGGCGCAACCACGCTGGCGATCCTGGGGAGTGGCATACAGGCGCGGCATCACTTGCAAGCTATTTGCCCAGCCCTTCCTTCTCTGAAGGAGGTGAGGGTATTCAGTCCAACAACCGAGCATCGAAATCGCTATGCAGAGGAAATGAGCGCGCAGACTGGCCTGCATGTCGAAGCTGTCGCCAGCGCGCAGGCCGCTGTCAGAGGCGCAGATATTATCTGTATTGCCGCCAATACCCGAAAACCACTGTTGGATGCAACGTGGGTGCAGCCAGGGGCCCTCGTTATCAGTATTATCGGACAGGGAGTGCCGCCTGAATTAGTGACGCGGGTTGTGGTTCCAGCTCTTGAAGGGCCGAAGGTACGACCATCAGGTTGGGACCCGCGACCGGTGATGTCGACCATGGGTGGCCGGGACCCCTCGACCGTTGCCACAACGCTTCTCGAAGTAATCCGTGGAACTGCTCCGGCGCGCGAGCACGATGATGATATTCTGTTGTATGAGCAACGTGGCTCTTATGCCTGGGATGCTGCCCTGCTGCGCTGGGTTTATAACTGGGCGGTGGAGCATCAAGTCGGAACCAATTTTCAGCTCACTTCAAAGCCTCAATAAAGAACGGCAGTCGTCATCCACTGCGCTGGGCTGACGGCGGGATCGACCCCCATCTGCACCGATGAGTCAGGGCCGGTGTGAAGGTGCGTGGAAGCACCGGCCCCAGCTACTCAATCCAGCCACCGAGCCAGACTGCGGATATAGGGATAGCTTTCCCAAAAGCGATACTATCTACAGCGGCTCTTTTCTGATCACTTTTGAGGAATAGAGCACTGATCCATAGCAGTATATTGTATAGCTCACCAGTTATACGTTATACTGTGTCAGTAGAGAACAACGGATCCCTCCGTTACAGCAAAAGCCTGCTTTTGTTCCAGCACGCAATGAAGCTATCTATTTCTCCTTCTTGCAGCGGGTTTTGCAAAAAAGCAAGGGAATTTCTCGGCAAGGATGAAAGGAATTTGAGCATGTTCTCTTCTCTGAGGAAAATTACGGCTCCTGCTCTTCCCCCAGTCATGGTTCATCGTGAGTTCCTGGTCCAACAGCTCAACGAGGCGATTGTGGGCTCCAGGCTCGCGGCCAACGTTCGGCCCTACAAGCTCATCTTGCTAGAAGCTCCTGCCGGCTATGGCAAGACCACCCTGCTTGCCGAGTTTGCTCGCCAGAAATTTCTTCCTTGCTGCTGGTATCTCTTTGATCACCACGATAATGAGCCTCTGATTTTTCTGCGTACCCTGCTGGCTAGCTTACGGCAGTGTTTCCCTTCCTTTGGCGAAGCGCTCGTACCCTTGCTCAGCGAGTCGGCTGCTAGCTCGGCCGGAAGTGGGTATCCGCGCGAGATCCTGGAAGCGCTGGTGGAAGCTCTCACCAGGGAGCTTTCCGAGCGTTTCGCCCTGCTGTTTTGCCAGTATCACGAAGTGAACGAATCTCGCGCGATTACGCCCCTGGTGGACTATCTGGTCAACCATATGCCGGAGCACGGTGTGCTGGTGCTGGAGAGCCGTGAGGTACCTGAACTAGATTTTGCCTCGCTGCTAGCTGAACATGCCATGCTGGGTATCGGGCGGGATTCCCTACGCTTTTCTGCTCAGGAAATTTGCGAGCTGGCCAGGCTCCAGGGAAGCCGGATCCTGAGTGAAGAGGAAGCCAGGCAGCTAGCAATCAACTTTGATGGCTGGATTACCGGGCTATTGCTGGGAACTCGCCTGGGTGGGATGGAGTTCCTCCAGCGCGCGAGAAACGCGCCTCTGTCTCGCCAGGGCCAGGAAGTGCCGATTCACACCCAGGCACTCTTCTCCTATGTGGTCAATGAGATTTTCAAACGGCATCAGGATATGTATAGCTTTCTGAAAGAGGCGGTGATTTTGCGGGAGATGCGTCCCAATCTGTGCGCCGAGTTACTGGACCTCACAATAGATCAGGCGAGCCAACGTCTGCGTGCATTAGAGCACCATGGGTTGTTTGTAACCCACAGTGAAGAGGGCACGGAGCTGATTTATCTCTGCCATCCGGTCTTGCGCGATCTGCTCTACGAAGAATTGCGCCAGCAAGCACCAGAACAGTTTGTACGGCTGCACCAACGCGCTACCGAGCTTTTGAGGGCAGAGAACCGGTATGAGCAGGCCATCTACCATGCGTTGGAAGCCGGAATGGATGAGGTCGCGGCTCAACTGATTGATGCCTCAGCGCAGGGGATGATTGAGCAGGGGCATACCGAGACGCTGCTGCATTGGATTTCTGCATTCCCCGAGGCGACTACGTCTCGTTACCCCAGGTTGTTGCTCGTCCAAGTGAACATCTATTTGCGCAACGGTGAGCTGGACCAGGCGCTGCCTCTGTTGGAACGAATTGCGAGCTTGCTCAACCATCCTTCACCCCAACTGGCCTCCCCCGGTGAATTGCCCCTGCTGCGAGCGGAGCTGGCAATCGCTCAGGGGTATGCCTTGTGTTTACAGGGAGCATACCAGCAGGCGCGGCAACTCTGTCAGCAGGTGCTGGCTCAGCTACCTGCCGATGAAGTGGCGCTGAAAGCATTGGCCCATTCCTATCTTGGTACCTGTGCCGAATTTCTGGGAGACCCAAGCGCGGAGATCGCCCACTATCAAAAGGCGCTTCAACTCTGGGGGCGCCACACCATTAGCTATTTGACCGCAGGGGCGCACAGCTTATTAGCAACCGCCTATCGCAGGCTAGGACACTTTGCCCTGGCCGAACACCATAGCGCGCGGGCGACAGCCTGCTGGGGACAATTGCATGATACGCGCGGGATGGTGAATCATCTGATTGGGAGAGCCTATCTTAGCTGGGATCAGGGAAAACTCGAAGAAGCGGAGCGTTTGTTGCAAGAAGGGCTGGAGCTTTCGAAGCGTCCGTTGCGCTTACCCCGCCTCCAAGGGTATGTCCTGGTCAGCCTGGGCGAGTTCTACCAGGAGCAGGGGCTTTACGACCGCTCGTTGACTGTTGCTGAGGAAGGTCTGGCTCTTGCGCGAGATCTGGGCGATGTGAGCCTGCTCAACGATGCCCTGTTGATTCTGGCGTTGACCTATCTCTACATCGGTGACGCAGCTACCGCCAGCTTGCTGCTCTCCGAGATCCAGGTAAGGGAGCAGGCGGGTGGGGCAGCGGGCTATCCTGTGGAACAGACCAAGCGCGACCTGGCGCTGGGCACAGTCTTGCTGCATCGACACCGCTATGCCGAAGCTCTCCCTTTGCTAGAGACCGCCGAAGCTGCCTGGCGAGCGATTGGTTTTAAGCGTGAACAACTGCAAGCGCTGGTGCGTCTGTCTGCCTGCTTTTTAGGACAAAAACAGTGGTCGGAACTTTTCCAACAACTGGCCGTCGTCGAAGAAATCCTGACGACTTTCGATAGCTATGAGCAGCGGGTACGCACAGAATTGCGCGTGTTGCCTCGGTTGCAGCAGGCCATCGAGCGGCGTCCTGAGTGCGCCACGCTGCGAGCTTTATTACGCTGGGCGTCTGGCGAACCCATGCAGGAAGAACAGGAGCAAGCGCAGCAAGAGGACGAGACGGAAACGACACTGACTGCACCCGCGCCACTTTCTGCTGCATTCAGTACGCCCATTGCAGCTCCTCGGCTCAAAATCATTGCTCTGGGAGAACCTGCCGTGCTACTCGATGGGCAACCCATTACCCGCTGGCGTATGGCCCGATCCATGGAATTGTGCTTCTATTTGCTGGACTGCGCGCGACCCATGCGTAAGGAACAGATCCTCACTGCGCTGTGGGAAGAAGTAGATGAACAGACGATGCAGACCTTCTATTCCACGATCCATTATCTGCGCAAGGCCCTGGGTGGAGAGTCCACCATTGTTTCCCGCGCCGGGGTCTACAGGCTGGATCTGACATCGGTCTATGGCCAGAACGGGGTCTGGTACGATGTAGCGGCCTTTGAGGAGCACTACGCTCATGGCAAGCAAGCTCTGATCGAGGGAAAGCAGGAGTTGGGCCGCGCGGCCTTTGAAAACATGGTAGAGCTTTATCAGGGAGATTATGTGCAGTCGTTTTACAATGATTGGTGCGGCTTGCGGCGCGATGAACTCCGCCGGATGTACCTGGACGCCCACCGGCACCTCGCCCAACTGGCCTGGCAACGGGGAGAAATCGAGGAGTGTGCGACCCACTGGCAGCAAATGCTGGCGGTGGATCCTTGTCTGGAGCAAGCCCATTATGGGTTGATGCGCTGTTATATTCGCCAGGGGAGACGAGGAGTAGCCATACGACAGTACCAACGCTGCAAGGAGACGCTACAACAGGAGCTGAACACGACGCCCGGAACGGCGATTGAGAACCTGTATCGGCGGCTGAGCGGGCACTCGCAGACCGAGGTGTCCCTGCCGTAGCTGCGAGTGCCCGCCACCTGCTCCGGCAGGGATATCAGGAGTAGGGATTGGTTTTTAGATATACAGGCGTTGAGTTTGCAGGATCGCGCCAGCCCGTGAGTTGACATGGAGCTTTTCGTAAATGTGGGAGAGGTGTTTCTCAATCGTTTTTTCCTTTACTCCTAGCAGGTGCGCGATGCGGCAGTTGGATTCGCCGCGCTTGAGTAATGAGAGCACCTCGACTTCTCGGCTGGTGAAGTGAAGCGGGGCTCGGGAGACGGAGGTGGCAAGAATTTCGCTTGCGCGCCGATCCAGAAAGGTACCACCCGCCGCCGCTACGGTGATCGCACGGGCCAGATCTTCCTCTGATGCTGCTTCTCCCAGCAAGCCATGGATTCCCTGTTTAATCAAGGTCATCGTGGTCTCAGGAGTCAGGCGGTTCTGAATCACCACCAGGCCAACCGAGGCGTGGTGTTCAAGCAGGAACCTGGCAAATTGAAGACACTCGGATACCGGAATAGAACTGCCAAGCGTGATCACGTGTACCTGCGTTTGTTGCAAAAGCAGAGGGGCTTGCTGCAAAGTCGCTAGGTCGGCGCAAACCTGAAGATGGGAGAAGGTAGCCACGAGTCTGTGCAGTGCTTGGCGCAGCAGCGTATGGCTGTCGATAATCATTACTTTGACCGCATGGTCTGGATGGGAGCGTATGCTTTCAAACGTCAATGGGGCGCTTTTCTCCAGCAGAGGTATCATTGGCTCTATCTCCCTCCTGGTTGTTAGCTAACTCTCTTGCTGCTTCTGGGTGCTTTGATCCGACGGATCAAGCAGGGCGAGCAGAATCTGGCTGAATTCATAGAGATCTCTGGCGGCAATCTGCCGAAACATCTCCTGTTCCTCTGGAGTTAGCTCAAAGTGTCTCGCTTGTACCGCCTGTAAGGGATTCTCAAGCAACTCTTGACAAAAGGTTGAGTCGACAGAGGCCAGGCCAAGTATGGCATTGATAATTTTTCTGGTCATTGTTTTCTCTCCGTAAGTGCCCGGTCCGGCTGGCCAAGCTGCCTGCCTCCCGGGCCGAAAAGCAGCGTACTAGCAAGGATTGAAACCGCACTGGCCCGGAGGGGCGTATCTACTGATGTAATGTGGGTAAGGTGCTGCATTGGCTTGAACAGGCGGAGGAACAGCCGGAAGATAGAGGGCGAGGCCGCCTAGAATGATCAGGATAAGCAGCAAAACGCTAAGCTTTTCCCAGGTCGTCAGCAAATAAGCTTGTTTCTTCTGCATTGTTGTTCCCTTTCTGAGTATGAGTCAACAGGATGGATCAAATTTCTTCTGAGAAGAAGATACTCTATGCTCCTTGACTGGTCATTCGCTTGTCTTTCGCAGCAGTTCAAGATTCTTCGCAATGTACTCGCGAGTATATTGCGAAGAATCTTGAACTGCTGCGAAAGCTTCTCCTTGCTTTATAGAGAGCCGCTGAATATCAGAGTGTGTCTGATTTCCGTCCTGTTCACAGAACCACTCAAATCCTCCTGGCGCGGCTTCGCCGCGCGCTGCGGCCAGCGAGGGCGGAAAGCTTGAGAATCAGAGGCACTCTCAGGGAAAATTGGAGGTGAGGGAGGATTGGGGCGGATAAACTCGAAGGTTCGTCAATGGAAGATCTCTTTGCTTGTCCTCGCTAGAGAGAGCGAGTTTCAGCCGAACGGATGGTACGTAAAAATGTTCAGGATACTCGAAAATGGCGGATTGAGCCTTTATGCGACTCTGACATGACATTGATTGACACTACTGGTCTCAGGCGAAAAGCTCTAGCAGTTCTGATCCTGGATGGCAAACGTAAGAGTAGCCTTTACTACCACTTCTCTGTCTACAAACCCTTCGCCTTCAACGACTCCTCCGGTGCTGGCAAATTTGATCGCTTCGCATACGAAGCGAAGCTGGTCTCCAGGCACTACTGGCTTCAGAAATCGAGCTTTCACGCTGGCTAGCAGATACGTTGCCTCCTTTGGCACGTCCGACGAATCGCTCGCTCGCAAGAGCAAGATAGCCGACTGTGCCAACCCTTCGATCAACAATACTCCTGGAAAAATCGCTTTTCGCGGAAAATGTCCAGGGAACATCCACTCGTTGCCAGTGACACTTTTCCGACAAATTATATGTTTCCCTTGTTGCAGCTCCTCCACCACATCTACCATAATGAATGGATAACTTTGTGGCAGCAAGCGACAAACATCGTCAAATCCCATTACCATGCTCATAGCTTCTTTCCTTCTCTTCTACTCCTGGCATCCCCGCAACACAACAGCGCTGGTTGATCCAAAAAGATCCTGAGTAAGCAGTAACGTCGTGCCATGCCTGCTTTCGGGCCAGACGCGGGCCTCTGTGAGCAAACCGTTAAAGAAGAGTGTCGCAGGATAGGGGCGTTTTCTTTCCGTTGTGGGAGGGATAATGCCGTAATTCATCATACATATGGCGGCCAGAGCCTGGAAAAGGCCGCTCGCTCCGTATGTTTCTCCAAGTGTGCCCTTAATGGCGGTCACAGACGCTCGTGGATTATTCATCAACAGATTGTGCAGGGCCAGCGCCTCGGCTTGATCTTGTTCCCTCAGTCCACTGGCTCCGGCGATGACCACGTCAACATCTTCTGGAACCAAACCTGCTGTGTCCAGGGCTTGTCGTGCGGCTCTTTCCAGAACCCTTGACCGTTGCTCAAAGGTTTGTGAAGGGGCAAAAGCGCTTGACCATCCTACAAGCTCAGCGAGGGGACGAGCGCCACGAGTCAGCGTGTCCTCTTTGCGCTCTAATACTGCCACTGCCGCTCCCTCACTGGGCAGCCAGCCAGTGCTCTCCAGGTCGAACGGGCGGCCGACATTTTCCATGTGCTTCCCAGATACTATCTTTGAGTTACGGTATATCCAGAGCACTGCGGGACTTAATTCTTCCACGCCCCCGACGATCACCTGTCGTGCTCGTCCCTCTCTCACTGCTTTCGCTGCATATCCCAGTGCGTCCAGACCTGCGCACTGTCCCGAGGCAATCGTTGTGTTCAAGGCACGCGCTTTCAGGCGAATCGCGAGATGGGAGGCGGGAGCGTTTGCCAGCGTGTTCGGAGCCTCCATCGGGCTCACATAACGTGGCCCTTCCACTATGGCTGTGTAGTCGTAGTCAGAGATAGCTTGTAATCCCACCAGATTACAGCCGATAGTCACGCCTAATTCATCAGGATTGGTTTTCCCGTCGGCCAGGTCTGCCTGTTGTAAAGCCAGCTGCGATGCTCCTAGCAAGAATTGCGCACTGGGGTGCAGATATTGAAGGCCCCGCTTGCCAAGAAGATCGGCGGGTTGCCATCCTCTCACTTTCAATCCTGGCACGGGCTGAGCATCCTGCTCTAACGCGGCTATCGGGCGTTCTCCCTGTTTCAACGCCGACCAGAACGCCTCTACTCCCAGTCCAAAGGGACTCACGGCCCCCATTCCCGTAATGACTATGGGTCCATCATGTTTTGCCATAGCTATACTCTCTTCATTACAATCGTGGAGATATTTCCTCCAAATGCGAATGAGTTACTCATTGCCACTTCAACAGGGTAATCAAGCGCGTGATTGGGAACAACCGCCTGCAAGCACGCCGGGTCGCTTTCTCGATAATTGACGGTTGGTGGTATCGTGCCGGAATAGATGGTTAACGCACAAGCCACAGCCTCAATTGCGCTTGCTGCGCCCATAGTATGCCCTAGCATCGATTTGATAGAGCTGACCGGTAGCTGGTCAGCTCTCGCTCCAAATACTTTTCGTACTGCCAGAGATTCAGACGCATCGTTTGCAGGCGTGCCTGTGCCGTGTGCGCTGATGTACGAAACGGCTTCCGGCTCCAGGGAACTTTCCCGCAGGGCACGCAGCATGGAAGATTGAGCGCCAAGCCCTTCGGGATGCGGCGCGGTTGGATGATGCGCATCGCAGGACAGACCGTATCCCAACAATTCGGCGTAGATCCTTGCGCCACGTTTCACGGCCCTGCCGTAGTCCTCTAGAACGAGCACACCCGCGCCCTCGCTCACCAGCATGCCTGTACGGTCGCGGTCAAAGGGCTGGCATACCTCGTCTGCGATGGCACCCAGGCGGTGAAAAACGGCAAAGCATCCTCGCGAAATCGCGTCGGCTCCTCCCACAATCGCTACATCAATCAGGCCGTCCTGGATCATATCCATTCCCCAGCCGATGGCATAGTTGCCTGCCGCGCAGGCCGTCGGTATCACGTGGCAGGGGCCTTCTATGGCCAGTTCCTGCGCGATTGCCGAAGTAATAAAGGTCTGGACGTAGTGTGAGACGAGCGTCTCCGGCAGCGCCGGGCTGTTTTGAATGCGCCGATTGTTTTCGTCTTCCACCACTGACTCATTCCCCATTGTGGTTCCCATACACACACCGATGCGCTCAAGCGCGTAGTCGGCGTGTAATACTTCGGCGTCCTCTACGGCCATCCTGGCGGCGGCGACAGCTAATTGCGTTGTGCGGGGGCATGTCTCAGGATCGAGCACAGAAAAGTACTTCGCAGGATCAAAATGCTGCACTTCACCGCCATTATGTGCATCAAAGATGCTCGTATCAAAAGCCTGAATTGGTCCCGTTCCAACTGTTCCGGCGATGAGCTGTTGCCAGAACTCTGTGCATCCGCTGCCAATTGGCGAGAGCACGCCTAAGCCGGTGATGACAATCCGCCGTGTCATACTCTCTTCTCCATCCACTGAATATGCTAGCGGCCGACAGGCTGCAAGATCCCGGAAACGATGTGTACGACCGCATTGAGCGTTTCCATTTTCGGGAAGCAGTCCTCGGGGATGCGGATACGATATCGCTTTTCGATCCGCGCCACAATTTCCAGCAGCAGCATCGAGTCCACATTCAGTTGGGTCACCAGGTTATCATCGTCGTTGAAATCATCGATTTCGACAATATCCATGATGATCTCTTTCAACTCGTGTCGCAGTTCCATCTCACTCATGTTGCTCTTTCTCCTTTTTAAGCTACAATCGTTTCTTGATACAACTTCTTACCGAGGCTTTCTCCGCAAGGGGTTGGCCGTTTTGCTCTCCCGTGCCTGGCTGCAAGGATGAAAATGGTCAACCTCTCGCGATGAGTTGCCTAAGCGCTGAGTCCGCCGTCGATTTCTACTACATTGCCGGTAATGTAACCGGCCTCTGCCGAGAGGAGGAAGCAAATTACCGAGGCAACCTCCTCCGGCTGTCCAAGCCTTCCCAGGGGAATGCTTTTGAGCAAGCCAGCTCGCTTAGCTTCCGGGATCAACTGCCAGATATCCGTCTCAATAAACCCGGGCGCCACGGCGTTTACGGTAATACCATAGGGAGCTACTTCTTTGGCAAGCGCTTTGACGAAACCGATTTGTGCCGCTTTTGTCGCTCCATAGTTTGTCTGCCCCGCAACGCCCATTCGTCCACCGCTGACAGAGCTCACGCAGACGATTCTGCCTGATCGCTGACGTATCATGCCATAAATCGCTGCTCGCGCGTAGTTAAAGACGCCTTTGAGATTGGTTGCAATAACCTCATCCCAATTCTCCTCTGGCATCATTGCCAGTAAGCCGTCGCGAGTAATCCCTGCGTTGAGGACCAGGCCATCGAGGTCGCCGAGTTCCTTTTGCACGTCCTCGACTACCTGTTTTGCCTGACCAAAATCTTGCACATCCGCCCGTATGGCAAGCACACGCCCTTCTGCATCAACTGCTTCAGAGAGGACCTCTTCGGCAGCCGCTTGATTACGGCTGTAGGTAAAGGCTACCTGTGCGCCAGACTGTGCCAGGGCGAGCACTGTGGCTCTTCCAATCCCGCGCGAGCCTCCCGTTACCAGGATCTTTTTTTCGCGCATCGCTTTTCTCCTCTGGACTTTATCTACACCAGAACAACTTTTTTCTACGAGATCACTCGTTTGTGGAATATCCGTATGCCGATAGTAAGGAAGATGACGAATGAAGCACTGAGCCCTAGCAGTGCCCATCCGATGGGCAGGGTAGTAGCGACCTGCCCATCGATGGGAGGAACCATTGCGTAACGCAATCCCTCAGAGGCGTAAGTTAATGGGTTGAACATCGTAATTATCTGAAGCACCTTGATCGAACTGATAGAGCTCCAGGTATAGTACACGCATCCCGTATACATGGTCGCGCTAAAGACCAGTGTAAAGAGTAAATAGATCTTATCTGCCGAAAGCCCTGAGCCGATTAAGAGGCCCAGCGCTGAGCTGGATAAGGCGTAGAGCAGCATAATGCCAAAGAGAGGGACAAGAGCGTCGGTTCGCACCTGGTATCCGCTGCCTAAGACCCAGTACGCCAGGGGAAAGGTAAGAATCCCTGCCGTCATGGCGCGTACCGCGGCAAAGGCGACCTTTTCCACAGCAACCAGGCTGATCGGAACCGGGGCGAGCAAGCGATCATCTATTTCGCGGCTATAGTCCAGGTCTAGCATGAGCGATAGTGAGATGCCCTGGAGACTCGCCATGAAAATAGTAAGAGCAACCACTCCGGGGAAGAAGGTTGCCGGATATAACTGTCCCATTGTTCCAACACCCGGTAGGATCCTGCCAAAAACGATGAGGAGAGAGAAAGGCATCACCAGCACTTGCATAAGAAATGGAACGAATCCGCGGGCAGTGACCATGATATCGCGGCGCATTGTGTGCCAGAATGCGATCAGCATGATAGAGGTACGACTTCTCGAACGCGAAACTGCTTTGCTTCCTGGCTTTTCCTGAAAAGAAGAGGTCGTAATTATCTTCATGAGCGTAAATTCCTTCCTGTCAGGTAAATGAAGACATCCGCCAGGCTGGGACGGGTCAGGTGTAAATCGCGGAGTTCAGCATTCCACTCTGCGATAAGATTGATGGCCTGAGGAATGAGAGCTGATGCGTCTTCAGCATAGAGACGGAATACGGATATCCGCGCCTGATCCTCTGCTTCCTTCGGATCGTGAATCTCTTCTACTCTGGTCACTCCCGGAAGCGAACCGAAGGCTTGATGGAGCTGCGGCGCGGCTGATAGCGGGCTTGCCTGAGCGTCGCTTTGTCCGGCTGCTACCAGCGTGCGCTCTGGGACGTTGACCCGCAGTTCGAGCGTTGTTCCTCCAGGAATCAGTGCCTCCAGGCCGCCGGGGGTATCGCAGACGAGGATATGTCCATGATCCATAATGGCAATCCGATCACACAAGCGGCTCGCCTCTTCCATATCATGCGTCGTGAGTAGGATGGTTATACCCTGCTTTTGCAGCGCACGAATGCGCTCCCAGAGAAAGAACCGTGTTTGAGGGTCGAGATTGTTGGTTGGTTCGTCAAGAAACAGCACATCTGGCGTATGCATTAAGGCACGGGCGATCATGACCCGCTGAGCCATACCTCCTGAGTAATTGCTCACTAGCTCTTTGCTGCGCTTTGTAAGGCCAAATTCTGCCAGAAGTACATCGGCGCGAGCGTTGCGTTCTACCCTCGGTATCCCATGGTAGCTGGCGTGAAAGGTCAGAATTTCGCGGACCTTCAAATGTTGATCGAGATTACTCCTTTGAGGGACAACTGAGATCCGCTGTTTGACGCCGAAGGGATTGCGAGCGACATCAATCCCCATAATATGCGCGGTACCACCGGTGGGAATAATACTGGTAGTTAAGATACCAATCGCGGTTGTCTTCCCTGCGCCATTTGGTCCTAGCAAACCGAAGATCTCACCAGGCTGAACAGTAAAAGATATATCATCTATCGCTGTAATTGCAGCTTTAGCATAGCGTTTAACAAGGTTACGGACCTCAATGGCAGGGGCATTTTGCGAAGTGGATACCATCACATACACCCTCTCTTTCTCTAGAAAAACCGTTTTTGTTCCGATAACTACAGCGGTCTGCTCAAATAGTGCGTTCTCCTTTTGAGAAGATCTGACGTCGGCAGCATGGCTTAAAACCCCTGTGCCTGGCTGTAGGCAATATCCTTCGGCGACTGTTCGTGTCTGGCCTCGCTGATAGCGAGAGCGAATGCCAGGGAGCGCTCAAAAACGACCTCCTTGTCATAGTCAAGGGTGGCCACATGGTTACTACGCTCAAGTACGATGCGCTCAGCCGGTCCTGATACGTTCTCAAACCACCGATTATCCGGGTCTGCGTCAGAGCCGAGCAGGCTCACAAAGACGAGAACGGGGCAAAAGATCTCGCCAAGATGCTGACATAGTTCGATCCGCGCAGGTCCCAATGACAGCATCGGGGCGATGGGAATCTTGTTGTAAGCGAGTATGGGAGGGGCCTGCGGGTCTTCCACTTGTTTAGGAAGGGTAGGCCACTCAAAAAATCGCTTGCCGGTTTTGAGTAGCTCTCGCAAGGAATCAACCGTTCCACCGCGAGGTGCCTTGTTCTTGAAATGGCCGTTGATGACCATCAGACCGGCTGTTGTGGCAGGGTACCGTATAGCCATCCACGCAGCGATGTTTCCCCCGGTACATAGCCCTCCTACAAAGATCTGCTGATGACGCGCAGCGAGTTTTTTGTAAAAGGCATCCGCGCAGTCAACGTAATCAGACCAGCTGGTCTCGGCCAGTTCCTCGGCTAACGTGCCATGACCTGGCAATAGTGGCACTTCCACCGCGAAGCCGGCTCGTGCGAAAGCCATAGCCCAATTGCGGAGTTGTTGTGGCGTGGCTGTATAGCCGTGAAGCAGCAACACGCCACCGCGTGTGCCCTCGGCGATGGAAACTGGCTCAGCGCCGGGCATAAGGGGAGTGGACATAAGAGACCTCCTTGCATCCTTTCAATCAGTTTGAGGACTGTAACCCTCTTCTGTTTGCTGCTTTAACCGCAGGATGCTTCACTGCCCTAACCAGGCTCTTACAGGTGAGGTGAGTAGACTGGAAGTTCTGTCCGGCATGCTCTGTCAGGAGGAAACTGCACCAGCAGACGTTCGCCGGTTTGATTTATGAGCACCTTCAGGGCCGCTCTCGTGTGTACCTGAAAACGAGAAATCCTTAGTCTTCATACAGAAGGGAAGCCGGAATGACTGTTAAGCATCAATTGTTCACCAGCTTTGATTCAGCTTACGAGGGTGTCGCACCATGGGATATCGATCACCCACAGCAGGCGTTCGTAGACCTGGTCCAGGCTGGCAAGATCCAGGGAACTGTGCTCGACGTGGGGTGCGGAACAGGTGAGCACGCTTTGTACTTCGCTCAACGGGGGCACGATACATGGGGCGTTGATATTTCTCCCCTGGCGATTAAAAAGGCGCGTGAAAAAGCTCTCGCGCGTGGATTGAATGTGACGTTTCAGGTAGCTGACGCTCTTGCCCTGCAAGAGTTAGGGAAAACGTTTGAGACGGTGACGGATAGTGGACTTCTTCATAACTTCTCGGACGAAGAACGGGTGGTGTTCGTGAATGGCCTGAAAAGCGTCCTCAAACCTGGAGGGTCGTACTTTCTCTTATGTTTCAGCGAAACGCTTCCTCATGGTTTTGGTCCGCGAGGCATATCACAGGCAGAGATCTACTCCATCTTCCAGGAAGAGTGGCGCATCAATGCTATTGAGGCAAGCTGTTTTGAATTGAGCATAGGTGAGTATAGGCCCTCAGCCTGGTTAGCGTCCATTACCTATACAGGCTGAGCTAATGGGGAATGAGCATATGAACGATACACAGACACGCGAGCCCAGATACGATGAAACGACGCCAGTGCTGATTGTAGGTGGCAGCCTGGTTGGTCTTTCCATGTCGCTTTTTCTTTCCTGGCACGGCGTTCCGTCATTGCTGGTAGAGCGTCACGACGGGATCTCGCCACATCCACGTGCCTTCAACTTCAATATGCGCACGATGGAGCTGTTCCGCTCGGTTGGTGCTGAGGAGGCTATTCGGCGAGAAGAACCCCCGGCTTATCGAAAGAGTAGCGTGTTGCAGGCAGAGAGTCTGGCCGGCAAGGAGTTTGGTTGGATCACGCAAGACGCTACTGAAAGTGATCTCAGCCCTGTTCAGGGGAGCATTACGGGCCAGGATATCATAGAACCAATCCTGCAAGCACATGCGGCAAAATTGGGGGGAGATCTGCGCTTTCATACGGAACTGGTCTCATTTGAGCGGGATATGGATGGGGTAAACGCAGTGATCAGGGATTGCGTAACAGGCAGTGAACGCACTGTACGAGCGCGTTACCTTGTTGCAGCCGATGGCAATCGCAGCGTCATTCGCCAGCAACTCGGCATTGGAGTGCAGGGACCCGGCGTGCAAGGGCACCAGCTCACCATTCTTTTCTCCGCTGACCTGCGGCAAGCATTTCGCGGGCGGCGGATCGCCATTTGTTTCGTGAATAATCCAACTATACGAGGAGGGACGCTCATACTTGCTCGCGGGGAGGGTCGCGGCTACGGCCTGTACGCTACCTACTACCCGGAGAGGGGAGACCGAGAAGAAGAGTTTCTCGGTGCACGCGGCGTCGAGCTGGTACGCGCAGCTATCGGCATACCAGATTTACCGGTCCAGATCGTGAATGTCACCCCCTGGGAAGTTGCAGCCTGGGTGGCCGAGCGTTTCCAGCAGGACAATGTGTTTCTCTGCGGCGATGCAGCGCATGTCACACCTCCTACCGGAGCTTTTGGCGCCAATACCGGCGTCGCCGATGCCTATAACCTCGCCTGGAAATTGGCTCTGGTAATCAAGGGAATTGCCCATCCCGAACTGCTCCTAACCTACACTGAGGAACGTCAACCGGTCGCCCGATTGACGGTTGAGCAAGCCTTTGCTATGTTTGCTCGTTTCGCTTCTCCGCATGCCGGTCAACAGTCTGCCCCTCCAGTGGACTATGATGCGGTCGCTTTTGGCTATCGGTATCACTCGTCAGCTCTCCCGTGCGACCCCAACGATCACGAATATTATGAGAATCCCCACTGTCCAACTGGGAGGCCCGGAACCCATGCTCCGCATATAATCCTGCAGCGGAATGGAGGGGCACTTTCGACGCTCGATCTGTTCGGCAAACACTTTGTCTTACTTACTGCTTCGGAGGGCGAAGCCTGGCGAGAGGTAGCCCGTAGTGTCGCGGAGCGGATGGGTCTCCCGCTGGATATCTATCGCATCGGGAGGCAGGGAGACTTCATCGATATCGATGGTCGTTTTCTTGATACCTATGGGGTAAGTCCCGATGGGGCAGTACTGGTACGGCCAGATGGTTTTGTAGGATGGAGGTGCAAAACGGCCGCTCTTGATACCGAGCAGGTACTTGAGCAGGCTCTGGCCTGCCTGCTGGGTCGCTTATCTGTCTCAGAAGAGCAGCGCCGACTCATCACATCTGCCGGTGGGGTTGGGTGAGGCTAGCCTGCATCCCCCTAAAAGCAGACGAGAAAAGAGAGGCAAGAGAGGCGAGCGTTGAGTGCTCGCCTCTCTCGTTTGCTCCTCCGTCGAGTTCTGGAAGCCCGGTTATTTCCTTATGGCAAGACCGAAGCTATAGGCCGTCATAGCCACAATAAAACCGACGGCCATGAAGAAGGAATTGATGTCGTAATTGTAGTTTAAAAAACTCCCGCCATTAAAACCTGCGCTATATACGCCGATAAAACCGATGACTGCGACGGTGATCCAGCTCCCCTTGCGCGCTACAATGGCAGAGATGAGCATAACGAGTGTCAAAACGACCAGCAATAGTCCCAGGCTGGCATGCAGGAGTAGCCACAAGGGAGAGGAAGTAACCGCCCAGGTCATGCTATGAAAAAGGCCCGAAAAGTACTCAGGCGGATTGGCGCCTGGATGATCGGAAGGAATAGTAACGAAAAGATTCGTCGCCATTCCAAGCACAAATTGTATAGCGAGGAGAAAGAGAATAACGATAGTCAATCCACGCAGGCGTGGTGACGTTGTGCTACGAGTGCTGACAGCAGTCTCGGTGCTTACCATAAAGGCTCCTTCTTTAACTACAAAAGACGTTGCTCATATAAAGATGTACCTGGCAGGAAGCACAAGTACTAATTTGCATTGATTATACTACACATATTTTGTGAAGCACACTACTGGCTGGAACTTCCTGCCAGGTCCATTTCAAGAAACAGAGGATTTTGCTCCGACCGGCTGAGAGAGCGAAACGATTTCAAACGGAAGGCCGTATTTCTTGCACAGGCTTTCGAGTGTCTCTACTGAGACGCCGGGGCAATCCGGCGAAGCAGGGAGTGAATCCAGAAAAACGGCTTTTTTGGCTGCGCGCTGTATTTCTGAGATCAAGAACTCTAGCAATGATACTCCGGGAAGGGCAAAAGCATAAGAGGGTGTCCAGTCAAGTCTCTTCCAGATGTCCGAAACAATGACCGTTCCGAGGGATTGATCGGGGAGAGGGATAAGAATTCCACAGCAGGACCAGACAGAGGGGGTTGAGCTATAGTTCTCGTCGATCAGCGTGAGATAGTCGTAATCTTCAGCTTCCCGGCCCGTGCCTCCTATAAACAAGGTTGGTTGTGTCAACTGGGAGCGTACCCGATCTGGTATGGGGGGACACGCGACCCTTTCCTGCCCTACCTTTGTGAGATAGCGGAACAGATCCTCTGCCTGCTGGAAGTACTGAAAGTGCGTGCGTATCTCGCCCGCAACGGCTGAGAATGTTTCCTCGCTTGTTGTAGGGAGGGCGCGATACGCGGCGATGGCTTTACGTAACAGTCCTACAGCTAGAAGCAGGGACTCTAAAGCTAGACTACGCTGCCTCTGGTAACAATGAAACATATTATCGCGACCGTTTTCAAGGCGCTCCTTGTATGGAAGACGCGATTGAGGAAGTTCAATGCTCCATCCGTCCTGGACAAAGGCAAATTTCAGACCTTGCTTGTAGAGTTTATAACACAGATCGATATCCTCGTAGCCCCATCCCTTGAGTTCCAGGTTAAACCCTCCGGCAGAGAGATACGCCTCTTTTGGGAGAGAGAGATTGGTGGTCCAGCCAAAGTACCAGGGCATGCAGGCGTTCTCCAGGTCGATGCCTGTGCGCACATCGTGCAGGGGTATTTCCGCTTCTGCTTGATCGCGTCCCTTCTGGCCCAACAAAGGAGCTAAATCTCCGTAGGACTCTGCACTCTCTAGAATATATTGCGAGCCTGTTCCCAGGTCGCGATATCCATGTCGCAACCCAATGCCTACATAATTGGTGTAACGATGATGAAACGCCATGTGAGCCTCAATGTACCGTGTTGGCACGACGGTTCCGCAATCAAGGAAGACAAGAAGTGGAGTTTCTATCTTCTTTACGCCAAAGTCTCTGGCGACCGCAGGAGCATACCCCTCTCTGGGAATCTTGTAATACGATACACGCAACCTATCTTTATATTTCCGATAGACGGCCTCTGTATCATCTGTTGACCCGTGATCAACAAGAATGATCGGGAAGTCTGTTTTTGACTGATAGGTGAGCGAATGCAATGTTTTGTCCAGGAGATCTGCGCGATTGTGGGTTGGAATAATAACGGATAGTGGCAACATGACGTTTTCTCCTTACTTGTTGTTACTGACCCTGATAAAAGTTTACGGAGAATCTCTTCCCGACCAGTTACAAGCAGAGAAAGTCGTTCGTGGAAGAAATGAGCATCAAAGAAATGAGCATCCAAGGGCGGACGCTCATTTCTCACTATGTCTTCGTTCTGACTGATATCCTTACTGATATCTCAGAACGGCTAATGGGCGCACACGCACAGGTTTCCAGGAAACCAGAGCAGTCGTGAGCAGCGCGAGCAGCGCCGGACCCAGGATCAGGCATACCACCAGCCACGGCTCCATACTGAGTGCCATCTTGTAGAGCTGCTGACTAAACACAACAATCACAGCAGAGACTATCAGCATGGCGACAAACGCGCCGAGGCCGCCAATGATGCCATTCTCAATCAGAAACTCACGCAGCACGCTAATGCTGGTGTAGCCAACTGATTTCAGAATACCCAGCTCACGCCTGCGCTCCAGCATTGCCAGAGCCACAGCATTAGCAATAATAATTAGCGCCGCCAGCATCGAGAGTGAGGCAATCGTGACCACCAGATCCAGGATGCTGCTGAGCTGCTGAAGGAAGGAGGTTGCACTCCCGGTCAGGTCTTGCACTGAGGCATTGGGCGCAAGCCTGCCAAGCGCGTCCAGTGCCTGGTTCATCTGCTTAGGCGGAACTTTCAGGTAGAAGACCGTTGTCGTGGTACTGGACCCCGCGCTGAGGGCGTTCACTACCGACTCAGGAGCCAGCACTTTTCCCAGCGTCTCGTAGCTGGTCGATATTGCTACAATTCCTACAATCGTGACGGTCCGCACCGTTTTGCCATCCGGGCTGGCCAGTTCAATGGTATCGCCAAGCTTGAGGTTGACCCCCAGCCAGCTTTCACCGGTCAGCAGGGCACTGACGAGCACATTATTCGTATTGGCGTCGCTGGCGTTCAGGTTACGTCCCTTCTCAATTGTCAGGCCGGGTATGCTCTGTCCCGGATTATAGCCCTCAATCCCGCCAAGTAAGCTGATATTTTGCTGGAGGCCACTGCCCAGCACTTGCTGGATGGGTTGAGAGTTGACCGCCCTGGGCTGCGCGGCGACAAAGGGATCCTCGCGACTGCTAGAGAGACCAGGAATGCTAGACAATCCCGCCTGAAGCGTGCTGCTCTCAGCCCCCGTGGTTGTGGCAACAAGGTTATAAGGAGCATTCCGGTTTAATACATTAATCGTCTGAGTTTGCATCACGTCGGTCATGCCAATGACCATCCCAATGCCGTACACACCGATAAACATAGCCAGCACGGTAGTCATAGTGCGGATACGTTGTCTGCCCAGGTTACGCAAAGCCAGCCTGGTGCTGACTTTCCAGTTGCGCGGAAGAAACACGACTACCAGGCCTGATAACGAGCCTGCCAGCAAGAAGAGGCCGAACACCGGCAGCACCTGGTACACCGCAGCTGAGACCACCAGGCCGGCCAGAACCAGACCAGCCTGCTTGATATTCAAGCGCTCAGGAACAGGCAATTTGCTGATGGCAAAGATCAGCAAGCTGAAGATGCCGCCCAGCACCAGCAGGTACACCAGCCCGCCATACGTTGCCATAAGGCCCAGCACGATATTTCCGTTGAGAATGAATGTCGCTAGCAGACAGAAGAGCGCCGAGAGGATCAGCAGCAGCAGCAGCGTCAAGGCTTTACTGCCAACGCTTCTGTGCGCCTCATCGCGGATCACTTGGATTGGACGCTCATTGGCTGCCTGAACAATCGGCAGCAGACCAAAAATCAGCGCAGTGGCGAAACCCATGACTACACCGCCGAGCAGCGTTGGAATGTTCAGGGTGTAGAGCACATTAAGGCCAAAATTCCCCAGCAGGCCGCGAACGAGGTAGCTTACCCCTGTAGCTGCGGCGGACCCAAGAATTCCGCCAACCAATCCAAGCAGACTGGCCTCCAGGCCAAAGAGCAGGAAGAGATCTCGGCGCCGGTAGCCTGCCGTTTTGAGCATGGCAATCTCAGTTTTACGCCGCGAGAGCAAAACCTGCATCGTATTAATAATACCGACGCCTCCGATCAACAGAGCAAGCAGGCCAGCGATCTCTAGAAAGGTGTTGATCAAGTTGAGAGTAGACTTTTGTGTATTCAGGACATCCGCCACTGTCTGGGTGCTGGCCAGGGGAAACTGCGCAGTAATGGCCTTAACTGCGGCATCTGTCTGAGCCTGATTCGCCGTAGTCACATCGACCAGATTATAATTGGCGAGCGAGGTCGGGGCTGAGGCCAGGTAGTATTGCGCTGAGATGAGCACAAGATTGCCCGATTGGGCAAAGGTACCCGTGTTAGCGATAACCCCGGCAATGGTTACGGGCAAAGTCTGACCGGTGCTCTCGTTCGTTTTAACGTACAAATTGAACGTATCGCCCACTTGCTTCTGGTAGCGGTCGAGGAAACTTTGTGTGACAAGTATCTGATCTCCCACCAGCAAACTGCTCACTGTGCCGTTGTTGGGGCTAACAAACGTGGGCGAGCCGACCAGCGGGAAGTTATTGGCGTCAACTGCCTCGACGTGAAAAGATTGGAGCGAGGTAGCCGTGTTGCTCAGCCCACCAGTGGCAGTGATCACCGCTGTATAGTTGCTGATGGTTCCAACGCTTTTGAGCTGGTCGAAAAAGGCCAGGTCGCTCGGCTTGAGCGGGACACCTGGCGTGCTGACTGCGATATCTCCTCCATTGGTCGCGCGGACATTAGCCGTGAGTGCGTTTTGCAGCATCAGGCCCACAAGTTGCAGCGAGACTACTGCCATCACACCTACGGCGACACAGAACACCGCGAGGATAGTGCGTTGCCCGCCCCGGAACAACGCACGCGCGGTATAGTTGAAGTAAAGCGAGATTTTCATCGTTTTCTTCTCCTTCCGGTCCCGCTAGTGCGCGGCCACACCGCTCGCAAAATCGGTTTTTGCGACTTGCCCGTCCACAATAGAAATGCGGCGGTCCGCGTGCAATGCAACCTTAGGATCATGAGTAGCGATGATAAAGGTCTTGCCGGTCTGAGCGCGTAATTCGGCGATCAGGTTGAGCACGTTTTCACCGTTTTTGGCATCAAGATTACCTGTTGGTTCATCGGCGATCACGAAAGCGGGATCGGTCGCCAATGCACGCGCAATCGCGACGCGCTGCTGTTCGCCACCGGAGAGCTGATTTGGTCGGTGATTGAAGCGGTGGGAGAGGCCAACCAGAGTCAGCAATTCTCTCGCTCGTGCGGAGGGCGTGCCTTTATGTTTGCCAACATACAACGGGATCTCGACGTTTTCTTGAGCGGTCAGGGTTGGAATCAGGTTGAATGCCTGGAAGACCATACCAATCTTGCTGTTACGTACCGCTGCCATTTTCCCTTCACTCAGGTGTGTAATATCGATGCCATCGATCAGTACTCGGCCGGTGGTAGGATTGTCCAAGCCGGCGATAATCCCTAGCAGGGTGCTTTTCCCTGAACCGGAAGGCCCTACAATGGAGACAAACTCTCCGCTGAAAATTTGAAAGCTAATGCCTTTAAGAATCTCGATGTGCCCGTGAGCGAAAGGAAGGACCTTCGTAATATCTTGCACGTCCATGACGATTTTGCGTGCGATTTCACTTGTTTGTGGCATCTCTCGTTCAATGGAGATATCCATGTTCTTTTGCTCCTTTTTCTACATGATGTTGATGACAACGTTTACCTGCTAAGACACGCTGAGAAACCCTGCTTTAGTATTGCAATACGGCCTCGTAGGTCGCAGGAAATCCTCTACCTTGCTGGAGAGATTGAAGAACGTCTTTGTTCCTGCAACGAGCCAGGTCGAGAGCTTCCTCTGTTTCCCAATGAGCGACATTGATAAACCGAAAACGTGCGTCAGGTTTCCGGCTCCGGTGAAGCCTGGCATCGATAAAGCCTGGTTCCTTCTTCATGGCTTCCGAGCTGCGCTTCCACCACTCAATAAAGTCACTCTCCGTGCCGGCAGGCACTTCAAAGACGTTAATGAGCACAACTGGAGACGACATACTCATCCTCTTTTCTTTCCGATTAAGCAGCATCGCTTGAACTCGCGTCTAAGGCCGCGGCCGGAGGATCAAATTCCAAGGGCAGCTCTACAAGTCCCCGCAGGAGAAAGTTCGGACGCCACTGTACGGCGGAAGAAGCTAATCTAAGTCCTGGGAGGCGTTTGAAAAGCGTCGGAAAAATCACCTGTAATTCGATGCGTGCCAGAGGGCCCCCTAAGCAGTAATGAATGCCGTGGCCAAACGTCATGATTTGTTCTTTTTTGGGGCGCTCGACGTTCAACATATGTGGGCAAGCAAAATGTTCTTCATCGAAATTTGCTGCTGCTAACATAAGGAAAATCCGCTGCCCTTTCTGAATCCGCTTCCCTCTGATCTCCATATCTTCACGCGCGATGCGTGGCCGCATTTGTCCCGGCGCGCTGTAACGCAGGATTTCTTCCACAGCGAGAGGGAGAATATCCGGTTTCGTTTGTAGAAGCTCCAGTTGAGCAGGATTTTGCAACAGATAGAACATGCCGGTGCAGATAGCGTTGGCTGTTGTTTCATGAGCCGCGAAGACGAGCTGAGAACAGAGCACGAAGATTTCTTTCTCACTGAGCTTCCCTTGCCTCTCCGCCTCTACCATGATGCTGATAAGATCCCCTTGTGGCTGCAGGCGCCGTTCCTCAACATATGGCCTGATAAGGTCTTCCGTTTCCCGCAGGTTCTCCGCGAAGCGTAGGAGGTGCTCAGAGGCAGGATAGGGCGTCGAATTTACCTTGATAATTAAGCCAGACGCTTCGTTAAAAAGCCGGCGGGCCTCTGCGTGAGCCTCAGCCGGGATACCTAGCAGTGCAAAGATGACCTTAAAAAGCAAGGGAAAAGCAAACTGATGCAGGAGTTCAATTTTCCCGCTTGTCTCTATCTCATCCACTATTTCATCGGCAAATTCCTGGACGCGAACTCTCATTTGCTCCAGTCTCCGCGTGGTAAAGGCTGCGCCCAGAATGGCTCGCTGGCGTGTCTGGTGTGGAGGGTCCATGTTTAAGAGAGACTGTTCGACGTAGGGGCGAATAAAGTTAACGGCCGCTTGCTCCTCTTCGGTCAGTTGACGCTTAAAAAGATAACCAAAGGGTGAAGCTGCCGAGAGACGCGAATCTTGCAGGAGCGCTCGCACATCGTCATAGCTCGAAATCATCCAGCCGTTGAGATGAGGGTTCCAGCGAACCGGATCGTTGGCCTGCAAGTATTTGAATACAGGATAGGGATTTGCCAGATACTCCGGCCGCAACAAGTTGTCGATATCTTCTTGCTGTGTGTGTAACATGAGCGATCCTCCTCTGAAATTTCTCATTCAGCAGAGCCTGCTTTGCCACTTTCTGGCAGTACTACATCAAGCGACCTGGCTCTGCTCTTTTTCGATATCTGCCTTCTCGACGCAAAAAACTGTGTTACAAACTTTTACCCCCTGACCTTGCCAGTACTGCCGCAGCGAACCCACCTGTATTTCGTGTATTGGAGCGCTCTGCCAGGTAGCCCACGCATTTTTGCTTTCCCACTCACTCAGCATGATATAGGCATACGGGTCACTGCTATCATGGATGAGCTCGTCTCGGATAATGCCTTTGGCACTGCTTACGACTGTACGACTTACCTGTTCAAAAGCTGCCTCGAACGCCTCTTTATCCTCCAGATTGTGTAATCTGCCGAAAACTAAGACATAGGTTGCCATATTTGTTTGCTCCTTAAACGTAAAAAAGACGAGGTTTCGCTAAGGGAGGCTAGAAGGCTGCAATGCCTCCAACGCCTCCGTCAATCGGGATCGTTGCTCCTGTGATGAAACTGGATAAGTCGCTGGCCAGGAAGAGGACGGCGGCAGCCACTTCTTCAGGCCGCCCCAGGCGACCCAGAGCTGCAAGATAGGCGTAACGCCCGCGCTGCTCCGGTGAAAGTTCCCCCATTTCTCCGGTTCCGATGACGCCGGGCGCGACAACGTTGACACGAATACCTCGCGTGCCTAATTCCTTGCATACCGACCTGGTAAAGCCAATCACACCAGCCTTCGCTGCTGTAAAATGTGCTTTCCCTCGCATACCCACTGCTGCCAGGCATGCGGAAATGTTAGTGACCGAGCTTCCTGGCGTCAGCATGTCAAGCACGGCTCGTGTAACCAGGTAGATGCCGGTGAGATTGGCGTCCAAAGTTTCCCGCCAGGTCGAGAGAGTTAACTCCTGGATTGGGGCATGGCTGATGATAGAGGCATTGTTTACCACAATATCGATTTGCCCGAACTTCTGGCGAACACATTCTGCCATACGGGCAACCGCTTGTTCATCACTCAAGTTTGTCTGAAGCGCAAAACTGCCGTCAGGAAGCTGTTCCAATTCCACGGTTAGAGCATCTCTGGCTTTGCCCTCGTGTTCATAGGCGGTTACAACTGCGGCTCCTTGCTGAAGTAAGGCGCTCACAATTGCCTGTGTGATTTCGTCACTTGCCCCCGTGACAAGGGCTCGCTTGCCAGCTAAACCCAGATTTATGGCCGTTTCTTTATCAGATAGCGTATAGTTCATTCCTCTGCTCCTCGCCAGTGCTACAGCTCCCTTTTACACGTATGCTGGCGCCTGCTCTTCCAGAAGGACATGTCCTTCTGCGGGCGAAGGAGCCAGGGGAGAACAGAAAAATACCAGGATGGTTTCCTCGTTCCCCCTGTTGCGCAAACGATGCGGTTCACGTTTAGGCAAAAATACGGCTGTCCCTTCATTTGCAACAATGGTGTTCTCATCTCCTTCAACCGTGACCTCGCCCTTAATGACATAGAAGCATTCTTCACTGTAAGGGTGGTAATGCCTCAAAAACACTTCGCCTGGAAGGAGAGCGAGCGTTCCGAGAAAACCGGCCGTGTTGCCTGTTGTTTTCGTACTGAGCAGCACTTGCAAGCGTCCCCCGCGCGTTTGCTTCAGTGGCTCTACGGTAGAACGATGAACAGATGCGATCACTGTAAGCTCCTTTCTTCATAGATAGGTGGTCGGACAAGGCTGAACCGTGTGCTTGAGACGGGCTAAGCAGGACGTTTCAAAACGAGAGCCGAGTTATAGCCGCCAAAGCCACGTGCCCCCACAAGCACATTGCGTAAATGCCTGGAGCGAGCTTGATTGGGAACACAATCGATCTCGTAGCCAGGATCGGGTTGAGTAAATCCCACGGTGGGCAAGACAACGTTTGACTCCATACCCAGGAGCGCCGAGGCAATATCTACTGTTGACCCTCCATTGAATAAGCGTCCAATCATCGATTTTGGTGCAGAGGCCGGGATAGTGGTGAGAAGATCACCAAATACAGATCGCAGGGCTGTTACTTCAGATCTATCCCCTTCCTCTGTCCCCAGTCCATCGCAGATAATCCAGTCGATCTCCGATGGATGGAGCCGGGCCATCTGCAAGGCCTGGGTTATCGCACGGGCATATTCTTTGCCATCGCTGGCCGGTCCACGTGTAAGCACCCCGTCAAATGACTGTCCCCAACCCGCAACCTCTGCGTAAATGTGGGCGTCGCGTTTCAAGGCGTGTTCTTTGCTCTCAAGGCAAAAGCCCGCTCCTCCTTCGCCTACGATTGTCCCCGAATGTGTGGCATCAAAGGGGCGATAAGGATAGGGCCCACTGTCTGATGAAAGAAGCCCCGAAGCTTGATGAGATGCAAATGTGTACGGTGTGAGCGGGGCCTCAGAACCGCCGACTACGACGACATCACACAGCCCATGCGTGATTACTTTGGCTGCATGCCCTACAGCAATCGGACCGCCTGCTGCCTCTGCACAGATATTTCGGCCATAACCGCGAATATTGTTACGGATAGAGACCTGCCCTATGCTTGCGGCGTAAAACCAGGCAATGGATAAATAGACACTTACGAATTTTGGACCCTGTGATCTACAAATGTGCAATTGTTGCTGGCCGTATCCATTCCCGCCGGTTCCGGCCGCGAAGACCGCCCCGATCCTTGTCGGATCCTCGTCTTGAAGCGCCAGGCCGGCATCTTCGATGGCCTGTTTGGCGCAGACTAAATCAAATTGAGTCCAGCGATCTGTCTGTGCGACAATACGTGGGTCCAAAAAAGCCGCCGGCTCAAATCCTGCCACTGTCCCGGCAGCTTTGCTCGTAAACCTCGTTGTGTCAAAAAGAGTGATAGGCGAGATACATGACCGTCCACTCGTCATCCCTTCCCAGAAATCCGAGATGCCGATGCCGGCAGGGGTTATAACGCCAACTCCGGTGATAACAACAGACATATCCATCACCCTTTCCTAAAAAGCTGAGAGTACGAGAGCCGATTGAAAGCCACCGAAGCCGCTGGCGGTCGAGACCATGTTCTGCATTGCTACATCCCTGGCTACATTAGGAACATAATCGAGATCGCATTCTGGGTCAGGTGTAGAATAATTGATCGTGGGCGCAATGCATCTGCGTTGGAGCATCAGAGCGCAGGCTGCGACTTCTATCGCGCCTATAGCTCCCAGCGAATGCCCGATCATTGATTTGATGGAGCTGATAGGGATACTATATGCTTGTTCGTGCCAGACGGCCTTAATGGCGTTGGTTTCGTGGATATCATTCTGACGCGTTGAAGACCCATGCGCGTTAATGTAGTGAATTGCGCCCAACTCAAGTCCAGCTTCATCTATGGCAGCCTGAATAGCCTGGGCCATATCAAGGCCATCACGTTGCAGACCTGTCATATGGTAAGCATTGAGAGAGCTTCCGTACCCCTTTATCTCTCCATAAATGACAGGAGCATGCCGCCCGAAAGCATGATCCAGTGACTCCAGGATAAGAAATGCGCTTCCTTCCCCAAGAACAAAGCCGTTTCTTGTACGATCAAAGGGGCGCGAGGCGGTTCCTGGCTGGTCATTTCGGTCCGAAGTTGCCTTGATTGCGTCAAAGGAAGCGATATTCACGGGACAGATCCCCGCTTCCGCAGCTCCGGCTATCACGATGTCGGCGTCCCCATCGCGTACCCACTCAAACGCATGAGCAATGGCATCGATTCCAGCAGTACATCCTGTTGAGACAGTAACGACGGGGCCTGTGACGTGGAACTTCGCCGCAATTTCCGCGCTCAGGCTCGTGGGCGACATTGCATGGTACAGGAATGGTGAAGCAAGCGTAGGATCAACAGTAAACTCTGTTGCTTGCTTGCTTACCACCAGATATTCTTGCTCAAGCCGCAGCGTCGAGCCAATAGCTGTCCCTGCCGCTACGCCAAGACGAGCAGGGTCCAGACGGCTCAGGTCAAGCTGACTCTCTGACAGTGCTTCCTCGGCAGCTACCAATCCAAACTGAATATGTCTACTCGTTCTGGCAAGTTCTTCTTCAGTTAAACCGAAGCGGCCAGGCTCCCAATCCGAAACGGCAGCCGCAATCCGCGAGCGAAATTGCTCAGGGGCGTCAAGCTGAACAAGACTAGAAGTTGATTTGCCCGTGACAAGTGTCTCCCAGAATGCTTCTCTTCCTACACCACCTGGAGCCACAACTCCTACACCGGTAATTACAACACGCTCCATAATGGATCTCTCCTCGATAATAGCCATGAAACAGTTTTACGGTCGGTGTCCTACCTCTCCTACATAGTGGGCCTGTTTAGTTACCGAGCAATTACAGGCAAAAAAAATCTCTAGAAACGGCACGTTCCTGGTCTCGCGGAGTTGACGGAGAATGAGGAGAGGCTACCGGGCTGGCTGTGGCACGCCTCGCAAAGGGGGGCTAAAAGGGTGGTAGCCTCTCTGTGAGCGGTTGCGCGCTCACCTTACTCAGAAAGGTGAGCGCGGGCACCTCAAAACGCTTCTGGAGATGATAGCGTTCCCTTCGTGTTTATCGCGGTTGTTCACTGCTGGGGAGTAGTTGCTTCAGACTCGCTGCGTGTTTTTGTCCCTTTTTCCATTTCCTTCGCCTGCCCGACCATGTCCTGGACTTCGTGGGTAGCCGCCTGACCTGCTTGCCAGACGCCGTGACGAACGTTCTGAGCAAAAGAAGTAATCGCCTCGCTGGCCGAGAGCACCCCGGCCATGCCGTACACCAGACCTTTGCGTATGGTGCTCCGGGCGCGAGGCGAAGCTATGGCCGCAACTACTGCCGCCGTGACAGCTATTTCAGGTTCCAAAAAATCTTCGAATTCCATGTGCTACCTTTCCTTTCGCATTACTCATAGTAATAGTTTACCCGCGAGCCTCAATAGCTGTTCCCGAAGTCCAGGAAAAAGATCTGGCTCCCTCTGACTTCTGATCCAAATCACTTGACGTTGTTTCCAGGCACGTTCTATACTCTAAGTGTAAAGGTTATCCCTGCGGGGAGATAAAAGATTGCTCAAAGGAGGAACCGAATGGACCCTGACCCTGGTAGTCGTCGTCCACATGGTGCTACCTATCGACGTTTCTCCGTAGAGTGCGAGAGTAGAGCCTGATAACAGAGCGAGCTTTGCAACTGCTCCATTTTCTTGTTCTCACTCACACCTCGCACGTTCTTCTACGGAGCACAACCGAATGAAGTGCGAGTCGTGTGAGGGAACTCTTCTCTTCTTGTCCGTGTCCCATCTGGATGCATGCCGTTTGTTTCCTCTCACCACTCCCTTCTATCCTGTTTCTGTCTGAGAAAGGAGAGAAGAGATGAAAAAATGGCTCAAACGCGGGCTTGGGTTGATGCTGCAAATCATCGTTCCAGCCTTGATTGAACGTCTGATCGTCGCTGTTTTCGCTCTGTAGGGCTATACAAATTGAAGAAAAAATGAACGCTCCGGGTCTGGTCCTGCCTGAACCGGTCGCGTTACCGCCAGTGGTTCGCCTGCCCTTTGTGTAGGTACGCGTATCGGGCAACCTGACCTATGTGGCCGGACGCGATTCTCAATCTCCACATGATCACTGGCACGCTGGCCGGGATCGCTGGGCAGGCGGCAGCCGCCGACCTGCGCTCTCCGGTGTTGGCTAAAGGTTCGGGCGCAAGTCCTGGACTGGGATCCCTTTGTCTGAACCTTTAGCCAATCTACCATCAGCTAATTACAGGTCGCGGCAGAGAACTTGCCAGATACGCTCATTCCTCTTTAAACAAAGGAGATGTTTATGAAACTTGCCTACTCTTCTCTTGCCTGCCCCGGATGGACCATCGAAGAGGCCGTAGCTGCAGCAGTGCGCTATGGCTATGAAGCAATCGAGTGGCGCCTGGCAGATGGCCAGACCATCGAGCCTGATGTGCCAGCAGAGACACGCTACCGCTTGCGCAAGGCCCCGGCGACCCGTGAGATCGAGATTGCTTGCCTGGATACCTCGTGCCGGATCGTGCAGGGATCACCAGAAGCATGCGCGACGGTTATCAAAGAAGGCATGCGCATGATCGACCTGGCAGCCGAGCTGGGAGCACCTTTTGTACGTGTCTTTGGAGGAGAGCTGCCTGCCAATACCACGCGCGCGGCCATGCTCGGATCAGCAGCAGAGGTACTGTACACACTCGGTATCTATGGAAGCGTGTGTGGCGTCACTGTCGCGCTTGAGACACACGATGCCTGGACCAGGAGTGAGGATGTGCAGGCCCTTATGCGGGCTGTAGCCCTCCCGTCGGTTAAAGTGCTCTGGGATGCTCACCACACCTATCGCTCCGGCGAAGCTCCTGGCCAAACACTGGCCACATTGGGCGATACCATCGCTTATGTCCATCTCAAGGATAGCCGTTTGAATGAAGATAATCCTGACCCTCACTCCTGGACCTATTGCCTGCTGAGTGAAGGTGATGTACCCCTGCGCGAGATCTGCTCTGTGCTCAAACACGCTGGCTACGATGGTTACCTTTCCCTTGAATGGGAGAAAAAATGGCATCCTGAGATAGCGGAGCCGGAGGTGATTCTCCCGCAGGCAGCGCCCTATCTACGTAATCTCTGGCAACAGGTGTAAAAGGGGGCCTCGCACAGCCCGCGCGAGGCCCTCTCGGTGTGATCCCCTGGGTTGGGGTCGGAGTATAGTTCATTTCTCCAGAGAGAAACTACGGGATGGAGTGGAGCATGCTCAGTTAGTATTCACGGCTTCCAGATCGGCTCAATTGAAGTGGCTTTCTCTGTTTTTCAGACAGAACAAGCGAGGTTTCCCCAAGCAGATAGCTCTGCTTGGGGAAAGGAGGAACTCTCAGGGCAGGGTATTCAGGTAAGACCCGATGGTGTCCGCAAAGTTGTAGCCGTTGGAGGCGTCCCAGTTGATTGACCAGTCCATCGCACCGCGAATGCCTGGCCAGGTCCTGGGCGGCTTAAACGATCCGCAGTTATTGCCTGTCTCCAGGCAATCGAGCGCGGCATTGACTACTGATGGCGAGACATAGCCGCCGCCCGCAGCCGAAGTCGAGGCGGGCAGGCCAAGACCAACCTGGCTGGGGCTGAGTCCGCCTTCTAGCTGGATACATGCCAGTGCAACCAGGAAATCCTCGGTTCCTTCGGAGTATACATTGCCATCGCAGCCATTCATCGAGCCGGAATTGTAGTACTGCATGTTGGCAATGGTCAGGATATTCTTGATGTTCAAAGCCAGCTGGAAGTAGTCGCTGCCGGTTGACTGCATATCAATCGTCTGCGGTGCCATCGTGATGATCAGATTTGACCCGGCCAGAGAGGACAATTGCTGAAGCGCGCTGGTCATGTAGGTGACGTTGATGCCATTCTCCAGATCGATATCAACGCCATCAAACCCGTATGTCTTCATCAGACCGTAGACACTATTGGCGAAATTTGACGCGCTCGCCGCATCGTTAACGCTAATCGTGCCGTTCGCTCCACCCACCGAGATGATGACCTTCTTCCCCTCTGAATGAAGGGTGTTGATGTCGCTGATAAACTGGGAGGTTGTGTAGCCGCCCAGTGCGGAAGAGAGGCCCGAATCGATGCTGAACGTTACGCCGCCGGGATTATTCGGATCGGCATTGGCGAAGGCTACCGCAATCAGGGTGTAGTTGGAGTTGACAGCGCTCAAACGCAGAGGAGTCGCGCCGTTTGTGAAATCCTGCCAGTAGCCGGTGATCACATGTTCGGGCAGGCTACCACCACCGCATGAGGTACACGGTGTTGGCGTGGGAGTCGGTGTGCTGGTCTGGGTAGGGGTCGGTGTTGGTGTCGATGTTTGCGTCGGCGTAGGGGTAGGCGTGTTGGTCGGAGTGGGAGTGGGCGTACTCGATCCGGCCGGGCCGGTCAACGCCACGTCATCGACATAGACATTGCCCTGGGCATACCAGCCATGCACGTAGATAGTAATGCTCGTCTGAGAAGAACTGGTGGTGAAGTTCACTGTAAGCTGAGTATAGCTGCTGCTGCTGGTCCAGTTAGAGGCCCCGCCATTGATGCCCAGGAATGCGTAAGGGCCGTCGACGTAAGCGCTCAGCGTGTAGGCGGTGCTGGCCTGAACGCTGATGTCTTGCGTACACTGGCCAGTGGTTGAATCACTGGGGGTCATTTGTAGGGCATAGGAGCCGCTGTGAACCGGGCTGGTGACAACTGTATCGCCAGCATCGCAGGTCCAGCCAGAGAGATTTCCCGTCTCAAAGCCTCCATTGGTTACGAGATTGCTGGCGGCATGAGCCGCTGAAGTCAGGTTGAAGAAGAGAAACGCTCCGGCGCTCAGGACAATCAGGAAGGCTGAAAGCGAGATGAACAGAAGGCGACGATACGTATGTGACATGGTAGCTCTCCTTGCTACAATGTGCTCGGCCCGCGCCAGATCAAGACGCAGGCTGATCCATACAAATAAAACAATATACAACGTCAATAGCCAGCACATAGACACTGTGCCGCTCAGATGTCTACAAACATCTTCTCTTTTTAAGCATAGGTAATTCTGGTGTATATGTCAAGATATCTAGACCATTCGTTTTTTATGAAGGTGTGCGCCTGTCCTCGGCTCCTGCCCGCGCCTTTCCGTCCTGGTATGCTAGCCCACACTTGCCTTCTGTTGTACAATAGATCGGCATGAATTGATCGAACGGAACGAGTAAGTAGTGCGTTAGGGGCTTACAGGATACATATGCGCTGCCCAAACTGCCAGACAATCAACCCGTCCTCAGCCAAATTTTGTATGGAATGCGGCCTGCGTTTTCTGGTTTGTCCAGATTGTCGCACGGCCAACTTTCCCCAGGCAAAGTTTTGCATTGAGTGCGGTATCTCTCTTGTGACGGGCACTCCCAACAGCCGCACGACGGTTCCATTGGCCGCGCCTGTGAAGGTTCAGGAACCTCTAGCACCGCGGGATCGTGTGCCGGCGGCTTTTGCTGCCGATTCCTCTGTCGGTGGGGCGGATCCGGCCGCGAGCCAGTTGAGCGCGCCGGAGGAGCGCCGCGTGGTCACGATTATGTTTGCGGATATCACCGGCTCGACGCCCCTGGCTGACCGGCTTGATCCCGAGGATATGCGTGCAATGCTGGCCGGGTATTTTAATCTGATGGCCGAGCAGATCAGACGGCATGGAGGCACGGTCGAGAAGTACATCGGAGACGCGGTAATGGCCGTTTTCGGCGCACCCATCGCGCACGAGGATGATCCTGACCGCGCTATTCGAGCTGCGCTGGATATGCAGGCCGCGCTTAGTAGTTTCAACCAGCTGCGTCTGGCGCGCGATCCCGCCGCCGTGAGCCTGCAAATGCGCATTGGCATCAATACCGGCGAGGTGGCCACGCCAGGCAGTGGCTTCGCCCGTCAGGACTTTTTGATTACCGGCGATGCCGTTAATGTGGCCGCGCGCCTGCAACAGGTGGCTATGCCCGATACGATTCTGGTGGGCGAGCGCACCTATCAGGCCACGCGTGAGGTCTTCGAGTTTCATCCACTGGCTCCTTTGCAGGTGAAAGGGAAGGAAACCCCCTTGCACGCCTGGGTGGTTCAGGGCCTGCGCTCGCCTGATCAGGCGATCATTCAGCACCCGCGCGGCATTGATGGACTTCAGGTGCCGATGGTAGGCCGCTCGCTGGAACTAACCCTGATGCACGCAACCTACGCTCGCGTGCGCGATGCCCATCACTCGCATCTGATTACCTTGCTCGGCGCCCCTGGCATCGGCAAATCCCGCCTGGTGCGCGAGTTTATCGAGCGCGAGCAGGCGGCGGCCCGCTGCACCACCTGCGAGGAGACAGAGGTTGAGCCGCGTGTGCTGCAAGGACACTGCCCGCCCTATGGCGAGGGCATCACCTACTGGCCTCTGGTCGAAATTCTGCGCTCGTTGATCGGGGTGCGCGAGGGTGAAAGCCAGGAGGCGTTAGAGCAGCGCTTCGTCGATTTTGTGCGCGATACCCTGCGCCGGGCGAGACGCGGCGAGGATGTGGGTCGGGTTGCCGGCGTGCTGCTGCAGAGCGTCGGAGTTGCCCCGCGTGATGAAGCTGGCCGGGGTGGACGACGCGAGATCCAGCGTAGCGCGTATAATAAAGACGCCAGCAAGGGAGGTCCCCAGGCGGCCATGCAGCGGGCCTGTCGCGTCTTGCTCGAAGCTATAGCTCAGATTCAGCCGCTGATCCTGGTGATCGATGATTTGCAGTGGGCTGACGAAGCTCTACTCGATTTGCTGGAGTATCTGACCGAGCGCATTACTGCTTTCCCGGTCCTCTTCATCTGTATAGCCCGCCCCGATTTTCTGGAGCGCAGGCGCGACTGGGGGTCCGGTCAGCCCAACTTCACTACGCTCATCCTGGACGCTCTGACCGGCGATGAGACAACCGAGCTCGTCTCTGAGCTACTCTCGACTCACGAACTGCCCGGCGCGTTGCTGCATACCATCCTGCGGCGGGCTGAGGGCAATCCGTTCTTTGTCGAGGAGATCGTGCGCATGTTGATCGACCAGGGTGTACTGGTCAAGGAAGGCGAGACCTGGCGCATCAGTTCGCAGAACGAGAACGCGCTGAGCGGTCTGGCCAGCCCAGCCACGCCTCCTGAGGATACGCTCATCGATCAGCACTATGTCCTGTCCCTGCCACTGCCTGATACCATTCAGGGGGTGCTGGCGGCCCGCGTGGATCTGCTCAGCCCCGTCGAGAAGCTGGTTCTGCAAAACGCCTCGATTGTTGGGCGCACCTTCTGGATTTCGGCCATCCTGGAACTGGCCGAGGGCCTGGATCGCGAACTTGTGCTGCAAATCCTGGATAAGCTTATGATGCGCGATTTCATCGAGATAAGTGAGCAACAGAATCGCGGACCGATTGCCGAAGAAGAGAGCTACAGCTTTAAGCATATCCTGATCCACGACGTGGTCTATAACAACATTCCTCGCCTGCGCCGTTCGCAGAAACACGCACGGCTGGCCCGCTGGCTCGAACGGCAGGTATCCGACCGCCTGGAAGAGTTTGCCGAACTACTGGCCTATCATTATCGGCAGGCCCTGGCCAACCGGCCAGCCACGCTGCATATTCAGCTCGAAGAGAGCGAGGCCGGCGGTGAGGAGGATGGCTCAGGGCAACTGACGCGCACGGGCCTGGTCGAGCGCACCATCTTTTATCTCACTCTCGCCGGTGATCGCGCCTATCACAGCTACTACACGATCCGCGCTATTCAGGCGTATACCGAGGCGTTGGAGCTTCTACAAGAAGAAGAGACCAATGTGCTAACTGTGGCCCGCATGCATCAGAAGCTCGGCGATGCCTATATCCAGCGCGCAGAGGCCGACGAAGCCTGGAGCGAGTATCTCCACGCACTTCAACTAACAAAAGGTCGGCCAGAGGTGGAGCACAAGGACTTGCTCCACCTCTACATGCGGATCGCGGAACTGGCTACGCGCTGGCTGGGCTGGTTCACCACCCGACTGGATATGCAGAAGGTGCGCGGCTATATCGACGAAGGGTTGAAGCTGGTCGAGGGCCAGCCTCCAAGCTGCGAACAGTCGGCTTTCTCTACCTATCTGGCTCTGTGGCACTTCCGCCAGATCAAGTATGTCCAGCCAGATCAGCGTGCAGAATTGGCGGAGCAGGGCTTGCAGAGGGCGCTGGAGGGCCTGCATATCGCCGAGGAGGTCAACGATTCTGGCGCCCTGTGGATTGCCCTGGACGCTCTCGGCTTCGCATACGACAAACAGCGCAAGTACATCGAGGCCCACAAAATCCAGCACCGACGGCAAAGCTTACAGGAGATGATTCACGAGCGCGAAGAGCTATATGACCTGTACAATGGCCTGGGTTGGACGCATAAGTGCCTCGGCGATTATCCGGTGGCCATGGAGTGGTTTGGCCGCGCCTGGCGCATCGCGCAGACGATGGAAAGTCCCTCGATGCTGCTCTATAGCATGCAGGGACGCCTCTCAACCTGGCGCGAGTGGGATCGCTGGGACGAGGCAAGCGAGGCTGCTATCGCGATCCTGCAAACCGTTGAGCGCTATCAGCAGGACGAATCCTGGCAGTTAGAGGCCCTGAAAGTGCTGGCTGAGTTGGCTTACCGCACGGGCGACCTGGAAGAGAGCGAAATGCTCCAGCGTCGGTATCGACGCCTCCACGAGCAGTCTGATTCGCAGCCGCTGCTCAATCCCTCGATGCACGCGGCCCGCGAGGACTGGTCGCAGGCGCTGGCGGACCTGCGCGAGATCGTGCGCCTCGCCGAGCCGTTTCCCGCCCCTGCTGAGGTCGCTTATCTGGCTGAATTGAGCGTGCTGGCCGGAGAACCCATCGTTGAGCAAGAAGCAGCCTGCGAACGTGCGCGCAACCTGGCCGAACAGTCAGGCGCGCGTAAGCCCCTGGCTATCGCCCTACGAGCACGCGGGCGTATGCTCCTGTCTCAGCAAGCGTGGGGCGCGGCTGAACAGGATTTGCGCCAGGCTCTGCAAGGCTTCAAGGCGCTGGACCTGCCCTGGGAACAGGGCGAAACACTCTACTGTCTGGGTCAGCTTCACCGGGGTTGGGCTGACCTGCTCCTTACCGAGCAAGCAGCCGACCGCGAGCGCAGCCGGGAACTTGCACAATTGTTCCTTGAACAAGCCCTGGGCTTCTTCGAATCCTTACACGCAGTCCACGACGTGCGCAAAACACAAGAAACCCTGGTGGATAGTGTACGGGCATTGATGTAAATGAGATGTAAAGGAGAATTCTTATGTCAGAATATATGCAGACGGGTTTTGCAGAAATAAATGGAACAAAGCTCTATTATGAAGTTGCGGGTGCGGGCCACCCGCTGGTGCTCAACCACGGTGGACTGGTCGATCACCATTTGTGGGATGAACAGGTCGAGGAATTCGCGCGCCACTTCAAGGTTATTCGCTACGACATCCGGGGCTTTGGGCAATCAGGGTTGATCAAGAAGGGCATGGAGCCGTTTTCCCTTGAGGGCGACCTGTATGGCCTTCTCCGCTTTCTGGGCGTTGAGAAAACCTACGTTCTGGGCTTGTCGATGGGCGGAGCGCTCTCAATAAATTTCACCCTGCAATATCCCGAGATGGTCGATGCTCTGATTACCGTTGGGGCGGGATTGAGCGGGTTCAATTGGGATGAGATTGATGACGAGGAATTTAAGGCAAAGGATAGGGCTTCGGATGAAGCCTTCAAGAACGGCGACATTGCGCACGCAGTCGAGCTTTCGCTACAGTTGTGGACCGATGGCCCCAATCGCGCTCCCGAACATGTTGACTCGCAGGTGCGTGAGCGCGTGCGCGCTATGACCACACGCAATCTGGAGCGCGGCGACGATGAGGACGTGGAGCCACTGGAAATGGACCCGCCCGCTGCTGGCCGCCTCTCCGAGATCCATGTGCCGACACTCGTCATCGTGGGTGGCCAGGACGGACGGCCTATCCATATCATCGCTGATACCCTTGCAAAAGGCATAGCGGGCGCGCGGAAGGTAATCATTCCAGGCACAGCGCATCACCTGAACATGGAGTTGCCAGAAGAGTTCAATCAGGTAGTAATTGAATTTCTGGAGCAGATTTAAAGATTTTACGGTAGGGTGTAAAAGATATTCAAATATCCTTTACACCCTACCGTAAAATCTTATGAGTATTGTAGGCGTAATCCGTGTCAAGCTGGGTGTTAAGCTTTTCAGGACGGCAGCTTAATCTGCGTTCGCGGCCTCGAAGCCATGACGGGCCGCGCCAAGCAGGGCGATATTGGGATTCAGGATGACATGGACCGGCATAGGTATCAACACGCCGCTCAGGCGACCTTTGCGCAGAAACGATTGCATAAAGCGGCCCTCTGAGAGAAACGGTAGAATGCGCGGGGGGATGCCGCCGCCGATGTAGACGCCGCCGGTTGCCAGCACCTTCAACGCCATGTTGCCGGCTTCCGCGCCCAGAATAGAGACGAAGAGATCCAGGGTCATGGTGCAAATCTCACAAGCGTGTTCTTTATCCAGGGCATTGTCCACAATGATTGGTGTGCGGTCATCGGCCTTTGCCAGCTTCTCCGCCAGCCAGGACGGCTCCTGGGCCTGGCCCGCTTCTTTCAAAAAATGATAGATATTGGGCAGGCCCTTGCCCGAACAGACGCGTTCGAAGCTCACGTGAGGATAGCGCAGTTGAAGGTGGCGCAGTAGTTCGAGCTGAATCTCGTCAGCAGGCGCAAAATCTGCGTGCCCGCCTTCGGACATATGAGGACGATAGCGGTGTCCGTCCCAGATGAGAAACGCCTCGCCCAGGCCCGTGCCTGGCGCAACTACAGCAATCGCGCCCCCCTGAACTGGATGGCCAACATTGAGGGTGTGCAGATCGGTCGCGTCCAGGTATGGCACGCCATGAGCAATGGCAACGAGATCATTTAAAAGGCTGACCGAGGGAATGCCCAGCGCTTTTTTCAGATGATTGGTCTCCAGTACCCAGGGCAGGTTGGTAATCGTCGCGCGCCCGCTAACCACCGGGCCTGCCACGCCAAAGCAGGCCCGATCAATGGGAAAGTGGTGTTGCCCCTGAAAATCCTCCACCAGGGCTTCCAGACTGGAATAGCGCGCGCTAGGAAATGTTGCCTCCGCCAGCGGCTTTTTCCAGCCATCGTCATCGTCGGTTGAAAATACCGCCAGGTTGGTCTTTGTACCCCCGATATCGCCTGCTAATAACATAAAACCTCCTCAAAAGACGCCTCTTACATCAGTGACTTCAGCATATTCAAGTCACGGGGCGGGAGCCGGAGGCATATTCATCCGTCGAGAGGGACTATGCACCATATACACCATCTTCTATCTGATATATGATTTCGTTGAAAGTAATGGGGCTTGTCTCTGGCTCCTGCCCGCTTGCATGCGTCGCTACTGCCATAACGATAACACTCCTGCCGACTTGATTGCAACTGCTTACCTGATCTTTGTTATGGTGGGAGCGAAAGGTTCGATCTGCAGGCAGGTAAAAAAACAGGCCAACGGAGAATACCGTTAGCCTGCTTTGTTCCCTCTCGTGCATTGTGCGAGGTTAGAAGCGCACGGGCAGGGCAAGCACGTTTTTGCTCAGTTCGGCGGAGACCCAGTTTTCGTTGCGGGGCTTCCAGAGCTCGCGAATGTAGCCGTCGTTCCCGACATAGGTGACCTGCTTGGAATTACCATCCGACCAGGCATACCCGGAGAGGGACGACACGGGAGTAACAGGCGCGTTGGCCTGTGAAGTCAGGTCCGTGTGCTGCCACGGTCTCCCGGCCTCGACAGAAAGTTCGTGGATATGCCCATCCTGACCCAGATAGGCGACCTGCTTGGAGTGGCCGGCGTTCCAGGCGTAGCCGGTCAGCACGTTCGCAGCGGCAGGGGCATTAGTGATCACGGTCAGGTCGGCATGTTGCCAGGGCTGGCCAGCGGGCATGCATAGTTCATGAATGTGGCTATCTTCGCTGACGAACGCGATTTGCTGGGAGCGCCCATCGCGCCACTCGTAGCCAACCATGACATCGAACGCACGTGGCGCGTTGGTGACGGCGCTCAAGTCCTGGTGCTCCCAGGCTCCTCCGGATGTCAGGAACAACTCGTGCAGATGTCCATCGCGGCCAACGTAGACAAGCTGCTTGGAGCAGCGCTCGGTCCATTCGTAGCCCACCATAGAATAGCTACTTGGCAGAGGTGCGTTGGTGATAGCACTCAGATCAATATGGCGCCATGGCCTGCCCTCTTCAGCCGACAGCTCATGCAGATGGGCATCATCACCAACGAAGACAATCTGTTTGGAGCGCCCTGCTGTCCAGCTATACCCGGCCGTGATCTGGATGGCCGGAGGCGCTCCGGTAATGGCGCTCAGATCCGAGTGCTGCCAGACGCCACCGGGGGCAACCCACAGCTCATGAATATGTCCGTCGGGGCCCAGATAGGCTACCTGCTTGGTGCCTCCTGCAGGAAACGCGTAGCCAACGAGGAAGCGGCTGGTTGCCAGAGGGGCGCCGGCCAGGGTGGTCAGATCAGTATGCTGCCACGTTCCGCCGTTGCCAACGTGAAACTCGTGAATATGGCGGTCCTGGCTGATATAGGCAACTTGTTTGGAGTGGCCCTCCGGCCAATCAAATCCAACCAGTGGTTTCATGCAAATCTCCTTCAGTAATTTCTGAATGTTGTGTATGTATGGTAGGGACACGTTGAGACTACGTTGTCTGCTTTTTTTCGATAGCTTGTCCCAACACTACTTTTAGTATGGTCACTGGTTGTAAAAATAGAGCCAAATATAGCACTATGGCAGCTATTTATTTGCAACAGTCACAACGAACTCGAACGGCTGGATGACATATTGCGGGCAGACATGCCTGCTCTGACAGATCGGGCGACCAGTGAAAGCAAGGTTGGCGGTTCCGCTGCCAATCGCGGTAAAGTGCCAGACGCAAGCCTGAATGGCGGGATAGGCATCCCCGGCGGGAGATTGCATAGCCAGGATAGTCGGCGAAAAGTTCAACGGCCCTGACCAGGCCATGCCGAAGGGCAGTTCGATATTCACAGTATCGCCCTTGCTGACGGTGGTCTGCCTGCTGGCCGTTTTAAGTGTGACCGTAGCGGCAGGAGGGGCGGCGGTGAGCGCTTGATTGCCTGGGCAGCCAGACACCGTGTTCTTATTCTGGGCTGGAGTGGCGACTGAGATAAGCGTTGGAGTTGGTGTTAAGGTGCCAACACTGGTCTGGGTGGCTCCAGGAGTGGAAGAAGCCGCCGGCGAGGAAGCTGGCCTGTTCCCGCTATAGTTCGTGCCGCAAGCTGCGAGGGCGAAAAGAAAGGCCAGGGTACACGAGAGAATGAAAAAAGCTCGATGACGATTCGCCACGTACATACTTATCTACCTCATTTCTTGCTACGTTGTTCTCACTCACATGGTTCGGAGCATGCTTTAAAAGGACGATCTCTGTGAAAAAAAAGTTCCCTGGCAGTTGTCTTTTTTGGGTAAACGGGCGCGGTTTTTCTGCTGCTATGAAGTGGCTGCTGCGCGGCATCCTGCTCACAAGAATTGAGCGGGTGGAACAGGAAAAGTTCCATCCGCTCAAAGTTCTCCTTATCAGGAGAAAGGTAGCTTTGCGTTAGAAGCTGCGCTCAACGATGCCGGCAATGATCGGCGTGCCGATGCCGGTCGCCATATCATAGTCCGGAGTCGTTGGGTAGAAGCCATTGTTGTTCTCAGTCTGGTGCTTCCCGGTAATGTCGTGGAAGTAGACGCTGTAAGAAGCGCCAGAGCGGAACAGCCGGTAGAGTCCAAAGTTCGCGTTGCCGAAGCGCTCGCCATGCACGCTATCCCACAGGGCAATGATGCCTGACCACAGCGGGCTGGAGAGGCTGGTGCCGCCGATGCCGAACCAGCCGGGAACAGGCTCTGGTACTCCGAGGCTGGCGAGGAGCGCACAGGTGCTATTGGTCGTCGGATCGCCTGTGCAGTACTCCGCGTAGGGAGTGTACTCATCGGCATTGGCCGATACATCCGGCGTCTCACGGCAGTACTGGCCCTTGGAAGCGGCAGCGCAATACGGGCCTTTCTTGCTAAATGAGCTGATGACGCCAGGACCATGCTGATACGAAGGCTGCGCCCAGAACTGGCTTACGCCGCCGCCGCCAGCGCCGAACTGAGCGCAAGCGTTCAGATCGCTGCTGTTGCACAGGTCAAGCACGTTCCAGACCGTTTCTGCTCCCTTTGGATAAGATGGATGCAGAGTAGAGCCGGGGTCGTATGTGCCAAAGGAGGTACCGCCCACAGAGGTAACAAATGGCTGGGAAGCAGGATCGCCGGTAGAAAGGCTGGTGAGATTGGGAGAGCCAGTATCGCGCAGGCAGCCCCACGCGCCCGTATCGCCCGCGGAATTAAACATGCTCTGGCCCTGAGCTGCCATCTGCTCGAACAGAACGTTCTCCGCCTGGGCATAACCAAAACCCGCGTCAAGCTCGCACAGGCCCCAGCTGCTGCTGATTGAGTCGGCGAGGTCGTCGTTGGCAATCTGAGCATATTCGTCCAATGAGGTCTGCCCGGTTACATCGTTGGGAGCGTTATAGACGATGAGATGGCTGATCTTAGGCGCAATAGCGATTTGTGTCTCGACGTCGGCTTCCACCTCGATATCGCCGGAGTAATCGGGGCCGCCTGGACCGGTGTAGGTAGGACCACACTCATCGTTAACCGGGCATTGCGGGTTAACCGGGCCGCCATCAACATTGATATTCGCAATCTTGACATTCTCAGACGGGCCAAAGAACTGGTGTTCGTAGGCTACGATATCAGACTCGGTGTAACCCGAAAGCTCAAAGACGGCCAGGATCGCGCCTTTGCCCTGGCCACGACTTCCCAGCTGGTAGACCGGCGTGGCGTCGTAAAGGCTGGAGGTCTGCGAGGGCGTCAGGCCGCTACCACCAGGGCCGGCTCCGTAGCGTGGAGCTACTTTTTTCCCCTGCTGCTTCGCTGCCTGGAGCGAGGTGACGTAGCTCGGTTGCAGCCGAACCGTGTTGTAAAGCCCGGATACGCCCGTGACAATCGCGCTCAGGCTTGCCGGAATCTGAATCGCTGAATCGTTCTGGAAGAAGGTCTTTCCGTTGGTGGTGGTGTAATTATTGATGGGAGTGCGGAAGGCCGCTTCGACCTGGGCAGTCGTGCCGGTGGCTCGTACAAAGAATGGCGATGGGGAACCGATGATCTTGAGTCCGGCATTGGTCAGGAACTGACGAACCTGTGCAACCTGGGAGGCCGAAGGAGCGAAGAGTCGGTTAAACTGTCCCTGGGCTAGCCAGTGATGATATTGTGCGGTGCCGGGAGTATAAAGTGCGGTGAGTAAGCTGTTCATCTTCGCCACATTGTTTGGCTGAAGAACCAGCGTGACAGTAATCTGAGCGTTACTCGCGTGCGCTCCGGTCAAGCGAGCTCCCGCCGGTGCGCTTATGTAGCTCTGGCTCAGCGAGACATACGCCGGACCCGCTGCTGCGGAGGAGGTAGCGCTGGTAAAGAGAGAAATACCGAGCGTCCCTGCAATTAAGACGAGAGCAATCGCCAGGGAAACGAAAACGCGCCTGGAAACGATAAATCGTCGCATGTGAACTCTCCGATTTTCTGACTGAAGTTCATCCCCCACGCTCATGTGTCTTTGCTTTGGAGGTAATTCGCAGGAGATATAACTATTTGAATAATCAAATCTTAAGTCGCTATTGAATGCACACGTATCATGTAGCGTTTTTTTACTAAGCTCGCGAGGCTTCTTAACGCACGCTCAACCCTCCATTCAAACAATCCAGCTCCCTGTATCCAGCAACAGCGACAGATTTGCACTGTCGTTAGATAGCGGCCAGAGTAGTAACAAATGCAAACGTGTCGATAGATCAGCGAAATTATATGGCACCGAATCAATTATTGGTAATGGTTGAGTGAAGGTCAAGAAGAAGCTGGTTAAGAAACGGTTAAGAAACGGTTGAGAAACTCTGTTTCCCAAAGACGAATTTCAGAGAAGTCCGCGAAGGCCAGCCTGTGAAATGGAGCGATGCTCTTGCGCCCGTCGCTCCATTCCGGGGAAGCAAGACGCTGCGATCTTATACGCTGGCAGAGCCGCGCATGTAGCTTTGTGCTTTGTGCCAGACTTGCTCAGCAACCCGTGTGCCCAGCGTCCGGCCGTCCAGATCACTATGCGTAAAGTGCGTGCCGCTGTAGCGTCCTGCCAGTCCGGCCTGGTTCGCTGCCTGCGAAAGTGTTCTCCAGGAAAGCCGGATGCTGGTCGCGGGCACGCCCGGCTCGATCTGTGAACTGTGAGCCGGCCAGGTGTAAGAGGTGCCGAGCTGGTCGTGGCCCGTGAAGAAGCGCAGAATCTGGGCAGCCGCGGCGCTGAAGGCGCTCTGCTCCGAACAATATTCGGGGAAAGGCGGCGTGAGCGCATCCGCTGGACGGTAGGGTTGCCAGTATTGGCCGGCGAACTGCTGTATGCCTTTGCCCGGACCGGCCCAGGCGCGCACCTGTTTCCCTTTGAACAGATAGCGGATGGCAGTGAGTGGGTATGCTGAATTGTACACGCGCTTGCAGGCCCAGCAAGCGATACTGGTATCCAGCAGGGCATTAGCCAGCGCAAAGAACATCCTGACATTCTGATCCAGAGTGTGCCTGTCGCGCTGCGAAATAAATTGTGCGAACAGGCACCAGTGGCCCGGCGGCTCTTCACGGTTCGGACCGCTGGTCCAGTATTCGGCGATAACTTTAGACTCATCGGTAAGAGCGGCGCTATACTGCAAAATTTGCCGGGCCTGCTCGTTGTAGAGATGGGAGGGATAAGGGGCCGGCCCGGACTTTGGCACGAACTGCAAAGCGTTGTTCATGGCAAACGGAGTCACGCCCGCCCACTGCGCGCAGACAAACTGTTGAGGCTTCGGGGCAAGGGAACCCTGGCCTGCGCCGGCGATTTCCAGGGGCTGCCAGAGGCCAGGATTTGTGAGTGAGGTAACGGTATTGGGCGGCTGATATTTCGTATAGTCAGAGTAGCTCCCAGGATGCAGGTCGCCAAGCTGGTTTGAGCCATCGTGTTCGCGAAAGGCCAGCACTGCTTGCGACGCGAGATTGCCTATGCCGGTAGGCGTGCTTCTCTTCGTCGAAGAGTCGGAGGGGTTATAGCCCAGGTTGAGCATGATCTGGCGAAAACGGGCGTGTTCCGTGGGAAAAAGGGCCAGCAGGGCGCGATAGGCCGCGTAGCTGATGGCCTGAGCTTTATTGGCCTGCGTATGCTCCGTCGCAGGGCGTCTCAGTTGCGCGCCAAGTCGGGTACCCAGGGCCACAGGATCATACGCGGCCCAGGCATCGAACATACAGGTATGGACAATTGCCAGAGCGCGAGCTGCTATCGGCATGGCTGGTTGAAGGTCACGAATCGCCTGCAAGGCCGCCTCATTCCATTGGACGACCAGTTGATCGCTGACGGGCTGGCTGCTGCTGCCCCTTCCGCCGCTGGTAAGACGTTCTTCGGCCCAGAGGCCCGCTCCAAAAAGCGCAGCGGTAGCTGCCGCGCCAGCGCCGGCTATCAAGAACTGGCGGCGCCGTATGTTCTGAGGCACCGTGTCCTGCTCTGGTGAAGCGCCTTGCTCAATGCTGGCATCTTCTAGCGTTGACGGGGGGGTCGTTCTCACTGCCGTTCTGGCCGCAGCCCATCTCCGCCAGATCGGTGAATCGGCCTTTGGTTTCTGCTCTTCTTGTTCTGCCATGTGGAATCTACCTTGCGTATCAATACCATGTGTTTGTCAATCAGGTCCATATTACCTGGAATATACCAGCGTCCTGGCAAACACATATATCGATATCTCTGGTGGCCACATTTCCAGAGAGCCAGCGCTTTTCGAGGGTCGCGATGTACCTGATATTAATCACCGTGAGATAGGTGTGCCACGCTATCAAATCCCTCTAAGTGACGCAGGGCTGCCTGGGCCGCGAAGTAGCCGCACATGCCATGCACGGCTCCGCCGGGCGGAGTGGAGGACGAGCAGATGTAGAGACCTCTGTCGGGTGTGGAGTAAGGGGCAGGCGAGATGGCCGGGCGGGTGAACATCTGGGCGAGGTCCTGCACTCCGCCGTTGATATCGCCTCCTATATAATTGGCATTGTAGCGTTCCATTTCTGCGGCGTTGCTGGTGTGGCGGGCCAGGATCCGCTCACGGAATCCAGGGGCGAAGCGCTCAATCTGCGCCTCGATCCGCTCGCTCATATCGAAGTTTGAGCCGGCGGGCACGTGGCAATAGGCCCAGACTGTCTGTTTGCCGGCGGGGGCGCGGGTGCAATCGAAGAGGCTTTGCTGGGCGAGCAGCACGTATGGCCGTTCGGGATGCTGGCCTTGCCAGACCTCGCGTTCAGCCCTGGTGATTTCCCGCAGCGTCCCGCCTACGTGGACGGTTCCGGCTCGCCTGCACGCTTCTGCCCGCCAGGGAATGGGACCATCGAGTGCGAGGTCGAGCTTGAAGACGCCTGGGCCGTAGCGGTAGCGCTGCAACTGGCGTTTGTAGAGGCCGCTCAGGCGATTGCCGGCTATCTGCAAAAGCTGGCGCGGCGTGATATCGCAGAGCACGACCTGCGCGGGCGGCAGCGCGTCGAGCGTTTTCACCTCGAAGCCGGTCACAATTTCGCCGCCCAGGTCGTGCAGGTGGGCGGCGAGCGCGTTGGTGATCTTTTGTGATCCGCCACGCGGGATTGGCCAGCCCACTGCGTGCGCCAGCAGGCCGAGCATGAGGCCGGCAGCCGCACTGGAGGGAGTGTCGAGCGGGAGCATCGAGTGGCCGCTCGAACCTGCAAAGACCGCGCGAGCAGCCTGCCCTTTGAACTGCGAACGCGCTAATCCGCAGGCCGAGCGCAGGGCGAGCAGCCCGAATTGCGCCATCTTGAACGGGTGCAGCATTACCTGTGGGCGCAAGGGTCCGAGGAAGTTTTCGATGATCGTTTCCCAGTTCTCCACCAGCGGTCGCATGAGCTTCTTATAAGCTGCGGCGTCCGGCCCCAGGCTTTCGCAAGTGGTTTCCAGCGAACGGTCGATAATGGCCGCTGTGCCGTCGTCGAGCGGATGAGCCAGCGCGATTTCCGGTTGAATCCATTCAAGGCCGTAGCGTTCAAGAGGAAGCGAGCGAAAGAATGGCGAGGCCAGCGCCATCGGGTGGATGGCCGAGCATACATCGTGAGTAAAGCCGGGCAGCGTCAGTTCAGCCGAGCGGCAGCCCCCCCCGATCTGCTCTTTTGCCTCAAAAACCAGCACAGAACGGCCTGTGCGTGCAATAGTGATCGCCGCCGCAAGGCCGTTGGGACCGGAACCAACTACGATGGCGTCATAGGACGATTTCTCCGTAGACATGAATGTATTCTTTCATCCATTTTTCTTTCTCTGATTCTATTCTATTGTACTACTTCGTGCGTTTGCGGAACCAGCGCGATGGCGTCATGAGCGTATACATTGAGGTACGAATAGCCGAGTTGTGCCAGATATTCCTGGCCTGTGACCACTGGCGTTTCTTGTCCACGCAAACGTACTCGACCGTGACCGGAGCTTCGACATGGAAGTATTTTGCTAGCTGGCTCAGCGTATGCTGCCAGAAAACATCCTCCTGCTTGTGCCCGCCAAAGTGCAGACCGAGCTCGTAGATGGGATCGCTGGCGCGCATCAGGACCTGAGCCTGCGCCTCTGTTCCATCTTCGCCTGCATATGCGCTGAACGTAATCCAGCCAGCGAACATATGGCCCTGCGGAGTCATTAAGGTAAAGCTCTCTTCATCGGCGTAGAGAACAAGTACGCCGGTGGAGAGTGGCATTCCTCCGACTGCCAGGTTGAGAAGCGCGACCTCGCCGGGGGCAATGCCGGTGATCGGGCCGAAAAAGCGCGAATTCGCGGGCCAGAATTCGGCGAAGTGCTCTTTCCAGGTCGAGATGACGGTCGCTGGCTCGACGTTCGCGCCTTTCAGAGAGACGCGATAGGTCTTCTGCCACATCTGACCGAAGCCCTGGAGCGGGCCGGTAATCTGGCGGCCATCGATGTTCAGATTAAGCGCTCCGGTGGGGGCGCGCTCTACTCTCAGTGTACGGGTAGTCTGGGGTGCCCAGCTTGCTGCGTCGCGCGGTCGTTTCTCCTCTGCCGGTGACGCGCTCGTGGATTTATCCTCTGCTGGCGTTGGTGAAGTAGTCATGGGATTATTCCTTTCGTGTAAGATGGCGTGCGGGTCACTGCTTCAACGGGCCTGAAACGTTTTCGTGGACAGGAGAGCCTTCTTCCAGATACATAATAAGCTCGATGGTGTGAGTTTGCTTGTCTCTGAGGATATGGATCTCGTCAACCATATTCTGAATGAGGAACAGGCCCCAGCCGCGCGGCGATTGGAGTCCGGCCAGCTTGGCCTCGATATCGGGCGCTGTGTAATCCTCCGGCTCCGGTAGGGCGCCACTGCCGCCTTCGTCGCTGATGCGAACCGCGATAGCCTTCTCCGATGAGAGCACCTGGAGCGTCACCGGGCGTTCGGAATTATAGTGGTTGCCGTGTTCCATAGCGTTCATCGTTGCCTCCGCTACCGCCGTACCAAGCTGATCGACACGATTTGCAGGAAGCTGAAAATTTTTCACAGCCTCAGTGACATACGACATGGCCAGACGTTCATTGCCCATCTCGCTGGGTATCTGCCGCGAGTCCAGAACTTGCCACCTGCCAGCCTCATCGGTGATGATCCGGTTTCCTTCTCTGGCTGAAACGTTCGTCAAGGTATCGCGGTCCGCGCCTTTTTTGTTGGGACCAGGCTTGCCGCGCTTTTTTCGCTGCCAGCGCTTGAGAAATGCTGTCATCTCGAACTCCACGGTGCTGTATTTCTGCTCTTCTGCCAGTTGCCCTCTCATACGTTATGAAAACGAGATTGCAATGTGGCTTGTTTCTTCATTTCTCTTGTTGATGATTGATAGGATTGCCTCAATTATAGGACTTGATTTGTCTATGAGCAATAGGAGCGAATATTCTATCTCCGTGCTTAGTTAGCACAATACCGGAGAGAAATTGCCTGGTCATTACGTATATGGTATGGAAAAATCGGTCGCGTAACGAACGCTTTTTTCGCGATAAACATGTATAATACAGGAAGACTTTCCAGATGACCTGCCTGACAGACTGTATGCCTCTCTTTCCTGGAGCAGCAGGCAGAGCTGGCGGGCAAGCTATCTATAGCTATTTATTTATAAGGAGGAAAGGTATGCCCCAGGCTAAAGTTGTGATGAATGTACGGAAGGTGAGTCCGGTTGCCAGTGTGATTGATATTCAGGGCGAAGTTACAGCGTTCGCAGAGCAGGTGCTGATGGATGCGTATGCGCAAGCTTCCTCGCCCACCACACGTGTAATTATCCTGAATTTCGGGGAATTGGAGTATATGAATAGTAGCGGGATCGGCCTGCTAGTAACGTTACTCATCCGCGTGAATCGCCAGAAACAGCGCCTGTTCTCGTATGGATTGAGCGAGCACTATCGGCATATTTTCACCCTGACGCGCCTGAGTGACGCAATCCACATCTACGACAGCGAAGCTGAGGCGCTGGCAGCCGCAGGCTAACATCGCGTGATAAGCGGCGAATGCTCCAGCAAGCTCTCGATGAATGCAGGGTGTACGTTTCACTGAAAATCTGTTATAGTTTAACTGGAAACTCTCGCCTGCTTACGTAGAAAAAGGAATAGCATTGAGCAACAAAGGGTCATCAGAGGAGCATGAAGATATTGCCAGGGTCCAGGGTGGATACCTGGGTGAAACTCCTCCACGGGGGCAACTCCCCCCGAAAGGTCAACGCGTGTGGGTTGATCACCCCGAACAGTTATTAAAGGCCGTTGAAGTTCTCAAGCAAGCGCCCGTTGTGGCAATCGACGCGGAATTTGCCCAGGCTCATTCGCATGCACAGAGCGACGCGGCGGGTCCGCGCCTGGCCTTGCTGCAGCTGGCGATTGATGGGCAATGTTTTGTAGTGGACGCCCTGCGCCTGCGCGATCTCGCGCCTCTCAATGCAGTTGTAGCGAATCCCGCGTCTCTGGTGCTCTTACACGGCGCGGGGGCTGATCTACGCGTCATGTCTGAGCGCGGGCTGGACGTTGCCCATTACTATGATCTGGAAGCTACCTGCCGCTCGATCTTTGGCCAGCACGAATCTTCGCTGGCAGCGATGCTGCTGCGGGCGTTCAACGTGCGGCTAGATAAAAGCTTGCAGCGCACCGATTGGACACGGCGTCCCTTGCCGCCTGCTATGGTGGCCTATGCAGCCCGCGATGCCGAGATGACACTAGCGCTTTATTATTGGCTGCAAGAGCACTTTGCCTGGGCCTTGCGGCTGCACGAGAGCACCAACTTGCAAGAGCCAGTAGCTGCCTGGATTGAGCCTTTTCTGCGTGGCTCTATGCCGTTACCGGCCGAGGTGGTCGTGGCCGAAGCAATCAAGCAGGGGAGCATTCGCAGTGAGGAGCAGGTTTACGAGGATTGCTGCGCAGCGCTCCTGACTCTGACTCATCCGCTGCGTAAGAGCCGCCTTTTGCGACTAATTACCGATCTTTCCTTGATTCAGCTTGTGCCTGAAATCAAACCGCTGCTCCAGGCTCCCACCGCTGACGAGCGGGCGGCGGCGATCCGCTCGCTGAGCCGGCTGGGCGCTGCGGGGGTGAAAGAATGGATTATGCCACTTCTGCGGGACCCGGTCAGCGATGTGCGCAAGGCGGCGCAGACCGCCCTGCATTTTACGGGGCCTAAAGAGCCGCGCGGCCAGTGGGCTACACCCGAACGGCGTGCAGATGGTACGCGCAGTTGGACGGTTGGAGAAGCTGCTCCGTCCGGTACCGCCGAAGGCGGAGAGGATGACTGGCGCGCTCGCCTGCGTTCCTTCTTAAAGGAGTGAACACCAGTCAGGCTTTGTTGGGCAGGTGGCGCGGCAAACGTGTGCCAATCCAGATCAGCAGCAGCAGCGTAGCAATAATCCCGGCCTGGCGCAAGCGCCGCACCCATAGCTCTTCCAGGAAGGGGTTCTGGCGACTCAAGCCCAGGCGGCGAACCAGCCGGTGTAACAAGGTAGGTGGGGTCGGCATATTCATGCTCTGCAATGGCTCGCCGATCTCCTCACTCAAAAAGGGCGATTCGTACATCTCTTCCAGCGTCGTGACGTAGGTGAAGCCCTCTTTAGAGGAGCGCAGTTGATCGGTCAGGTTGGCAAAAAATTGCTGCAACAGGACCCTGATCGTCGCTTTAACCAGCGGAGCCGGAATCAACACATTGCCGCGACCAAGCTGCAGGTTTCCCTGGTAGCTCACCACAGTATTCTCGTTCTGGGAACTGAGCCGGATAGCGCACTCGCCCTGGAACTTGTTGGATGGTCCTTCTCCTTCGAGCTTGAGGTTGTAGGCTGAGGGGTAAGTTGGTTCAAGAATGTAAGCGTGGCCGGAGTAGTTTCCCCGCAGGGGCGCGTGGCGTATGTGCAGGGCAAACGTGTAGGTGTGTTCATCGACAGGTGATAAACTCTCAAGCCCGGGAACGGCGTGCTCGATGGTTTGTCGGTCCATTAAACAGTTCCAGACCTCTTCCGCGCTAGCTTGGAGCGTGTATGTTCCTTCAATTTCCATAAAAATAAAATATCCTTTGAGTACGTAGGATAAGATGCACCAATTATAAGTGACTTCGCTTTTTCTGGCAATGGGTAGCGCTGTTTGCCAGCCGCGAGTCTCAGCTACTTGCCAAAAGCCGCCGCTTCTGCTACAGTACGCATACATTCAGGAGCAATCCCCGTACGTGTAGAGATAACGTTACCGAGAGAAAAGGAGAGGCGGTATTTCTCCCGCAGTGTTGAGACGCGGGTATCCTGCCACACAAACTATGAAAGTAATTCTGTTGCAAGATGTAGAGGGCCTGGGAAAGGCCGGAGATTTAAAGGAAGTGGCCAATGGCTACGCGCGCAATTATTTGTTGCGTCGCCGTCTGGCCGCTGGAGCTACTCCTACCCTGCTGGCGAATCACAAACAACAAATAGCCGCTCAGCAGCGCAAGCAAGAGAAGCTGGCCGCTGAGCAGAATCGGCTGGCCGAGCGCCTGGCGCAGGTAACGCTGACCTTTAAAGCGCGCGTAGGTCGGCAAGGCCGGCTCTATGGCTCGATCACCAGCCAGGATATCGCCGCTGGCCTGCGCGATGCCGAGGGACTGACCATTGATCGCCGCCTGATCGATCTGCCCAGCCCCATCCGTTCTATTGGCAGCTATCCCATTCCTGTGAAGGTGGCGGCGAAGCTGGAGCCAAAGATCACCGTCAACGTCGTTTCCCAGGCCGAGGAGGAAGCGAAGAAAGCCGAAGAGACTGAGAAAGCTGAAGAGGCCGAAGAGACTGAGGAAACCGAAGAAGAGAGTTCGGCTGAGGAAGAGGGCAAGTAGGAAATACCACAGAAGCCGAATGCCATAGAGAGGACGCTGAGGCGGCTCTCTATGGCGTTTTTCGAGTTTGTAAAGTAAGCATCTCTGAGAATAAGGTAGCCATGCCGTGGGCTTGCCTTCGTTTTTAACAAATACGCTTCCCATTCTACGGAAAGCGTATCGTACAGCGTCTCGCCCTTATCGGGCTATAACCCAGGGTAAGCAGAAGACAGATTTGCCAGCGCGCGCGGAATTTCCGGCAGCAGATCGGTTGCCAGCAGGCCGGCCTGACCGATCTCGCGGCTAACGCGTTCGCCGGCGGTTGCGTGCAGGTAAACGGCGGCGCTGGCGGCATCAAAGGGCGAGAGGTTTTGAGCCAGAAGGCCAACGATCATGCCGGCCAGTACGTCGCCGGTGCCGGCCGTGGCCATCGCGGCGTTGGCCTTCCAGTTGATGCGTGTGCGCATGCTTTCGGTGGACTGGCCCTGGGCGATGATGGTGCAAGCCCCTTTCAAAACCAGTGTGACTTTCCATTCCTGGGCCTTCTGGCGGGCAAGGTCCAGGCGATCGATTGAGCCGCCGGAAACTTTCAGCCCGTTGCAGAGGCGGCCCATCTCGCCGGGATGCGGTGTGATGACGGTGCCTCGCGGCAGCAGCATCCACCAGTGTTCCAGGGCCGAGAGATTATTCAAGCCGTCGGCGTCGATGACCAGGTGCGGCCGCTGTTCCTGAGGGAGCGCGCGCAGGCGTTCCAGCACGTGCAGGATGGTCTCGCGCGTCGCAGGAGATTGTCCCAGACCAGGCCCGATGAGTAGGGAACGATACCCATGCAGGCTCTCCATCAGAAGATCAACGCGTTCCAGGCTCTTTTCCTCCGAGGAAGGCAGGAGCAGGAAGGTGGCTTCGTGGAACGCGCCGGCATAGATGGGCAGCATCTGTTCGGTGACGGCCAGCGTAATCAGGCCGGCTCCAATTCTGGCCGCGGCCTGACCGGCCATGAAGGCCGAGCCGGGATAGGGCGGTGAGCCGCACAGGAGCATGACTTTGCCAAACGTGCCCTTGTTGCTTTCCAGCGGGCGACCCGGCACAAGCTGCTTCACGAGCGCGTCTGTGAGCATTTCTGTGCGCAAATTCCGCTCTAAGGCCGCGGGCAGGCCGATATTCCCGATGAGAAGCTGGCCAATATAGCTGCGTCCAGGGAAGAAGAAAAAGCCCTGCTTGGGGCAGGCCAGGGTGATAGTCAGATCCGCCGGAATGGCCCCCGGATCGACCTCGCCGGTGTCGGAGTTCAGGCCGGTGGGCAGATCGATAGCCACAATGCGCAGCGTTTCGCGCCTTTTGCGTTCTTCGCGCACGCGCCGCAGCAGGGCGCGCATATCGTCGGGCAATGGGCGCGAACGTCCCGTGCCCAGCAGCGCATCCAGGATATAATCGGCGCTGCATATTGCCTGTTCCAGCATGGCCTCCGTCTGGTCTCCGGGCGCGTCCTCGCCGCGGATGCTCAGACGCTGCTCTTTCCAGCGGTAGAGGCTAACCTGGCCGCCCCACTGCTCCAGGTAGCGGGCCACGACCAGGCCATCGCCGCCATTGTTGCCCGGCCCGATGAGCAGTAGAAACTTCTGGCCGCTGACCGACTGCTTTTGCTGCGTTATCTCGCGAGCCAGCAGTTCAGCCGCGCTTTTGCCCGCGTTCTCCATCAGAATCGCCGAAGTGAGGCCGTATTCTCGCTCGGCCCTGGTCTCCAGTTCTCGCATTTCCTCAACAGTAACGATATGCATGGTCCTGTTCCCTGCCTTCTCTTTGTATAGCGATGAGTGTGCGCGCTCTTTTTTCTTCCTATTGTAATATGCTGGCGCGCGGGTGAGAAGAGGCGAATTTTTATGCTATACTACGAGCCATGAAATTAGCGCTCAAAATCACTCCGCAGCGGAGCACGCAATACGCCAATATGGCCGAAGTGCTGGCCATTCCAGAATTACAGGCCAGCCCGTTAGGCAAGTATATAACCAGTATTGAGCCTGCGCGGCTGGCCGGTCAGGCATACGTACTGGCTGAGTTTGTGGAAACGCAGGACAGAGGGACTTTGCTCTCTGATCTGGCCGCGATCCTGCCACGGCTGGGCGCGACCAGCGAAGGATATGAGTACTTCGCGCGGCTGGGCGAGATCGATGGCCCACTGCTGCGCCCGCTTGAGCCGCGCTTCACACCGTTTGTGCCTCTGGAAATGGCTGAGGTACGCCGCTACAAAGGAAAGACCAATGAACTGTTTACACAAGTGTTGCTCAATATGGCGATCTTTGCCGGGGCCTATCGCGAGCAATTCACCGGACGCCTGCGCATTCTTGACCCGCTGGCCGGCGGATGTACGACGCTCTTCCTGGCCCTGGCGGCGGGCTACGATGCCTTTGGCATCGAACTAAACAGGCACGATGTAGAGACCAGCGAGGTCTTTGTGCGCCAGTATTTTCATAGCGAGCACATCTCGTATAAAGAGCGAGATGAGAAGGGGCGCAAGGCCGGGCGGCGCTATCAATTCGAGGTTGGGCGCAAGGGCGACACCCGCCACCTGGTGCTCGTGCATGGCGAGACCGCGCAAGCTGTGCAGCACTTGCAGGAGGTTCCAGGCGGACCACGCGTCCATGCAATTGTGGGCGATCTGCCCTATGGCATCCAGCATTTTGGCGAGATCGCGAGCTTGCTGACCCAGGCGCTGCCAGCCTGGGAGCGCCTGCTCTTGCCCGGTGGGACGCTGGCTCTAGCCTGGAACGCCACTCATATTGAGCGAGCTGCCCTGCTCGATCTGGTGAAGAAACGCACGCGCCTGTACACGCGTGACGATCCACCGTATACGCAGTTGGAGCATACAGTGGATCGCGTGATTAAGAGACGCGATATTCTGATCGCGACGAAACCGTTCAATACTACTTCTGAATCAGCACCTTGACGATTACCGCTCCAGCAACCCCGCCGGACGCGTTATTCTCCGAGGTGAGCATGATCAATCCCTCCTCTGCGCCGCCGTTGAAGGTGGGCTGGGCGGTCACGCTGGTAGAGAAGGTTGTGTGGCCGTTGCCGGTAGCGCCATGCACAGTGGCCTGGCCAATAGTGGTGTAGAGGTGATCCAGGATGGTCACTTTGCCAATCACGCCCTCGAAGGCGCTGCCCGTACCAGTGATGGTTGTGGAACCCTGGATGAGGCTCGCACTTTGTGGCTGTGTGATCGACAGGCCGGCGGATTCAACATCGGTAACAATCCAGATGCCGCCGTTGGTGTTTCCCTCCAGGCGATCCATAGTGATTGTAATCGCGCTGCTGCCTGGGGAAGAGTTTTTCAGGCTCACAACCGCCTGAACATCGTGCGGCCCGCCTCCGCTGACCAGCGTGGCCGGGGCATTCGCGTTCCACTGGAAGAGGCTCGCGCCGAGGGCCTGAGCCGTCTGCGTCGCGCTCAATTTCCAGGACTGCTGGCCCTGATTGACCTGCGCCTGGTCATCTTCGGCCTGGTAGCGGGTCAGGTCGGGGAAGATGCCGGGGAAAGCGATCTGGACCAGTGTGCCCGCACCGTCGGACCACTTGAACTCGCGGAAGAGGTCCTGGGTGAGCGCGGTGTCGGGCTTATTCTTGTTGACGCTCGAAGCGGTATCTGCTTCGGCGGTCAGCACCGTGTTATAGCCGCTGATTTTGGCATCGCCATCGACAAGATTTTGCAATTTGAAGATCTGCGTGGGCGTTGCAGCGCTGAGATTATCGTAGACGTAGACATCGAGAATCTGGCCAGATCCATTGAAGCGTACTGTTACCAGCGCTTGCAGGGTTGGGACGCCTTTGAGGTAGCCGCAGGTCACACTCTCAACCTTTGAAGTGTTTGGCTGTGTGGGAATGATCGAGTCCCAATACGAAGGAGATTTAACTGCATCGGGGCATGCCTGAGGACCGAGACGGATGCCAGGCGAAGGCGTTACGGCTGCTGTGCCTGTAGAGGCAGGTCTGCTCGTTGTTGGCGATGCCTGCGCGGTGGTTCCGGTATTTCCCCCGCAGGCAGCCAGGAGCAGCGCCAGACCAAGAAGCATACTGGTTAAACAGAGTTTTTTGATAGAGATGGTGCGCATTTGTGATACCTCGTCATAAAGAGACTCACGAAAAACCCCTGAGTTTTTCCTCCAGCGGTCTGCCAGTGTCTACAAACAATAACGCAACCATCTCGTGAAATCGACATGCAGGAGAGTGAAAAAGCTCACACTGCGAGGCAATAGGCAAATGTACCAGGCCGGGGCAAGGGAGAATGGGCAATTACTGTCCCGGCTTCCCTGTCCCGTGCATTAACTGATAAAGGCACCAAGTAGAGAGACGGCCGCGAAAAGTACCACGAAGACAATAGTGATATTGAAGATCAGCTTCTCTACTCCCCGGCGCGTTTTGAAAGTCGAGATAGAGTTTGCTGCGCCAAAAGCGCTTCCCAGGCCAGCGCCGCGCACCTGGAGAAGAATAAAGAAGATGACAGCGCCCGCCAGAATAATCTGGATGATGCGAACTGCTGGAAGCCACTGTGCCAAAACTTTCCTCCCTTTCGCTACGGTCAGCGGCATATAGCAGCTCTGGGAGCAGCGCTGATCGTAACCGAATGATCTTTTCTGTGATATGTTAACGATAATCGCTCGCGAAAAATTGCGGAAAGGTGTCCTCTTATTCCGATCTGACAAACGACTTCGAAAAAACTGATTGTGTTCAATCAGAAAGGAGTAACCATCGTTTTCCCCTCCCAAATCGGAAAAAGAGGAATCCCATGCCCGCGATTATACCATAGATTCCCCGCGCCGTCGATCAATTGTACCATCTGGCATGGGGCCACTTGAAGATCCTTTCTCGTTTAGTTCCCGAAGAGTAGCCGCTGGCAGCCCCAGGCGACTGCACCCGGAGAAGAGCCATGAAGGATCTCAACCTCGCGCCCGCTTTCCTGGCTGTATTGCTCTGCCAGGCGCTCGATTTGCTCCCCGGCACCGCGCCGGGCCAGCACAGCAACCGTTCCTCCGCTGCCTCCGCCGGTGATCTTGGCACCATAGAGTCCCGCAGCCGGACCGGCTGTGCGCACCAGCTCCACCAGGCGGTCCGTACCATCCGAGCCAAGCCCACAGGCGCTATAGCTGGCGTGCGACTGATACATGAGTTCTCCCAGCAGGGTAAGCTGCTCCTCGCCGATGGGGCGATAGGCCAGAAGCGAGCGGAAGAGTCGGACGCGGTGGTGTTCGTAGATGGGATGTGCTGTGGGCTGATATACCGGGTAAGTGCGCTGTGGATCGATGTGCGTCACGTGATCGGTAAAGCCCCCGAACTGCTCCAGAAAGGCCGCGCCGTCTAGCCGTTCGGGCAAGTGGCGGCGATAGACGCTTTCCCAGAGCGATGGGGCGATATTGGCCAGATAGCCCTGCCAGCGCGTGTCGTGAATGCTCACCCGGCCATCGGCGAGCCTCTGCGCAGGCAGGCCGGCCAGTTCGGCGATAATACGATAGCCCATAAACGCGCCAACGCGCACAGAAGCGTAATCGGCTCCGGTGACGGCGTGCCGCACGCCCGAATCGATGCCCCAGACTTCGACCTCTTCCGGCAGCGCGACGCTGGCTTGCAACTCTGCTGGCTGGCAGAGCAGCGCGAGCAGAGTATTCTGGCTACCACATGCGGCGGTCATCTGATCCATGACGCCGCACGGCGCGCCAACGATCAGATTCTCGACGCGCTGGCAGAGCAGCGCTATCTCACGCCCATCCAGTTCGAGATGGAAGAGGCCAGCGACCGCTTGCATACTTGCTACTTCGAGAGCTGCCGACGAACTGACGCCCTTGCCTGCCGGCACCTCCGAGTGAATAAAAAAGCGCAGGCCCCGCTCAAGGCTCAGGCCGCGCTCGTGTTGCAGGAGGACCAGCACGCCGACAATATAAGCTGCCCACGCGCTGCCGGAGGTAGAGGTGAGCAGGGTGTGGGCGGATCTGTAATCCAGTGTGCTCTGATCGTCTTGCAGGGCAGCGCATGAGAAGGAAACCTGTGGTTCGCCGGAACTGGCATCGATACTGGTGCTGAGCAGAGTGATGGCTGGTTCGTCTGCGGGCTGGACAGCAACCCACGTCGCCACGCTCAAGGGAAGCTCCAGGACTAGCGACCCGGAATAGTCGGCGATCCCGCCCATCAGATCCAGGCGACCGGGGGCGCGTCCCACGTAGATCGGCGCATCGGTCGCGAAAAAATCTGGCCGCTCGTTCAACGCAGCCAGGAAACGCTCTGCATCGGGAAGCGATTGGGCTTGAGCGTTTGCAAAACGCCACATTTAGAAGGTCCTTTCTGCTTCTGTATGCTGCACGGTCGATGCGTTCTTCGTCTCTAACAACCCGTGCTGCTGCAAAAGGTCGCGCAGGATCGGAGCAACCTGCGCGTAGATGTGCTGGTTAGCGCAGCCCAGCCAGCTTATGCCCGTTGTGACGTCCAGGGGAGCCGCTAGCCGCTGTCCGGTGGGGTCCGTAATGGATAGTCCTGCCTCACGGGCGATCAGTTCCGTGCAGAGGTCGTAAGGATGGCAGGTCAGGCCGAGCGCGTAGCCCTGGGCACGCGCTCGTTCATCGGCCAGGGCGCGTAGATCCGCTAGCCAGCGATCGTGGCCAGCCAGCAGTTCGGCAAGCTGGCCGCCGGTACAAATATATTGATCTTCAAAGCACTGCGCCTGGCCAGGCTGAACCGGCCCCAGCAGGCGTTCCACGACTTCGTCGTCGATGGCGGCCATTTCGGCGCGACCGCCGGGCACAAAACGTGCGATATTCCCGAAGCCATACGCAATGGTCGTCGCCTGCGAAGGCCGCGGCAGCAACGGCTCGCGCGTTCCTCGCACGCGGTTGAAACGCTCGCCGCCGGCACCCTGTCCAGCTATGGCCCAGAAACAATCGCTGAGATGCTGTTTGAGCAGGGGGATCTCCGTTTGCACCGCCAGTTCGATATCGGCGAGCGAGGTTTGCGGGCCGCGATTGGGCGCGACTCCTGTCAGAATCCAGGCCGGGCGCTTTTGGTAGACGAGGCCACGCGTCCCGTCGATGGGATCAATGATGATGCGCAGTTCCGCCTCGTCGGGGCTGCTACCCTCCGGGAAGACACGCAGGCCATCCTCGCCCAGACCTTCCGCGATGAGGACAAAGGAGCGCTCGCTTCCCAGATCTGTGAATTCTTCCACAAGTACATCTTCTGAGATGCGATCAAGCGCGAAGATGCTATCTCCGGCCTGCTCTGCCACAACGGCGGAAAGATGCTCTATTGCCTGTTGTTCGCAACTGGTTATGATACGGTCGCGGATAGACTCGTGAATGGCGCGCACGCGGGCAAGCAGTTGCTTTCCCTGCTGAATTGTCATGCTTCTCCTGCCTCTCGATAGTGTTTCGTCGATACAGCCAGCAGTTCCGCTGCTTTCAACTCCGGCGAGGTATCGCTGATAAAATTGCCGCCGCCAATTTCGGGACCGGCCAGGTACTTGAGAACCTGGGGACGGCGCAGGGGCGGGTGGAACGCGATAAAGAAGTGGAACGCGCGATAATCTCCTCCATCAGCCGGTGCCTGGTGAAGCGCCATAACGTATGGAAACGACATCCGCCAGAGATTATCAAAACGCACAGTCACGTTCTTCAGGCCACGTGCCAGGGCCTCAACCTCGGCAGGGCCTAGCGCGAAGATATGGGGGACGCGGCGTTTGGGAGCCAGATAGACTTCGTAGGCGTAGCGCGCAAAGTATGGAACGAAGGCGAGCACGTATTCGTCCTCGTACAGGATGCGCCGCCCATCGTTCTGCTCGGCTAGAATGATGTCTGCGAAAAGCGCTCGCTGGTTCTGGTTGAGATAATTCTGCGAGGCGGTAAGCTCTTGCTCGATAGTCTTAAAGACAAAGTTGGTCGCGTAGATCTGGCCATGCGGGTGCGGGTTGGAGACGCCTGCAACCTCGCCCTTGTTCTCAAAGATCAACACGTGCTGAACCTCCGGGCGCGCGCCGAGTTCGGCGGTTTGCTGCTGCCAGACTTGCACAATCTCAACGATCTCCTCGTGAGGCATCTCGGCCAGGGTCAGGCGATGATTGGGGCTGTAGCAGATCACGCGGGCCAGACCACGAGCCGGACGAGTCTTATAAGGTGGCTGGGGAACTGTGATCTCATCTGGCGCGTCGGGTCCAACGCAAGGATGATCGTTATCAAACACATACACCCCCTGATAGCGCGGGTTGGCGGCTCCGCTGACGCGCTCATTGCCGGGACAGAGCGAGCAGTCTACGGCGTATTCGGGCACGGGCGCAGCCTGCATTTCCACAACCGCGCCGCTCCAGGGCCGATTCTGCCGATGTGCCGCGACGACTACCCATTCCTCGCGCAAAGGGTGCCAACGTTCTTCCCATAATCCTGTCGTGGGGGACGAAGCAATGCTCATACGTTCTTCACTCTTCCTCTTGGCGGCGAGAAACAAATCTCACTCATCAGTATAATGCACGAATCGTGCAGAATCAATGCTCGAATGTGCAATATACCCGCTTTTTCGGTGTGATTACTCAAGAGCACAGCCCCGCTTCTGGTGGCTGGCAGATTCTGAGGCCAAGTTCCCCGAATTTCGCAAGCATTTCGGGGGGCGCTTTGCGGTCCGTTATCAGGACCTGGACGGCTCCGGGTGGAGCGATAGCGTGCAGGGCGACCTTGCCCAGTTTGGTATGGTCGGCCAGCACAATAGCACGCTGGGCATGTTCAATAGTCAGGCGATGGGTCAGCGCTTCCAGTTGATTCGGGCCGGTCAGGCCATGCTCAGGACTCAATCCGGTCACGCCGATGAAGGCTTTAGAAGTGTAGATTTGTTTGAGACTTTGTTCAGCCAGCGGTCCCACCAGGGCGAAGAAATCCGGCAGCAGCAGGCCGCCGATCATGGTCAGCGTCACGTTCTTCAGTCCGTTCAATTCCATGGCAATGTTGAGCGCGTTAGTAACAATCGTCAACGGTTGAAGCTGAGCCTGGCGGATGGCGTGAGCGAGATGCGTGGTCGTGGTGCCGGGCGAAAGCGCGATAGTGTCACCCGGCTCGATCATGCTCAACGCCAGGCGGGCAATCTGCGCCTTTTCCTCACTTTGCCGGCGCATATTCTCCTGGAACGTTAGATCGTAGGCATACGAGCTATATGCCGGGGCGTCAATGGGCAGCGCGCCGCCATGTACGCGCCTCAGCAGATGCCGCTGTTCCAGGCGCTCCAGATCGCGCCGAATAGTTGAGCTATTGACCTGGAGTTGCTGGCTCAACTGTTCGGCGTCGATACGCCCGTGAAGGGAGAGTTCTTGTAAGATGTACTCTGCGCGCTTCGCTGCTCTGGTGGACATAGCGCTCCTCTGATGGATCGAGGGTAGTAGCGCCATTATATGGTCTCCCGCGTGGGAAGTCAAGCTTGCAAGGGTACCTGCTTCCACCAGGAATCGGCTCTTCACGAGTTCGTCTTGAGTGAGATTGTTCCCGCGTTCTGATCTACCGTGATCGGCACGCTGGTCAGAGGCGTCTGCGCTGGTCCCTGGAGCACTGCGGCAGATTGGGAGGGATCGAAGACCGCGCCGTGACAGGGGCAGACCAGGTCGTGGCTGGAAGGATCGTAGTCTACGGGGCAGCCGGCGTGCGTGCAGGTCGCGTCGTAGGCGACGAACTGGCCATTGCTCAGATGGATCAGGATGCCGGGATCGCCGTTAGAGGGCAGGGTGAAGTTGGTGGAACTATTGACCGGTACATCGCTGATCTTTGCAATGACGCCATTAGGGAGCGTGCTGGTTGGGGTACCGTTTGCGACGGGCGAACCGAGCGTTGGCGTAACCACTGTGCTGGAGGCGAGGTCGTTTGTGTTGCTGCCGGGCAGCAGATGAAGTGCCTCGGCCAGCCAGGCCAGAACCAGCATGACGCCTGCGCCAGTTACTGTGCCCCAGACAAAATTGCGCCGACTCTGCTGGCGAGCCTCTGCAAGCTGCCACATCCTGTATTCTGATGCGCGTTGCCCTGGATAGGGCGAGCGAAACTGCGGCTGCGAGGAAGCCGGTCGCTGTCTGAATTGCATTGCCTGTGCTGGCTGCAGCTCGCTCAATACTGCCGGCCCAATTTTGACACCTAAGAGGAATGTGCAGAGAGCGGCCACGCGCGGCTGTCTTGCCGGTTCGGCCCGTCTTACCAGGGACGCGGCCAGGCGAGTATCCAGCGCGGGCAACACCTGGTTCGCCGGACCGGCGATAAACAGCGTTATCCAGCAGAAGATGAAGACGATATCCGAGCCATAGAAGTAGGGGAAGATGTGCCAGTCTGCCGAGAGGAAGAAAACCAGGTTGATCAGGAGGCCGAAAAGCGCAGCGGGGCGCAGCAGAAACCCTAGCAATGCGCCCAGGCCGATTGCCAGTTCGCCAAAGGCCACCAGCGCCCCAAAGAGCACCGCGTGTGGTACTGCCACATTTATCAGAAAACTGCGCAAAGGCGAACCCGTGGCGAAGGCGGCGATCTGGTGCCCGATATAGCCGCGCGCCTGCGGATTAAAATATTGCGGATCGGTCAGCTTCTGAATGCCCGCATACAGAAAGGTTACGCCCAGGAACAGGCGCAGCGGCACCACAATCCAACCGGTCCAGCCTGGCGTTTTTATCTCTAATTTTGATTCCATATTGCCACTCTCATGCTTCATAAATGTCACCTTATCTATCCTGAAAGGACATTATAGCAGAGAAAGATGAGAGGTTGGTGAATAAGGTTTTCACGCTGAAAAACGCTCCATTTTTGTGCTGCTCCAAGTGCTCAGCTGATCGTATGGAGGATTGTAGCATGGAAACATCAAGAAAGTGTAAAATTGGGTGTAATAGCCGCTTTCATTGTCTCCCTTCGTGTCACGCTGACCAGTGCAGCATAGTTTTAGTCTCACAAAATCGTTGGAACCAACAGCAGCTTGCCGGCTGCGTTCTCATCAATCATTTCGTGGTCGAAGAGCATGGGATGGTGCTCAACGTTGCGCCAGGGCTTGATGAAGTCGTCGTAGTGCTTGCTGCCAGGGTGGCCGGACTGGCCGGGCGCATGTATGGAGAGCGAGGCTGCCGGATCGGCCAGGTTGATAATTTGCCGGTACGAAGCTACGGTGATCACTGTCTCTGGATCAGCAGGCGAGGCAGCGCCCAGGTTGATTGTATCGACGTCGCCTCCGATGGGATATGGACCGCGATTAAAGATCCTGTCGAGCGGTTTGAGCAGGCCCAGCACGTGGGCGTAGGTCATTTTGTGGATTTTGCCGTAGGACCAGCGCGTGGGATCATCGCCCAGCTTCTCCTGTAGCTCGTCGAGCGTGGCCTCGAAGGCGCTGAGCAGCGCTGTTTCCCAGGTGCGCGGACCGTTGGGCATGACCGAATCGGCGAACCAGCTATCGTCCTGTTCTTTGAGCAGGCGTATGAGCAGAGGCTTGCTGCGGCCAAAATAGGCGTTCATGGGAGCGAAGAGCGTTGAGCCGACGCCCAGGTAGCTCTTGAGCAACTCTTCATTATCGCCCAGCAGGGCTGAAAAGACGATATGCTCAAGTTTGCGCAGGAAGGTGATATAGAGAGACGCGCCGGGGCTATCGGATGAGAGCACATAATTCCAGGCGCGCAGGATATCCTGGGCCTGGATCGCCAGGCGGGTACGCGACGCGACGCTCATCATATGCGGTACAATCTCTTCCGCCGGGAGCGCGTACTGATCGCTCTGAATTACGGCCATGTCCGAAAGCGAGAGCTTGCCCCGGCTGGTCAGCAGATCGCGAATACGCTGGGCGCGGTAGCCGTTGAGCCATTCATGAGTGATGTAGTAGGGATAGGTATCGTCAACCACGCGGTTATTGGCCGTGACAACAAAATGCTGCGGCGGGTTGGTGGTCTGGGGCAGTTCCTCAAAGGGAATCAGCCCGGTCCATTCGTATTCGCCGGTCCAGCCTGGCGAGGGCAGCAGGGCCTGACCTTTGGCGCGCGTGGGGATTGCTCCGGCCATCAGATAGCCGATGTTTCCGTGAGTATCGGCGAAGACGAAATTCTGCGCCGGTACATCCCAGTCGCGCAGAGCTTCGCGGAACTCGTCGATATTGGTTGCGAGAGCCATCTTCTCAAGGGCGGAAACGATATCGTGGTGCTCAAAGCCGGTCCATCTCAGAGCCAGCGGCAACTCCTCGCCCTGCTCGCCATTTTGCCCGTTTGCACTGCCTTGCATAGTCGTCAGGATTGGCCCATGACGGGTGACGCGTACCTCCTCGACTACCGGCTCTTTACGCCCCTTGACCTTGATCTCCTCGCGATAGACCTGCGCGTCTTCCCAGCGGCCCATGAATTCATATTGATCAGGGTTCTGGGGATTGAATTTTTCGATATAGAGGTCTTCAACGTCGGAAATGGCGTTGGTCACGCCCCAGGCCACATGGCGATTGTGCCCGATGATCACGCCAGGCGCGCCGGGGAAGGTAGCCCCTACAACATCGATCTCGCCGGCGACCAGGTGGCATTCAAACCAGATCGAGGGCGCGGTCTGGCCAAGATGCGGATCGTTGCAGAGGATTGGTTTGCCTGTGATGGTCATGCTGCCATCAACGACCCAGTTGTTGCTGGCGCCCAGCAAGCCAAAGCCGCTGAGTTGCCTGAGCGTAGCGTACTGCTCAAGCAGGCCCAGGTTTGTGCCTTTGTAGGATACGCCGGGCGGGATGATCAGCGGGTGCGAGGGATCGTAGCCGGTTTCGAGCTTTGCCGCGCGTTCAGGACCCAGCCTGGCTACCAGGCGAGCGCGTATCAGTTCGGTTTCCCAGTTGCCGCCCAGATTCCAGCCCATCATCTTGGACCACTGCATGGTATCGGCCGGTTGCCAGGGAGCGGGAGTGAGACGCAGGAGGGTGAATTCGAGCGGCAGATTGGTGCGGTGGCTGCTAATGAACGCATTGACGCCGCGTGCGTAGGCGTCCAGAATACGTGCGCTATGCGGCGGGAGCGTGCGCACGGCGGCAGCTGCAGCGCGATGGAGACCCAGACGGCGCGCGAACCGGTCTGGCTCCAGGGCGATCTCGCCGAAGAGTTCGGCCAGGCGACCGGAGCCAATGCGCCGGTTCAGTTCCATTTGCCAGAGGCGGTGCTGGGCATGCACGTAGCCTTGAGCCAGATAAAGATCGTCTTCATTATTGGCGTAAATATGGGGAACGCCATAGCGGTCAGTGACTATTTCCACAGGCTCGTGCAGATCTGCCAGGCGTAACGTGCCTCTTGTCTTGGGAAGCGGCCTGCGCATGAGAAAATAATATGCTCCGCCAGCCAGCCCGGCGATACCAGTTGCGGCTGCAAGCGTCTTTTGCCACCAGGATGCCATACGTACCTCCTTATTGCTTAAAATGTGACTGAAGCAGGCGCTCCCCGATTTATCGGGAAGGACATGATAAATCGGCCTCCTCTCTGGCTGTTTTCGCGTATGTGATGCGCGATTTCCGCCTGTGCGACCTGCTCTCAATCATTGTATGATCTGCCTGGTTCTCCGTGTGTGCGCGCGTAAGGCTAAACCAGTTCGGTCCCTCGCGCGGTATCGCGTACCTCATAGCCCATCGCCCTCAACTGGTCGCGTATCCGATCCGACTCCTGCCAGTTCTTAGCGGCGCGGGCCTGGTTGCGCTTCTCTATCAGGGCCAGCGCCTCATCGCTGAATTGACGAGCCGTGCGCGGTTTGACGGTATCCAGGCGCAGGCCAAGCACGCGGTCGAAGTCAAGCAGCAGCCGACGCCGCTCGCCCGGCTCGATCTTCGTGTTGCGTGGCACCTCGCGCGCTTTGCTCAGCGCGACCGGTAGATCCAGGTCATCGTTGATGGCCATATGAAACGCCTCGCGAACGCGCGATGCCTCTTCCGACCAGGGATCGCTCGCGCTGCAGGATGTGACGGGCAACTCGGCCAGGTCGGCCCGCAGGTTGTTCAGTGCATTTTGCGCCCCCGTCAACGATTCTCTGGTGAAGTTCATCTTTGAGCGATAATGGGCGGTCAGTAGCGAATAGCGGAAAGCCAGTGGCTCAAAGCCCCATTCTTTCAAATGGCGCAGCAGGATCACATTGCCCAGGGAGCGCGACATCTTGATCTCGTCCTCGCTTGCTCCCTGATGAAAGAGGCTGCTGCTGATATTGATAAACTCGCCGTGCATCCAGTACTGAACCGGCGATTTGCCGCTCACCCCCTGGCTTTGCGCGATTTCATCCTCGTGATGCGGAAAGATCAGATCGACGCCGCCGGTATGGATATCGAACTGTTCGCCCAGGTATTTGGTCGCCATAGCAGAGCACTCGATGTGCCAGCCAGGAAAGCCAACGCCCCAGGGGCTTTCCCAGTTCATTTGCCGGCTCTGCTCGCCATGTTTCCACAGCGCGAAATCCTCCGGCGCGCGTTTATCTTCTGCGATCTCCAGGTCTACGCGCCCGCTGGCTCCCGCTCGCAGCCTCTCGACCGTATTGCCGGAGAGCTTGCCATACGCAGGAAAGCTGCTGACATTATAGTATACATTGCCATCGGTCACGTAAGCTAGACCGCGTTCGATGAGCTGCCTGGTCATGGATTGCATTTCAGGAATGTGATCGGTTGCCCTGGGGCTCAAATGGGGCGGCAGAATATTGACCTCTGCCGAGTCCTCCTCGTACTGGCGTGTATACTGGGCCGCGATCTCGTAGGCCGAGCGCCCGGTGACGCGCGCCTCGTACTCGATCTTATCCTCGCCGCGCTCTTCGGTATCGTTCTGCAAATGGCCTACATCGGTAATATTGCGCACCAGGTAGACATTGTAGCCGTTATATTCAAGCACGCGACGCACCCAGTCGGTCATCAAGAAGGTACGCAGGTTCCCGATATGGATATCCTTATAAACAGTCGGGCCGCAAGAATAGATCGTCACGCGTGGCGGGTTGAGCGGTTGAAAGAGCCTCTTACTGCGTGTCAATGTATCGTACAGGTAAACTGGTCTGGTCATGAACAGCTCCTCTGATCTTTTTCTTTATCTTTATAGAGAGCAAAAAGCGATCTCGATCATACATATAGGATAAATTGGTAACTCAGGCGGGAGGACGTGCAAGTGTGAGGTAGAACCGGAAAGGTATCGGGCGCAGCACGCCATTACGTTCACAGGAGGCTGAGTTACCGGTATTTTCCCCTGTGAACGCTATGACAGGTGCAAGAGTGATGTTCGTGTAGATGGTCCACAATATGCTCCCTGTGATCGATCTGTCTGGCTTTTCTCCGTGCCACAGTATATCATACCGGTTCGTTTGCGGGCAATCGTTTAGGCATGAGAAGTTTCGCCAGCAATCGGGTTGGTGGCGGACGGTGGAATATCAACAAAAGAGAGCAGGCCCGGCTCCGGCTCCCGGCCTGCTTGCTCTCCTCTGTTCTTGCTAGCTGCGCTTCTACTCGGTCTTCTCTGCTAGCGCCTTCATGCGGTACTCATGCACGCCCTTTTTGAGCGTGCCCAGGGCCAGAGTCGCGCAGGTAGGTCGCGTCATCACCAGTTCGCGGCCAAGCTGCTCGATCAGGTCCTCGAAGCTCATATTCTCGATCTCCTCGGCGGTCAGGCCGTCTACTATCTCGGTGACATACGAGGCAGCGGCGCGGCTAATGGTGCAGCCTTCGCCCTCCCAGCGGATCGCGTCGAGTTTGCCCTCCTGGTCAAAATGAGCGTGCATGGTAATAATATCAGCGCAGCCAGGATTGCCGCCGCTCAGGCTCACCTGGGCATGCTCCAGCGGGCCGTAGTTGCGCGGATTTTCGTAGTGATCGACTAAAAATTCGATAGCTTCTTGACGGTCCATGAAGTTCTTTCTCTCGCTCAGGGCTTTTCAATGGGCGCGCGTACCAGGTTGCCCCACTCGGTCCACGAGCCGTCGTAATTGCGCACACGTGGATAGCCAAGCAGGTAAGTCAGCGCGAACCAGGTGTGGGCCGAACGCTCGCCGATCCGGCAATACGTGACCACATCCTTATCGGGCGTGACATCCTTGCCGTAATAAATCTGGCGCAGTTCCTCGGCTGACTTAAAGGTGCCGTCGGGATTGGCCGCAGTAGCCCAGGGAATATTCTTCGCGGTCGGAATATGCCCGCCGCGCTGCGCACCCTCCTGCGGGTAATTGACCATATGGATCAATTCGCCTGTGTATTCCTGCGGTGAGCGCACATCGATCAGGCGGCGGTTGGGGTCCCGCAAACCGGCGGCAACATCATCGCGATAGGCGCGAATAGACTCGTCCATCGGCTGGGCCTTGTAGGATGTGGGCGTATACTGAGGCACATCTTTGACGAATGGGCGACCCTCAGCCTCCCACTTTTGCCGCCCGCCATTCATGATCTTCATATTGGTATGGCCATACATCCTGAACAGCCAGAAAGAATAGCAGGCGTACCAGTTATTCTTATCGCCGTAGAGCACAATCAGTGTATCGTTGTCGATCCCCCAGCGGCTCATCAACTGCTCAAAACCTTTCTGACTGATGAAGTCGCGGGTAACAGGGTCCTGGACATCCACGTGCCAGTCGAGCTTAACTGCGCCGGGCAGATGGCCTACTTCGTAAAGCAAGACATCTTCGTCGGCCTCAATCAGGCGAATCGCTGGAACATCGAGATGGTCGGCTACCCAGCTGGTTTCGACCAGCACTTCAGGGTGAACATAGCCGGCGTGATTTGTTTCCGTACCAGACATAAGAAGTTCCTCCCTACATATTTCTGGTGTCAAATAGTTCTGCGCGACCCTCGCATTATATTGAGGATCGCTCTTGAGAGATAACAAAGTCAATCCGCTTTATATTCTACCTCGCAGGTCGGAATTAAACAAGGGAGTCGAGGTACCTACATACGTAGCGCCTCCACCGGCGTTACGCGTCCGGCCTGCCAGGCGGGCAAGAGGGCGGCAAGAAGCGAGGCGATAATGGCGACGGCGACAATCTGGCCGAGTTCTGTCCAGGGAATGGCAAAGGTTAGGCCGGTATTAAATTGCTCGAAGAAGTTGACGGCGAAGATGTTGCTGGAGAGGATCAGCCCCAGAACGACGCCGCTCAGGCTGCCCACAATGCCAACGAAGAAGGATTCGCACAAAAAGGCCCCCTGAATTAAGCGCCGTTTGCAACCAAGAGAGCGCAGCATGCCTATCTGCTGGCGGCGCTCGATGACCGCGCGGGTACCGGTGAGGGCCAGGGCCGCGACTCCCAGCAGGAGGGTCAGGCCAACCACACCCAGCAGTACATCGCTCAGCAGAATACGCGGCCCGCGCACCGAGAGCACCTCATCCTCAAGCACGGTGGTTTCCAGGCCGTTGTCCAGAAAAGCCGAGCCGAGTTTCAAGGCGAGCGCGTGTTCGTCCTGACCCGGCGCAACCTTGAGGAAGTAGGTCTGCTGATTGGGAAGCGCGGCGGAAGCCTGAAGGGTGGGAAAAGCGGCCTGCGAGAAGTAGAGGCCAAAATGGCTGCTGTCGCTGTTGTCAACTACTCCGATGATAGTGAACTTACGAGCATAGGAACCGTTAAGATCGCTGATATTGAGCGGCTGCTGAAGCCGGGTAACGACTCCTGTAGCGTTGCCGATGGCCGCGAGAACGTTCTGGATCGCCGAGGTCTGGAGGTTGAGGGTCCAGACTGGCGTTGGCGCGAAGCTGGTATCGCCCTGGTAGATGCCGCTGAGCGAGAACGTATAGTAAGGGTCCAGGCCGGGCGGTGTGACCGGCTCCCCGGCCGCATCGGCGCTGGGTGCATTGGGATCGTAGACTGGTGAGTTGATCAGGCTATCCGGGCGATAAGGCAGAGCGTCGCTATCGATCAATACATCGTTTGGATTCGTTTGCAACGCGTGCCAGACCGCGCTATCGCTGTTAAAGCCCTGCGCCCTGGCCACCAGGCGCAGCCCGTCGCCTTGCAGCAGGCTGCCGCTGATAACTTGCGCCGGATAGAGATACCAGGCCGGGGCGGGCGCGTTGGGCTGAAGAACGCCAACATCGGTGGTAATGCTGGAGCCAATCTCAGAGAAGTCTCCCGGATTGATGCCGTGTTGAGCCATGGCCGCTTGCAAATTGGGAATCGGGCGGAAGTACGCGGTTGCCTGAATATTATATCCGCCCGTTTGCACGCCGACGTTCGCGTAGGTGTTCTGCATCGCGTTCGTAATCACTGCCATTACGGTCATGGCAAAGATCACCAGACTGAACATGGTTACGCCCATGCCGGTGCGGAAACGATAATGGAGCGGATAGGATGCGGCCAGGCGCGTGACAATAGCGGGGCCGGGCCGGAGCGCGCAGAGGGCCAGAAATGGGCGGATGAGCAGATCAGCGTTGGTCATAAAAGCCCAGACAAAACCAAAGACCATCATCGATCCTGCCACAAAAAAGACCTCGATGCCTCCCTGGAAACGTGGCAATCCCAGAAAAGCCAGCACGTCAAAGGGCAGGGCCCAGTAGGCCAGAATCGCCAGGCCGGTCACTGCTGCAAAGACGCGCCTGGTATGTCGTGTCCACTCGCCCCTGCCGGAAACCGTTAGCAACCGGTCAGCCAGCGTTTTCAGCAGCAGGCCCGTGCCAACGGCCAGCAGCGAAAGGCCTAGCGAGAAGGGCGTAATCTGCGCATTGCTCAGGCCATAGCGCAGGAGTAAGTAGCCCCCCAGCAGTGGCAGCAGACCGGTACGTGCGATCCAGAAGACAAAGCCTATCACAATTTCGGGGAGCTGCTCCTGAAACAGACGACGCATGCGGCGCGTGGCCTGAGCGCGTGCGATTACCTGCCACAGGCTCGCGCACAGTTCGCGCAGGGTCAGCACGGGACGCCCGGCCTCCGGCAAATTGCGCAGCGCATCAACTACCGTCATACGACTGACCAGCCAGGCCGCGATGGCCACAGAGGCGAAGGTAAAGACTACCCCGAGACAGTAGGCCAGGATCAGGCTGGCCGGCTGCACGGCAAAGGTCAGCGGGAAGTTCAGACGCGCGAGAATGGGACCCAGGTAAGAGATCAGCGCGGCCCCCACGCCAATGCCGATCAGCAGACCGATAAATGAGGCCAGCAGGTCGTAGAGTGTGCCCTCAAAAATATACATCAGTACCAGGTGACGCCGGCGCACCCCGATGGCGCGCGCCATGCCCATCTCGGCCCGCCGCTCAGCCGCCAGCAGGACAAAGATCAAGAAAATGAGCAGCAGCCCGATTGCCAGGGCAAAGAGCGTGAAAAGTGAGAAGACACGTGAAAAGATGTCATTCGCATTTTCAGCTGCTTGAATACCCTGCACTTTAACCTGCACAACCTGGACGATGTTGCGCGGCAGCCAGTATTCTACTTCCTCCTGAACTTTCTGCGAATCGCCAACGCCATAGGTATTTCTGATGTAGATATAGTTGAGGTCGTCGCGTGTATGCTCGATCTGGCGGAAGGTGGTGATATTGCTGATAAGATACGGCACCTGGCCGACCAGCCCGCCATCCTGGACAATCGCGCTGACATGCATTTCGTAGCGCTGACCCGGCCAGCGCGCCGAATAGAGATAGATCGTATCGCCCGCATGGGCGTTGATGAGCGTAGCCAGCGTCTGGTTGAGAAAAACATCGTTGACACCAAGCTCGCTGATCGTGTGCTGAATATGCCGGTTATTCAGATCCACCAGCCCGCCAAAGCCCTGCTCGCTGCCCGGAATCAGGGCCATCGAATTCACGTTTGAGCGCACCTGGCGCGAAGTTACGTCTGCCAGCAGAATATTGCTTTCGACCAGCGCACCCGCCATCGCGGCAATGTCAGGATTATTCTGACTATGGAATTTGAGTCGGTAATAAATCCAGTCGTCAAAGCGCCCGATATCGCCGTGCCTGCCCGTAACCGTTTCGTCGATATTGCCCAGGTTGGAGACCGTCACGGTCTGGACGGTCGCAGTCAACACGTTGCCACTCGCCAGCACGCTGGTAAGCAGACTGGTTGAGAGCATCAAAGCGAAGATTATCAGCAGCATCTGGCCGCGCCTGCGGGGCAGATTGCGCGCACCAATTTTAAAAAAGATCAGGTTGCTTAAGGCCAGCAGAATGACCCCTGCCAGAATCACCATGGTCACGATCAGGAGGACCGTTGTGAGCGTATTGAGCGGAATACCAAAGAAATCTATCATGCTGCTGTCCCCACTCTATTTCTTCTCCAGCGCCTGGAAAAATAACTCGGCAAGCTGGAAATACCCTGCGGCACTGGGATGAAGTCCATCACTACTGATATATTGTGGAAATTCCCGCAAGTTGTATCCCCCATTCGTGGAGAGATCAACCAGGATGACATGGTGGCGCTGGACTGCGCTGGCAATGACCGCGTTGTACGCTTTGATCTGTTGGCGCAGAGTCACCTGATTATATGTCGCAAAGAAAGGCAGGCTGGTCAGGTCGGGCACATTGCCCACCGCAATTCTGGCGTGCGGCGCGGCGGCCTGCAAGCGGCTGAGCATTGTATTAAGATCGCGGCTATAGCTATTCACCGGAACATTAATGGCCAGATCATTGACCGCCAGCCAGATCGTTATCAGGTCGGGGTGCGCGTCGATAGCGATTGGCAACTCGGCGGTCAGCGCGGGATGCATAGTCATACCGGGCACGCCCAGATTGATGAGATGGACATGCGGGCCAAGCAGCGTGGCCAGATCGGTAGGCCAGTTCTCTGTATAGGGATCGCTGGTCCCCATCCCAAATGAATCCGAAGCCCCGATGGCCACGTAGGTTAACGTAGAGGTCCGGCCCTGTGGTTGGGCGCTCGACCCCGGGTTAGCTCCTGTGGCCTGCTCACAAGCGCTCAGTATCAATGTACAGAGACAGAGCATGAACGCTGGCAGATATATCCAACGAAGAGATCGTTTTGCTCTCTTTTCCAAAGTCTTTCCCTCTACAGTTTATACAGGTGGAGGTTTCACCCACGGGCACCTATGAAGTTCCCCTGGCACAGAGGGAAAATGCCGCTGCTGTGGATGAGCTATTGTAGAATGCAGAAGCCCTTCTCACAATATATAACACCCAATCTCGTAGATTCCTCTCTCTCAATGTATCTGGCCGTCTTTCTCTCAGGAGCCAACCAGCACAATACTGTTGAGCGTTTGAAACAGCTTCAAACCATCGCCCAGTTCCTCTTGCAGGCCGAGGTTTGACTGCACCTGGACATGCGAGAAAATGCTGTACGCAGCGAAGGTATAGTGATGATGGAGGCGGGCCAGCGCCGAGGCAAATTCTAGCGCCTGGCTGAAAGGAATGGAGGTGTCATTGCGGTCATGCAGCAGGTAAATGGGCGCGCGAATCTGGTCAAGCACCGAGAGAGGCGAGAGCTGGACAAGCAGCGCTTTCATCTGGGGCGAGAGCGCGGCCAGATTGCGCGCGACCTGAGCGGGCTGATCGCCCTCCAGCAAGTGGTAAAACGCCGCGGCGCTGGGCGAAAGCTGTGCCTGTTGCTGCGCGGTTAGGCGGGGACCAGGATTATTCAGCGGGAACGCTTTCTGGAGCAGCGCTCTTTCAGAAGGCGAAAGCAGGCTGCTTACCGTGTGGACAAGCGTGTAGGACACCGGCGGAATGGGCTGCCAGGGCTGCTTCTGCCCATTGATAACCTGGGAACGAGCGCCAAGCACTCGCAGCAGGCTGGTTGCGTCAACGTAGCTGCCCAGCGAGGCCACGAACGCCACGTGGGTACGGATAAGCGGGTTAGCGGCTCCCATATCAGCCAGCAGCCCACCGACGCTGAACGCGATAATGCCAATATGGTTTGGATTCACCCCCGGCCAGTGCTGCATCAATTGAAATGCTCGCACCACCGCCTCACCGTCCCGTGCCTCAAGCTGATAGTTAAAGATTGCTGGTGTTCCCACATTGACCACCACGATTCCCTCGTGGGCGAGCGCCTCCGAAAGATTGACCAGTTGCGGGACCGCGCGATTATCTCCAGCGCCCGGCACATCGACAATAGCCTCGCGCCCGCCGGGGACAGGCGGAGCCGGCGTGCTCGGCTGATAGATATCCAGAAAGACTGGACCAATGGACGAGGAAACGGTCATGCGTGTAAAGCTCACCGGATCGCCGGCCGTGACCAATGGCGCGGGTTCAGAAGCACTCAGCAGGGCTGGAAGCAAGAGGGCGCTGCGCGTAAAGGCTCGCCCCGCGGGGAACAGCGAGAGAAAACAGCCCAGGCAGAACAAAAGAGCAAGAATCACCCGCGCGGCTCCGCGCCCCGGCCTTCTCCTGCGCTTTGCCTGAACTTCCGTCGTGCTGTCCGCGCTCCCGGCTGTTCCTATCTGCGCCTGACCCGTTGTATCTGCCTGATTCTCGTCCATCGTCGTCTGGCCCTCGATCTTGCGGGCCGCGTGGCCTCTCAATTTTCGAGGGTTGCCCGCTGCATAAACTCATAGTTGCTCGCACTTCCTGAGCTTCTCCTATTAAAGAACGCTCCCTTACCTTTGCAGGCCACTTGGTAGAGCGCCTTGTATCCCAGCTTTTTATGACGCTCTCTTGCTATGCCTATCGCCTGGCGCTAGTGGGTGCTTGACGCGGCATGACTTCATCGTGGCTCACAATGCATATTTTCTCACAACTCTGTTCGACCAACCGTTTTTCGCTCTGCCGAGCTGTTTCCTCTTTTCCCTTGCAAACGGATCGTTGCCGCAATGACAAGCTGTTCTTTGTGACTAAGATCTATTTATACACTATTTCTTTGGAGAATCCCTTGCTCGATTGCCTCAAAGATATCGCTATCAGTTTCCTGCTGCCAGGCCGGGAGGTGGTCCCAATCGGCTACATAGGACGGTTTCGGCTCGGGAAAGTGCTTGAAGATCTGTCCAATCCAGCATAAGCAGACAAAGCGCCCTTTTTGCTCGCGGCTCAAGCGCCTGGTCTGTCCGCCGGTCAGCACAATGAATTGCTGGATTTGCTCATACACAGCGCTCGCGCACTCCTGTTCCCACTGAGCCATCGTTTCCCAGGGAGCAATATAGCTCTCCTTGGGCGTCTCTGGATAATGCTTCTTTATGCCCGCGATCCAGGCGGCTCTAAACAAACGTCCTCCCTGTTCTTGATCCAGCATAATTCTTCCTTTCTCGCCTGCTTGCTAGAGGGGCAAGCGAAGTTGTTGTCTAATGTATTGATCTACGACTTCCAGGGTTCTTGTCTGTATCCTTGAATCTAATCGTTGAGGCAAAGTGCATAATTCTTCCCGCAAGAATCCAGAGGAACCAAGAGCCAGGATACTTACCACCTGATCCACAAATGCACAGGCTTGCTCAGCTTCTCCTTGCTGGATAGAAGCAGCAGCAAGATCAATGAGCACCAATCCCCGTTTGCGATCTGGTTTTGGGAAGCGATTCAGAGCCTCTTGCAAAGCTGATGCTGCTAAATTTGGCTGATGCAAACGGATATAGCAAGCTCCCTGCAAAGCTGGAAGTCGAGTACTACTAAAACGTGCCCAGGGAAGATTTGTTTCCTTGATATCCTGCACTTTCTGAGCGCGATCAAGCGCATCCTGGCAGGCAACCAAATCCAGGAGGCCAGATTGTGCTTCCGCTTCAACTGCCGCTATCCAATGTTGTATGGGAAGCAAGGAATCTCCATGCTGCGAGAGTCGATGTGCCTCTCGAAGTAAGAACAGAGCATCTTCATAATGCTTGCGATACAATGGTAGGAATGCGTGGCGAACAAGCGCACACGACCAGAGGTCATAGGCATGAACCTCTTTTGCAGCAAGCGCAGCAAAAGAATAGCAAGATTGAGCAGCATCATAGTCATTGAAGTCGAAGAAGATCTCTCCAACCAATTGACTGATCTCACTTGCCAACGCATAAAGCCGCTGATGGCTCAAAGAGGTATGCGGATTCCTCAGAAACTGAAGAAGCAATTTCCATTGTCCCAGAGCACTATCAAGGACAGAAGCTTTCATGGGGGTTGCGAGAAAAAGACTCCATAAGGAGCGGTTGATGGCTTCAAGGTCGTGCAATACCTTTTCATCTATTTGCGATGATCTAATCAGAGCCTCTTCGATTCGATCCCAATCAAGGGGAGAAAAAGGAACAGCAAGGGCTATTCCCGCATTGCTGAGGAGATGTAATAGCTCACGGCGCTTCTTATCCATATCGTCTTTCTCAGAGAAAGCATCTGTCGAGAGTATCAGGTCCCGATCTGCTTTCTGTGCTGCCTGCATTATACGTTGTGCAGCAGGCTTTGCAAAGAGAGAGGACTGAGCACGCGTTTGCAGAGAGAGAAGGTTTTCTGACCTCAAAGAGGAGCGGTTAGTCTTGAGGCTATCGGTAATAGCAAAAGAATGAAGGGCTGGCTCTAGCTGATTACCAGAAGAAAGAACAGAAGGTGGTGCTTTTACAAAGCCTAATTCAACGGCGGAGCAGTTAAAGAGGAGGCAGAGGCGACGACGGTAGAAAGGGCTAGGCGTGTGAATGCCTCGTTCCCACGTGCGAATCATATCGATGGTCGCACCACCTTGCCTGCTCCCTGATTCCCCTGTCTGCTTCTCCTCTGGATCACTCAATTCATTCAGTTGCCGCGCGACATCACTTTGAGACCAGCCTCGTAATTCTCGCTGCTGGCGTAGCGGTGATAGAGTTCCTTCATAATTATCCCTCATACCGTTTCCCCCGCAAAGTCTCTCACACAGGATATCTCCTCTGTCTCTTCATTGTAAGGAGTGGACGGGTGATTGACAAGCTTTTTGCAGCAGCAGAACATATTTGAGGGGAAAATAAGGGGGAGCGTTTTCAGGGAAGTGTGCAGGAGAAGTCAGGAATGTTCAAGGGACCCACAAATTATTTATTCATGTATCATCTCACTAAACAGCAAACAAGGTAGCAACTGCTATAGTATTTTTGAATAGACATATTATGGAAGGAAGAAGGGGATACGACCATGATCTTAACTCTTTTCGCACTCCTTTGGATCGCGTCGAGCATCGCCTGCATGCTGCTCGGAGCCATACTTACCCAGCGCAG
>DATGKW010000216.1:0-3981 GCA_035294465.1 Ktedonobacteraceae bacterium | reverse complement strand
CCATTCTGAGGTATACTACATGCGGCAAAATCGATCAGAAGGAGTCAGAATGTGCGTTTCAGTTTGCAGGACGTGAAGAGGCAGGTGCGTCGGCGCGAGGGTGAACTGGCGGTGATACCACATTTTTTGCGTCCTGGCGAGCTGCGAGCCGAGATCGCGCTGCTGGTGGCGTATTACGAGAAGCAGTGCGGCCAACCACGCAAGAGTTTCGCCCAGGACGAGGCCGGTTCTCTGATTGGCGATTATCGTCTGGCTCATTGCCTGCTCGCGGTGCTCGGCACCTGGTATAGCTGGCAACAGCCGGCCTGGGACGATCTGCCGGGTACGCTAAGCGAGGAAGCGCGCGCGGCGCTGGACGAAGCCGAGATTTGCTCGCCCGCTGCTCTGCGCCTGGCGCTTTTCGATTATGTCAACTCCAGCCACGCCGGCTTCCTGGACGCGCAGGCCCGCCCTGCTGCCCTCAAGGCTTTTGCCGCGCTCTACCATCTTGACGTTACTCAAGTAGAATACCTTCTGGCGCTCGATACCGAGGACGAGGCTATTCTTACACGCACAAGCAGCGCACCACCGGGAGCGGAGGCCGTGGCCGCGCTGTACAATCAGTGGGTCTTTGAGGCCGCTCTGTTCAGCGCATCAGAGGTGCATTTTGTGATCGATTGTGATGCCTTTCTGGCAGCACAGCAGGCCGCCAGAGCGAGCACACTCACCGGTATTGGCGCGGTGATTAAGCACCTCTGCTACCTGGCACGCAAGCTGGGCGTATATTTTGACCTGGAGTACGAGGATACGCCCGCAGGCGCGCGCAGCATGTTCCTGCGGCTCATCCTCTACGGTCCTCAGGAAATAACCGGCAGCCCGCAGCAGTACGGGCAGCGCCTGGCTCGCCTGTCCCGCCTGCTTTTTCGTTACGGAATCGCGCCTGGGAAGCAAGCCGGCAACAAAGGCCGGTCTGCGGTGGCCCTGGGCAAAGCGCTTCGCAGGGCGGAGGCGACGGTGTATCTTTTTCAGAAAGCCTACCGATTCGTCATGGATGCCGAATTGCTGGCTCTTCTGCCCGCACCTGAAGCAGAGAGTGAGCAGGGAACCGGACGCGTGGCCGAGGCCGCGACCATCTATGACAGCAGCATCGAGCAATCCTTCGCCGAGGCTTTTGCCGCGCTGGAGCGTGGTCACGGGACAAGTGGCTGGCGGCTGGAGCGCGAGCCGGAACCTCTGCTGCCCGCCTCCGGCGCGGGTGGTATTTTTATCCCCGATTTTGCACTGACACGCGGTCCACGTCGTATCTATGTAGAGATCCTGGGTTTCTGGACGCCCGCTTATCGCGAGCGCAAAATCCAGAAGCTCCAGCAGTTAAAGGGGCGCGGAGATCTGGTTCTGGCTATTCCGGTTGAGGCACGTCAGAGCTTTGCCGGCCTGGCCACAGATTATCCGCTGATCGAGTATCGCGATCAGCTTTCCGCGACCGACCTGTTGCATGTAGTGCAGGAGCATTACGACGATTTCTCAGAGCGCCTGGCCGCACTTGATAAAGCGCGTATAGGGGCCACTATACAGGATGCGCGTTTTGTGCCGGAATATGCCTGTTACGACCTGTTCAATTGCTACCGACGTTCAGAACTGGCGCAAGCAACAGCTAAAACGCTGGCCGCTGACCAGGCAGCTTATATACCGGGAGTAGGGGCGTACCTGCTGGATTGGTTGGAACATCTGCATGGTTCGTTCGTAAAATGGGTAGAGGCAAAAGGAAAAGCTGAAATATCTTTGCCTGCCCTTTTCCAGGAATGCAGGGAGCAATGGCCGGAGCTGGTCGGATGCGATGATACAGCGCTCGAAACCCTGATAGATCTCTGGCCAGAAGTGCGAGTTCGCCACGACTCAATTTTTGAAGCAAGGCTCGTCGTGGAGTCGCCGAACGGGGAAGAGACGCTTACACAGACTGAAGCGGTTCATCAAGCTCCAGTTAGCCGCAGGGTAGTTCGCGAACGGCGCGCAGGGAGCAAGAAGCAGCCACAACAGGAAACCAATCAGCAAAATTTGTGGGAAGAATGATCTGGGAAATAGTACCATGAACGAAAAAGAACTGGTAGGCATTACGCTGGGGAGTTGTACCCTTGAACGAGTGATCGGCAAAGGCGGCATGGCTATCGTCTTTCTGGCTCAGCAAGCAAATCCGATCCGTACTGTCGCCGTCAAAGTGCTTCTACCCGCCGCGACAGGCACCGATCCAGAGCAGCAGCGCGTCTTCCTGGAGCGTTTTCGCCGCGAGGCCGCAACCGTTCAGAAGCTGGAGCATAAAAACATCCTGCCGATTTATGAATACGCGGAGGCCATGGTCAAGGGCCAGCGAGTGGCCTATCTGGTGATGCCATATATTCGTGGCGGCACGCTGCGCCAACGTATTGACGAGGTGATTCACAGCGGGGGTCAGTTCGATCTACCTACCGTTTCTACCTATATCAGCCAGGTGGCGGACGCGCTGAGCTACGCACACGGCCTGGGGATCATTCACCGCGATGTCAAACCAGGCAACCTGCTCTTTCACACCGACGGCCATCTGCTGCTGAGCGATTTCGGCATTGCACGTTTGAACACCATGCCTGCGCTGACTATGGCGGGCAGCTTCCTCGGAACAGCCGAATATGCTTCGCCGGAACAGGTAAGTGGGGGCGACCTGGACGCCCGTTCGGATATCTATTCACTGGGCGTGATTCTCTACGAATTGCTGACGGGACGCGTACCCTTTAGCGGCACAACGCCGTTCGCGGTCATGGGCAAACAACTGCAAGACCCCGTGCCTTCTGTACGCGTCGAGCGACCAGATCTTTCGCCATCCATTGAGTTCGTAGTCAGAAAAGCGCTGGCGAAAGAGCCGAAGGATCGCTATCAACAGGCTACAGAACTGGCGGCTGACCTGCACGCGGCAACCAGGCCAGTTGTGGCACCGGTGGGCGGGCTTCATCTGAGCGGGGATGGCAATAACAGCGAGCCAACCGTGGCCGATAGCTCGTGGCAGCCACCGGCCCGCGCCCAGGGTCCGGCAAACCTTATGCCACGCGTGGCCGGTGGGGCAGGCGTGCTGGCGGCTACAGTTCCGGCCAGCCCGTCGCAGGTAAGCCAGCCGCCGCTCCCTCAAATGCCTCCCCCGGCCGGAGGAGCAGCGGCGCAGCACTCACCTGTACAGGTCCATCTTCCACAGATCGCACCCGACATTGAAGATAGCAAACCAGTAAAGCTTTATCGCCCCGGCCGGCGCATCTATTATTATGCCGTTGGCCTGATAACACTGGTGCTCCAGTTTATTACGCTGGGCCTGGTACTGGGCTATTATCAGCACTATAATGACATTTCAGCCGTTGTTCTGGGCGTTCTGCTGGGTAATGCGCTCAACTGGCTCTCACTGGCCGCTATTGCTTTCACCAGCGTCACGCGCCGGCGAGACATGCGCGGGATCTTCAAGCGCATGTTCTGGACGACCCTGATTGCCTTGATTGCCAGCGGCGTGATGATCTCCGCTGTTTCTCCTCAGCAGACCTCCGGCCTGCCGCTGGCCACGTATCTTGTTCTCCTGGCCACTAACCTTTATTCGCTGCGCCAACTGAGCAAGGCCGATGCCAAACGCGAGCAGATCGAGGTCGCCCCCGTTGCCTGGCGCGCGGCCCTTGTTGGAGCGCTGACTGGACTGATTCCGCTGATCATCATCCTGGTTTTTGCCCTGGTCGTTCCTCTGCCCTGGGTCTCCAATAGTTCGCTCTTCCTGCGCATGCTGGCGGTGCTCGCAGTTGGCTTTATTGGAGCGCCCACGCCAGGAGCAATGATGGCGGTCTGGCTCTCGCAGAAGATGTCTTTCCCCATCCTCACGCGCACCAGCGCCATTGCCGGCCTCCTGATGTTCCTGGCCGCCTATCTGCTGGTTATCGTTATTGGCGTTTTGATCTCCGGCCAGATGCTCCTTACGCCGGATTTCTCTCAGCAGATTCTTCC
>DATGKW010000215.1:0-3763 GCA_035294465.1 Ktedonobacteraceae bacterium | reverse complement strand
AGCAGATCGCCTGTTTGCGGATCAGGCTCAAGTCCGTGAACGTAATCGAGGCCGGGTTCGCTCAGATCGCTCGCCTGCAAGCGCGGCACGCTCATATCCGGCGCGCGAAATGTTGGCTCGATGACGCTGCCAATGCCATTGGGCGCTGACAACTCAGCCGGCGTCTGCACCTCGAACGCGTTGGCAAGCTCCAGGTCATAGTACGGCACAGATGGATCAATGCCCATGTTGGCGATATCGTTCGCACCAACCAGCTGCGGCAGCTCGCAATCAACCGGCCCGCTGCTGCCCGCGTTGGTATGAATGGCCGTCATAGGCGTACTCACGCCGTACTGCGCCAGGCCCAGATCAGGCGCGTTCTGCCCCTGGACCGATGGATATTGGGGTAACTCCATTGAATAATCCCTCCCGAGGTCTGCAATCGAGCACGCTGCAAATGTGCGTCGCGCCATCTTCTGTCAATTCATACGCTGTTCGCCTATCAGGCACCCCCAAACCGTTCATAACGCATTCGTGCGTGCATTTTTCATACGCTTCCTTGATATCTTGCGCCCTGACGATCAGGATATGGCTACCGCCTAACTGCTCGTCTCTGGCCACCATCAGCCACTTCTTTTGCACTATCTTAACCTCCTCAAAGCTACGGTATAATGCGTGCCGCCCGGCAAAATGCCGGTGGGCACCGTCTGGATAATTTCGTATTTATGCGCCGCCGCGACCGCGCTGCTGGTGGCAGTCGTCGTATCGGCCACGTAGACCACGCCGGCCAGGCTGATACTGAGCGGGCAAATCATGATCATATCCGCCGGCGCGCCCGGCGCGGACCCGCTCAGGTCTGGCACGGTCGGATCGATCACGCTCTGGGGCCGAAAGATCACGCTCTGGGCTACGTAGGTATAACTGCCCGCATTGTCGTAAACAAACACAACTGTCTTCGTTCTCCCCGTCCACGTTTGCTGCACAACTGCCTGAATATGGCTGGTTTTCCTGGAATCTAACGGCATGCTTTACCACCCTCCCGGCCCAACGCCGCCAATCGTATTGCCTTTGATCTTGCCCTTGAGCATCGCGCTCTCCGCTGGCTGCTCCGTCTCGTCGGGGCTACGTGGCTGGCTATCGCGTCCGCTATCGTCGTCGCTGCTCCCTGGCGCGAGATTAACTCGCCTTGCGCGCGCGTCACCGCCACCTGTCGCGGGAGCTTGCCCTTTTTCCTGCGCGTCGGCAGCGATGCGCGCCAGTTCGTCGTTGATATCGATCTCCAGATCACAGAACTTGAAGAGAATCTTCATGGCCGTCTCGTTGCTGATCCAACCCGCAGCCTTCGCGGCAGACAACCCCTGCATTAAATAGCTGATCGCCGTGCCCAGCTCCTGATTATCCTCGTGGTCAAACTCAGGAAAGATCACATCGTATGCCTTGCGAATATCCAGGTTCTTGCTCAGCTTGCCCACGCGCTGCGCCTCCAGCAGCACGCGATCCAGGATGGTGCAGAGAATATTCTTGATGACCTTTTGTCTTCTCTGGAACTTGAGAAACGTTGGCAGGCCCATCTGCGTAGCCGTTGCCCGGTTGTTGTTATCGCCATCGCTCAGGTAGTGCTCCGGCAGCGTCGCGCCCACAGCCACCATCAGCTTGATCGCGCGCCCATCCTGAAAGGCATCGTTAGCATTGATCTGCGGCTCAACCGCGTCCCACTGCTCGGCCTCGTTATGAATAATCACGCTGCCAGGCTCCGGCGGGTAGCTATAGTCCATCTTCTTGCGGTTCACAGTCTTGGCGTCCGCGCCGGTCAGCGTCACATCCCACAGAAACGCGCCCTTATACTTATTGATCCTCACTCGATCCGTCAGCCAGTCCTTGTAGCGTCTCAGCCAGGGCAGCAGCGTCGCCAGGTCGCTCTTGCCGCGCTTCGCGTTGCTGACCTTATTAATCGCAAAATGCACCACCTCCTCGCCCGCGATGAACCAGCGGCCCTGCATCGTCGGATCGCCCGGATTTTCGCCGCGAATCACGTTGGGGTTAATGAGATTGATCGAGTCTACATTCTGCGTCGGGCTTGGACCTATTGGCCTTTGGTGGAACCGTAATTGGGTCTCGATATCGTCAGGATCGGTTTCCACCTGGTCGATAATGCTCGGATCGATCATCCTGACCTTGACCGTGCCATCGAAGGTGTTCACGAAGAAGCGCACAAAGATCTCGCCATACAGCGCCAGTTCCGTACACATATCGTAGACCCGACTATCCATCCGGTTGTCTGGATCTGTCCAGAACGCATCCAGAAGAGCCTGCACCTTCCGATTTTTCGCCGTGACCTTCACCCCGCGCCCTAGCACAAAACTCGTGGTGATTTCGACGATAGCGAACGCGAGTGGATTGGCGTTATAGGCCTCATAACACTGGTTGTGGATTTCCAGGTAGGTTGAAGGGATGACATCCTTTTGGTACCAGTTATCCGATAATCTGCGCCAGTAATAATCCTCTTCCCCGCCAGTGGCCATCCGGCCCCAATACCAATCTTCTTGCGTGGGACTACTAGCAAAAGCGGTAGGATTGATAAGTTCCTCTATTCGCTCTCCCTTTGGCGATGGCTCGCTTCCTTCCACTGCGCCTTTCCGTTTTCTAGCCATTAGCTCCCCTATCTTTCCGACAACAATTCTCGCGTATCGAAGGCGAAGCGGAGGCCGTGGGATGGATCAATTCGGTGATCCGTTCCGTTCCGTTTGCTTGCTTGCGCCCGTGAGAGCGCTCTGTTGCTTACACGTCAGAGATATCTGTCCTTACAGCCTTCGCTCGCTCGTCTACGCCGTTCACTGCCCAGAACCAGATCGGCTTTCCCGATCACATTCATAGTATATACAAAATGTTGTCCGTATGTCCAGTCATAATCTAGCAATCACGTCAGTATTTATACTTAGTCCGCAGATCGCTGTGAAAGAGCTTCTCAAACAGAAAAACTCATCCAGAGCTAGCCTCCAGCTCTTCCTGCCATTGGCGCAGCAAGGAGGGCAAATCCTTGAGATGTGTAATCGTCGCCGTAGGAACGATGGGCGCGGGCCTGGGCCATCTTTCATTATATTTCCAGACCGCTCGCATGCCCAGTCCCAGCGCACCAGAAATATCGTCGATCATCATATCACCAACCATCACGCAGGCTTCTGGTTCGACCCCTAAGCGGGTGACGACCTCCAGAAACGCCGAGGGATGGGGCTTGGAGTAGGGCAAGTCTGAGGTATAAACGGTCACATCAAGCAAATCGTCGAGCCGATGGGTAGCAAGATGGGCATTGTGCCACGCGGCGGCCCACCAGGTATTAGAAAGCAGCCCAAGCCGGTAGCCCTCTTGCCGGAGCGCTCGCAGGGTTTCATGGGCATCGGGAAAAGGCGTGGCGACCCACTCTGCTGCTGCCTGAGCGTAGCCATCAAGGGCTGCCAGCAGTTCCTCCTCCTCCACCTGGCACCCTAAGCGACGGAAGCCATCGCCGAGGAGATCCTCCGGGGAACTGCTCCGCTGCTCATGCCTGACACGCTGCCAGTGAGCATTTTCAGCCTCGCTCATCGCGCGAACATAGGCTTCACAGTCCGGCCATCCAGCCCCGGGATAGCGCGCGCTGAGGGCCTGGTAGGAAAGCTCCCAGCTACGCTTCGCCTCCTCATCTCCCGCCGGTGTAGAGACGAGTGTTCCTCCCAGGTCAAAGATCACTGCTTGCAAGCGCACCATAGCCAACGCCTCCTCAAGAATCAGCAAAGTAGACTACCTTGAT
>DATGKW010000214.1:0-18688 GCA_035294465.1 Ktedonobacteraceae bacterium | reverse complement strand
TCGCCGGTATCCCCCACCCAAAGGTAGATCACCCACGTGTTCCTCACCCGTCCGCCACTCCCTTGCCGTAACAAGGGCGTTCGACTTGCATGTGTTAGGCACGCCGCCAGCGTTTATCCTGAGCCAGGATCAAACTCGCCAGACAATTCTGTATCTTTTATTCTCCCCTAGGAGAATTTCTGTGCTGTTTCAGCGAGTTGTCACCAATTGACAGGTATACTGTGTGCTACTGTTCGTTCCTTACCACTCTTCAGTTGTTCTGGTACACCAATGCTCGCGCATTCGTTGGTTCCAGATCACTCTGGAACGCATGAGAGATAATATCATTGCTGTCTCACCCTGTCAAGGGGTTTTGCCAGCAATTTTTCTGCTTTTTCACAAAAAAACAAAAATTCAAATTCTCAATCTTTGGGCCGAGGTTCGTCCGTGGGCTGGTCGGGGGAATGGGGATCCTGGGCCAGGTAGTAACTGATAATCAGCGCGCCGCCCACGCCCAGAGGGATCAGGCCGGGCAGCAGCCAGGGGCCGGCACGAAAAGGGATAGTATAGGCAGGCGGAATCATGAAACCGATGGGATAGAGGCCCACAGTGAGAGCCAGGCCAACCATAAAAGTGATCAGACCGGCGCGCAACATTCCTACTCCCCGGCGCGGGTGCAAAGAGTTCGGATCGATCCCACGACTGATCAGAGCCATGCGCTCGCGGTGGTCGATGTAGCGTAGCAGGACAATGAACCCCAGGAAAATTGCTAGAGCCAGCAGCCACGCAAGTAAAGCAGCCCATACACTTGAAGACATAGCTAGACCCCTGATCTATCCCTTAAAGCTTTTGTACCAGAGCGGAAAAATGATACCCACACATGCAGAATGGGATCTGCCTATGGTAAGATAGTGGTAAGCGCGAAGAAGTTTCAACGCTGCTATGCCGAAACTTTTTTCCATGCTTTAACCTCTAACAATTGGCGTATTGATTAAAGAACGTCTCATTCTCTCGCGCATCTCACGCGGAGAGATGCTTGAGACGGAGGTAGAATGAGAGAACAGTTATGGTCAGCATCGCAGAGCCTCGGCCTGTCCATTCCCGGCGCTGTCTCGGCCTCCATTGAACAGGACGATGCTCAACTGGTGACAGCCAGCAAAAACGGCGATCAGGATGCCTTTTCTTTGCTTGTCCAGCGCTACCAGAGGCGCGTCTTTAACCTGGTTTTCCGTATGCTTCAAAATTATGAAGAGGCCAGCGAGATCACTCAGGAAGCCTTTCTGGCTGCCTGGCAGGGCCTGCCCTCGTTTCGCGGCGAGGCACGCTTCTCAACCTGGCTCTATCGCATCGCGTATAACTGCGCACTTAAACAATTAGGACAGCGCAGGCGCGAGCAGGAACTGCATCTGGCTCTGCAAGCCGATCTGGAAAGCGACGACAGCGATCAGAAAATGAGTCAGGCAGAACAGCTCGATAACCAGGCGCTGGTTCAAGAGCAGCTCTCTCAGTTACCTCCCAAATACCGCATTGTGTTAATCCTTCGCCATCTCCAGGATATGACCTACGAAGAGATGGCCGAGGTGCTCACTATGCCCATCGGCACTATTAAAACACATTTGTTTCGTGCGCGCAATTTGCTCAAAGAGCGCTTGCAAGCCTTTGGGTATGAACGCAAGCACAGGCAGACGAGAGGTTAGCTCATGCGCTGTACAAAGGCTACTTATCAGCTTCAACTTTATATTGATCGCCGGTTGACCCTACGACAAACCCGCGTCCTGGAAGCGCATATCGCTTCTTGTGCGTCCTGCCGCGCAGAGCTTGACTTCCTGGAAGAGGTTGCTCACGGGCTGAATACGTTCAAGGTCGTCCCTGAACCGGCCGATATGCACGAACAGATTATGCGCAAAGTGGCCCTGACAACCACGCACACGCGGCTGCCATCAGAGGTCGCGCATTTCAAGCTCTTCCGCCCTTCGCTGACTGAGATTCTGGCGGCGGCCCTGCTGGCTACAATAGCCACGCTCGTCACGCTGCTGCAACAGCCTTCTATCCGCGCTCTGCTGCCCATAGCCAACGGGCACGACCCCCTCTCGCTCTTCTATATACGTGTCGTGCATATGTTGACAAGTATCGATACTAACACATTGATCTGGGGCGTTTGGATTGTCGGCACCCTGCTGGGCGTATGTATCACGCTGATGGTTGCCGGCAGCGAGATGCGCACTCAGTGGTTCAAAGCGATGATGGAGCGCCTGCCTGTTCGTTGAGAGGCTGAATTGCTCCATCCCTACCTAGTGACAAGGAGTTCATGTTGCAAGCACAACTTACCCTTTCTGCTAATGCTGCAGTTGATTTACACATGCATACAACTTATAGCGACGGCAAGTGGCCCGCCGAGCAATTACTTGATTATCTGGCAAATGAAGGCTTCGCGCTGGTTGCCGTCACCGACCACGACCGCGTGGATATGGTAGAAAGCATCCAGGCTCTGGGCGCGCAGCGCAATCTCCCGGTGCTCGCAGGCGTCGAAATGAGCACAGAGTGGCGTGGCAAGATGGGAGACCTGCTCTGCTACGGTTTTGATCCGCAGGAGAACGAACTTCGGCCGCTTACCGAAAAAGTTGTGCGCTTGCAACAAGCAAATACGCACGAAGTGTACGAAAAGCTGCTCCAGCAGGGCTACGAGTTCCCGCGACGGGACGAGGTCCTGGCCAGGAACAATGGCGAACTGTTGCGCCCCGGCGACAACATTGCCCTCCTGCGCGCCCATGATTACGCCCCCGATTACTTCACAGCCCTGCGCATGATTACCGAAGCCGGCTACCGCTCAATCAAAACAGAGATGGCCGAAGCAGTCGAGGCCACTCATCGCAGCGGCGGAGTTTGTCTCATTGCCCATCCTGGCCGGCGAGACCCCGGCTTCACCTTCTACAGCACCGATATGCTTGATGAAGTGCGCGCCGAGATCCCGCTCGATGGCATCGAGGTATACCACCCCACGCACGCGCCTGACATGGTCGAAGCCTATCTGGCCTACGTGCGCCAGCACAGGCTCCTGCAAAGCGCCGGCTCCGATTCGCACAGCCTGCCATCGCGCATGCCCATGAAGTATCGCGCCGAGCTGAGCCGCGACCTGCTGGAACGCCTGGGTATTCAGGTACAAGGGTAGGATCGGCAGCTCCCTCAAGCGGATATTTCCTCACACAATGAACCAGGGCGCATTATTTTCAGGCAGCCCGTTAATGTACCAGTCGGTCGTCGTAATTCCGCCGTAGTTGACCGTCTTGAGCGTCATCCCGCCAGGATTGACAAAATCTTTCACTGGCCGGCCCTGTTCTGCCAGCAGCATACTCTCATGCCAGATAGGGCCGGCACCATCCACGCCGGTTACGTTGACCATCGGCGAGTTATTGTCATTGCCTGCCCAGACGCCCACGACGTAATCGGTCGTATATCCCACCGTCCAGTTGTCGTCGAAGTTCTGCGAGGTACCGGTCTTCACAGCGGCAGGCCGGATCTGGCCTGGATCGCCCTCGTAACACTGCTCCATCGAATTGCTGTAGAGGAACAGCCAGCTGCACTTCCCAAATTCGAAGACACGCGCGTTGTTATCGCTCAACACGCTGGTCATCATGTAGGCCACCTGCGGACTGATTACCCGATACGGGCGAGTATCCGGGCGATAGATCACTTTCCCCTGAGGGTCCGTCACCTCCTCAACTGCGTGCGGCTTGACGCGCAGCCCGCCGTCGGCAAAGACACCATACGCCGAGGTTTCATCCAGCAAGTGTACGCCGAGGTCCCCCAGTACCATCGTATAATTCGGAGTGCCGTTATACGCCGTGATACCCATCTTCAGCGCCGTGTTCAGAGCAGGCTGAACACCCACCTTTGTTAACAGCTTGACTGCCGGAATATTGAACGAGTTCTGCAAGGCATAGCGGTAACTGACCAGGCCATGATATCCCAGATCATAGTTGTGCGGCGAATACGGGGGCAATCCGCAGCACATGTGGATGGTAAACGGCTCGTCCAGGACCGGCATGCCGGGGCTGAGCCCCTCCGCGTAGGCAGTCGCGTAGACAAACGGCTTAAACGAGGAGCCAGGCTGGCGCAATCCTTCCGAAGCCACGTCAAATTGCCCATCGACGGGATTGTCTGGATCGACGTTCCCCAGCAGCACACGAATCGCCCCCGTGTGGAAATCGATCACCACTTCTGCTGCATCCGTCAAATTGTGTGTATACTTCATGGCCGCTACCTGCTCCTGCGCCACCTTGAGAATCTTATTTTGCAGCGGCAGATCCAGGGTCGTATGCACCACCAGCCCCGCGCGCGCCAGATCAGAGACCTTGACGTGGAAATCGCTGGCCAGTTCTCTGAGCGTATAATTGATAAAATGCGGCGCGGATGCGTTTGTGATTACTCCATGATGCAGGAAATTGGGCCTACTGGCTTCAGCAATCGCCTGATTCTCTTGCAGATTGGTAATATACCCCTGGACGAGCATCTGCTTTAAGACCTCTTTCATGCGGGCAAGACCATTCTGTGGAAAGAGATAAGGATCGTGCGCGATAGGCGATTGGGGCAGCCCAGCCAGCATAGCAGCCTGAGCGAGATCAAGCTGTGAGGCGGCGCTCCTGGTCGGCGTATCCTGCAAACCAAAATAGACGAAGGCGGCCGCGTCGGCCCCATAGGCTTGCTCACCATAATAGATAGTATTGAGATACATAGTCATAATTTGTGTTTTAGTATAGTGACGTGTAATATCTGGTGCCAGAATGATTTCCTGTAATTTCCGTATAATCGTATCCTGGTTGCCCACCAGCGCGTTTTTGACCAGTTGTTGCGTGATTGTGCTGCCACCGGCGACGACGTGATGAACCGTCAAATCATCTATAGCCGCGCGCACAATTCCGGTAATATCAAAACCAGCATTTCTCCAGAAATTCTGATCCTCGATAGCAACTTCCGCGTTAATCAGGTTGCGCGAAATCTGGGAGAGCGGTACGCTCGTTTGCAGCCCATCACTCGTCATTTGATAGATCAGGTGATTCTGGTCATCGTACATCTTCAAGTTATCTTTGGGCAAAATGTCTTGCAGGGTCACAACCTCTGAGCCAAAACGCTCGTGCGTAGCATTGATCAGGGCTACCGCGCCCACCAGAATACCACTCATTACCAGAAACACGGCCAGAGCGATCAGGGCCATCGGCAACAGGGTCATCTGTGTACCCAGGCGCTCCATAGCCGCGACTTGCAGATTACTTTTGCGCAAACTTTTGCGTTTCAGGTGCCTCCTGGTGCGCCATCCAGGCGCGTGTGCGCTCCGGTGAGGCGCCATATAATGCACCCCTCGCTTGGCCGGTCGAGATCTCTCACTTAAACGCTGTGCAGCCGCCGCTCGACTATGTTCCGGCAAACTGGCCGGCCTGCGCTCCGGTACATTCTCTCCTTGCGCTGGTGTCATCGACGTTTTATCCGGCATCCCACATTCCTTTCTAACCCCTCTTTCAGGAAACAACGAGATTGTACACAGAAGCGTGCAATTAACCCCTTCCATCTTGCCCCCTCTGGTTCTAAGTATAGCAAAAGCTCACTAAATGAGTCAAAAGATTTTGCTTATATCAATACATTTAATACTATATATTCATAATCTGCGTTATCATCACGGTGAACTCGATCTCCATCGTGTCCGCAGGCGCGCGAATGCTCTGGCAAGAGGAAACAAAAGTTCAGGAGAGAGATTTCATACATACATACATATATGTACATGTTTCTGTGCAACCAGGGGTGTAGGATACCCACAGGATAAAGAGTTGTCAGGGAGGATGTTAACCACGAGAAAAACTCGTGCGTATTTCCGAAAGGAAAAGGTGCTATGCAGATTGACTATAATCAGCTGAACGTGGGAGGAATGCTCGATAAGGTATTGAGTTCCCTACCTTATCCATTGGACAAGAATGAGCTTGTTACGCAGGCTCAGCGGGCCGGGGCAAATCAGCAGATCGTCAACGCGATGCAGCAAGCGCTGCCCGATAAGACGTTCAATTCTCCTGAAGAGATCAAAAATAGCATTCAACGCGCCGGTCAGTCGAAACACTAGAAGTCTTCCTGCGTTCTGCGACTCCGCTGCTTCAAATGAGCTTGTAGTGAGGTACGAGAGGATGCCAGGGTGCATTGCTCGCATCTCACTACAACCTAATCCTCACTGACACGCAACGTCTGGCTAACCTGCGGCTGGATCACGACGCGCAGCATGATTGCCAGGGCGAGCGCGCAGGCCACGACCAGCCCGACCAGCAGGCTCACGATTGACCAGAGAGGAATCGCTGTCTGCACCGCTGGCGTGCTCTGGGCAAGATAGAATGCCTCGGTCGAGCTAGCATTTTCCAGTGGCGAGAAGACGAAGGCCGGCACCAGCAGTAGGGAGAGAACCAGGCCCACGATTGTCCCTAGCGCCAGCCCGACGCCGTAGACAATTCCCTGCTCCCAGAGCAGGGCGTGGACAATCTGAGCCGGTTCGCAGCCCAGCGCCCTTAGAATGGCGAAACTGATCCGCCGGCTGCGCGCATTCCACCACACCGCCAGCAGATTGCCCATCAGCCCCAACAAGAGCGCCACGACCGTCCCAACCCCCAGAACATTGAGAACCACCAGGTAAAGCGGATCGGTCGCCAGGCTCTGAAACAGCGCTTGCCTGTCCAGACCATTGCTCAGGGCATAGTTTCCGTTGAACAGAAGGCCACGCACGCTTCCCAGGGTCGCCGGTCGTCCATCGGTTCGCACCCATACATTTGTCGCGTCCACTCCCTCCTCGTAGAGAGCCAGGGCCACCGCGCTATAGGTCTGAAAATCGACCAGCACGCCCCCCTGGACAATCGAGGTATCCGATCCTGCTCCGCCGGCTGTATCGTAGATCGTGGGCAAATTGTGGACAATGCCTACTACCACGAAGTTGACCGGGCCGTGATAGTCCGCCAGCACAAAGCGGCGTCCAATGCCCACCCCCAGCGATTGGGCCGCCGCGTCATCGATGATAGCCGGAATGACCTCCTTTGCTTCGGCCTCGTTCCGCTCGGCCAGCAGTTTGCCGGTCAACCGCCCGATAGGCTGGCTGCTGTCCTGCGTTGTCCAATACATCGTCTTCGCATAGGTACTGCTATCGACCGCAGCCAGGGCAAACGTAGCCCCGTTGCTTCCCCCCGCCATAAAGACGGTCGTGCCCAGGGTAACAGACGTCACCCCTTTGAGGCTCCGATAGAAAGCCATCTGCTGATTCCAGCTGTCTCCAGCCAGCAACGCCGGTATGGTGCCACTGAAATCGCTGCCTACCTGATACTCAGAGATACGGACCAGACGCTGCGCTTCGCTTTGAGCGTAGATCAAGGTAAACAGAGCAAAAGCGACGGCCAGGGAAAACAGCAGAGTCAGGCGCAATGGCTGGCGGGGCGAGCGGGCCAGCTGCGCCAGAGCCAGCACGGGAGCCACCCCGCGTTTGCGCGCCACCATACGCTCCCCCAGTCGCAAGAGATACGGAAAGATACGCAGGAAAAGTAACAAGCAGCACAGCAGCAGAAAGAGTACGCCCACCATCGAGGTCAAAGGCAGGATCAGCACACGTGTTTGTATATTCAGCACGCCCGGACCGGCGATGTAGAGCGAAAAGCCGAAACTGGCCAGGGCAATGATCGCCGCGACAGCATCCAGCTTAAAACGCATCCAGAACGGCGGTCGGCTCGCCCGCGCGCTCTCGCGCTTCTGCACCAGGACATTGCTATGGAGCACCTGCCAGATCGACCAGATCATGCCTAGCAGCCCGACACCCACGACCAGCATATCGCCGTTGAACTGATTTTGCAGAGTAGCGAGTGGAGCGCCGATCACCTGACCAAAGGCATAGCGATCCCCCGGCACTAGCGTGAGGTTGACCAGCACGGCGACCAGCGGAACAGACAGCAGCGGACCCGCCACAAAGGCCAGCAGTCCGACGCCGACTCCCTGGCCCAGTAGCGAGCCGAAGACCTGGCGTGCGCTGGCTCCCCGACTGCGCAGCAGCGTGATTGCCTCCATCTGCCGCTCCACCAGCACGCCCATCATCAGCAATACAAAGAAGAGCAACAGCCCGGCGATCAAATATGCCAGATAAGTGGTTGATAGCTGAAGAACGGTGACTCGATTACGATAATCCTGCAAAGCGTTCAGCGATCCCGTCACAGTCGTGTCTATCACAGAGGGCGGTGCATCAAGGTTGCTGCCGACGCCGGTCAAGACTGCCGTCACCCCACTTATCAAATTCGGCAGGTGATGAATATCTACATGTGAGAAATCTATAGGATAGTACCAGAAGATATCGGGAGAATTACCAACATTCGCGTTACTGTCCTGTGCAGGATGCAGGGAGGAGATCTGGCTTAAAGCAGCCATCAATTCACTGTTAGAAACGAGTATCGGCACCGTCTCAAAGGCGAATAGCCCTTTAATCGTAGTTACCGGCAGCAAGCTCTCTCCATGCCAAAACAGGTCATCAGGGTTGGGCGACGCGACGACGCCAACCAGCCGGAAATTCAACCGGCTCACGATCAGCTGATCCAATGGACTTACCAGGGCGTAAGGCAGGGCAAAGTTCCTGTTCAATTGCAAGCCAAGATCTTTTTGCCCCTGCGCAACCACCGCAAATTCAAGCGTATTCCCGCTATTCGCCGCGGGCAAGCGCCCTTGCAGCACTTTGAGATGGCTCGCAGCCCGGCTCATATCCGCCCCGATGACCTGTAACGAGTTGGTCGGGGTCACGTTCAGCGCAGAAATCTGCACAGAGAGATCAGGGGAACTTGATACCATCGCTCCCAGGTCATTCCGTATAAGATCTGTCAGTCCTTTCTGGAAAGTCTTCACCTGGGAAGCAGAAAAGAGCTGGCTCCGCGCATGGACAGTAATAAAGAGATTTTGCGGGTTTTCCGCTACCGCGTGCCGTATCCCTGCGCTCGTCGCGACCTGGGTGTAAAGGGAAACCGCGCAGACCAGGATCACAGCCAGCAGCATCCCCATGCCAATCACGAGCAGCAAATACCATGTCTGCCTCAGTTGCCAGCGGGCCAGCATCACCACCGAAGACACAGTTGAGCGAGACCCGCTACGCGCGCGCCCCTTTGGCGCTGTCTGGCGTGGCTCGAATGGCCTGGACATGATTGTTTGTGCCATAGTACTTCTCTCGCTCTTCTGACGATTACTTTACCATCAAGATGCGCTCAATTGACCCGGCGTTTTTCGCTCGTTTAACCCTCATCTATACGCAGGGTCTGGCCGATGCGCGTGCGAATCACCACCCGCAACGTGAGCGCCAGAGCGAGTGAGCACACGATAGTCAGTCCAGCCAGCAGGCCGAGCGTGGGCCAGAGAGGGATTACCATCCGCACCGCCGGGACACTTTGAGCAAGATAGAAGGTTTCCGCAGAGCTGGCATTCTCCAGTGGCGAGAAAATGAAGGCCGGCAGGATCAACAGAGCAAAGACAACGCTCAGCAGCAGACCCAGAATCAATCCCGTGCCATAGACAATGCCCTGCTCCCAGAGCAGGACGCGCGCGATTTGAGCCGGCTCGCAGCCCAGCGCGCGCAAGACGGCGAAGCTGGTTTGCCGGCTGCGCGCGTTCCACCACAACACCAACAGGGTGCTCAGGGTGCCCAGAAGCAGCGTGATACCCGCTCCTATCGCCAGAATGCCGAGCAAGGCAGTGTAGAGCGGATCACCGGCCAGACTGCGGGCGAGCGCGCGCCGATCCTCTCCATTCTCCAGTGCGTACGTTCCCGTGAACAGGGCGCGGCGCGCGCTCGCCAGATCCGCTGGCCGCGAGCTGGCGCGCAACCAGACATTCGTCGCGCTCACTCCGTTCTCGTTCACTGCCAGGGCCACATCGCTATATGTCTGGAAATCGACCAGCACGCCGCCCTGGGGAATAGACGTATCTGAACCGGTCCCGCCGGCCGTATCGTAGATCGTGGGCAGATACTGCACGATGCCCACCACCATGAAATTCATCGGGCCGTGAAAATCTGCCAGCACAAACTGCTGTCCAACGCTCAGCCCCAGAGATTGAGCGGCCGCGTCGTCGATGATAGCCGGAATGACATTGCGCATCTCCGCCTCAGCCCGCCCGGCCTGCAATATCCTCATTAACTGCCCGATGGACTGACTACTGTCCTGCACTGGCCAGTAGATCGTGCTGGCGTAGGTGCTGCTATCGACCGCGTCCAGGGCAATTGTCACGTTCTGGTTGCTTCCCCCCTCCATCTGCAGCACCGAGCCTATCGTTACTGATGTAATGCCCTTGATGCCCCGATAGTAGGCGATTTGCTGGCCAGGGGTATCGCTGCCCAGTACGCTTGGGATGGTGCCGCTAAAGTCACTGCCCACCTGATACACCGTGATGTCCGCTAGGCGCTGCGCCTCCGTCTGGTCGAAGGCCAGGGTAAACAGGGCGAAAGCAATGGCCAGAGCGAACAGCAGGGTCATACGCAGCGATTGGCGCGGGGCACGAGCCAGTTGCGCCAGAGCCAGCACAGGAGCTGCTCCGCGCCTGCGAGCTGCCATGTGCTCCCCCAGCCGCAAAAGTCGCGGCAAGATACGCAAAAAGAGCAATAGAAAACTCAACAGTAGAAAAAGCACACCCACCAGCGAGGTCAGAGGTAAAACCAGTGTGCGCGTGTACACATCCAGCACCCCAGGACTGGCAATATAGAGCGAGAAGCCGAAGCCGCTCAGCGCGATTACCGCCGCGATTACATCCAGCTTGAAACGCATCCAGAACGGCTGCTGGCTTGCGCGTGCATTTTCACGCCGCTGCATCAGGATACTGCTGCGCAGCGCGCGCCAGATGTACCAGATCATGCCCAGCAAGGCAATACCCACGATCAGCAGAGCACGCTGGAGCTGCCCCTGAGCCACAGCCAGCGGGCCATCAGTCAGCAGATTGAGCGCTTGCAAGCTGCCGGCTGTCATGGTGAAATTCGCCAGCCCGATCACCAGCAGAATAGCCAGGAGCGGACCGGCCAGCAAGACGAGTAATCCCAGGCCCACGCCCTGGCCAAACAACGAGCCGAAAATTTGGCGCGCGCTGGCCCCGCGACTGCGCAGCAGTGTGATCACCTCCATCTGCCGCTCTACCAGTACATCGGTCATGAGCAACGCGAAGAAGAGTACCAGCCCCGCGATCAGATACGCCAGGCACGAAATCGGCAGTTTAATCACCGTAACGCGGTCGGTATAACTCTGCAAAACGCTCAATGGGCCAAGAGAAGTGGTTCCTACAATATAGGGAGGCACCTGGGGATTATTTGAAATGGTGGTCAGCACCTGCGTCAGGCTGCTCGTCAAATCTGAGAGATGGTTGATATCCAGGTGAGAGAAATCGAACGCATAGTACCAGTAGATGCTCACTGGTACGACAAAACGCGCCGGCGGGTAGAATTGTTGGGCCGTCGAGGACAAATCATCCAGAACATTTATTAACTCGCTGTTGGAAACCAGAACCGGCAAATTTTCCTGCGTAAGGTAAACGCCTGGCTCAAATGTCTCTCCGTGCCAGAAAATATCGCTGCCATCGGTTGGCGCAATGATGCCAACCAGCCGGAGATCTATATGGTTCGTAATCGGCTGACCGGATTGCTCCAGACCGAATGGAAGGGCAAAAGTTTTGTTCAGTTGCAGGTTGAGATCCTTCTGGCCCTGGGCAACGGCCGCGAACTCAATGGTGTTCCCGCTGGTGGGCGCGGGCAGGCGACCGCGCAAAAGCCTGACGTGCCTGGCCGCCTGGCGCGTATCGGTCCCGACGAGCTGCATCATCGCCGTTGAAAAAGATGTTGAAGTTACAGTGATCGCGGGAATCTGTACAGAAAGAGCCGGTGATCCTGTAGTCGTAGCTCCTAGCTCGCTCCGCACCATCTGCGTCAACTGTAGTTGCACACTTTGTAACTCGTCACTGGAAAAAAGCGAGCTTTGCGCGGAAATGGTGAGGTACTCGTTCTGCGGATTCTCCGCCAGGGTATGGCGCAGACCGGCGCTGAGCGAAACCTGCACATAGAGGGGTATGGCGCAGACCAGCGTGACCGCGAGCAGCATTCCCACGCCGATCACCAGCAGGAAACGCCAGGTCTGGTGGAACTGCCAGCGCGCCAGCGTCACGACGGAAGAGAATGTTGAGCGAGTCCCGCTACGCACATGCGGCTTCGGTTGGACCTTACGCGGTTCTGACGGCCTGGTCGCGACTATCTGCGCCATGATTTTTTCCTATCCTTCTACGATCAAGCCATCATTGATCTGCAGCACACGATCCGCCGCGTTCACGACGGTCATATCATGGGTAGCGATCAACATACCAATGTTTGTGCGGTGGGTAATTTCTCGCAGAAGATGGGTAATATCGCGCCCGGTCATCGAGTCCAGGTTGCCGGTCGGCTCGTCGGCGACGATAAACTGCGGCTCGTGTACCAGCGCGCGCGCCAGGGCAACCCGCTGCTGTTCACCTCCCGACAGCTCCAGGCCACGATGATGCGCGCGCGGCCCCAGATGGACGAGTTCCAACGCCTGGCGCGCCTTCTTCGTGCGCTGCGCCGGGTCCATACGCACCAGGCGCAGCGGAATCTCAACATTCTCCTGGGCTGTCAGCGAAGGAAAGAGATGGGCGTTCTGAAACATCATCCCCACGTTGTGACTGCGCAAATGCGCGCGTTCGGTTTCGCTCATCTTTGCCAGTTCGCGCCCTAAGACTATCACAGTCCCGCTGGTGGGATCATCCAGGCCGACCAGAATATTGAGCAGCGTCGTCTTGCCCGAACCGGAGCGCCCGCGTAACGCGACAAACTCTCCGGGCAGCACGCGCAAATCAATGCCGCGCAGAGCATGCACGACGCTTGAACCGCTTGTAAAATCGCGCGTAATACCGTGTGCATCTACAATCGCGGTTGCTACCGCCTGTTCTGCCATGACGTAAATCTCCTTCTAATCTCTATCCTCACCGAACTATTGCTTATTTGCATCTGCTTTCCCGCTTCCATTGCCCGCTGCCAGCACGCCAGCCGGCCAGAGTTCGACGTGATCATCCAGAATGCGCACCTCGGCTCGCCCACGGAAATCCACGGCCTCCAGCGCTTCCTTCGGCAATTGCAAGCGCCCGACCCGATCAATCAGAATCGATTCGCGGTGCGTCTCGCTGGAAAGGCCGATGACCGTGCTGGCCCGCGCCACAGAAGCATCCACCGCTTCCAGTGGCTCCTCGCGGCGTACTGTTTCGGTGCTGGTCCGCCCATCGCGAATGGCGATGGTCCGATCCATGACGGCTGCGACGGCAACATCGTGTGTCACAGTGATAATGGTCAGCCCAAGCTCCTTGTTGAGCGAACGCAGGAGTTTGAAGATCTCGCTGGCTGTGACCGAATCAAGTTCTCCGGTTGGCTCGTCGGCTAGCAGCAGAGTAGGTTCATTCGCGATGGCCACAGCCACAGCCACACGCTGTTGCTCACCGCCCGAAAGCTGGGCAGGCTTCTTTTTTCCGTAACCCCGCAGACCGACCAGTTCCAGCAGTTCCTCGGCGTGCCGCGTCCGCTGCGAGGCTCTGACGCCGCCCAGCAATTGCGGCAGCTCGACGTTGGCCGCAACGGTCAGTTCCGGCAACAGATTGCGTCCGCTCTGCTGCCAGATGTGGCCGACAATATGGCGACGATAGGCGATTCTCTGCGCTTCGCTCAGGCGCGTCAGATCGTTGCCATCGACGACACAGCGCCCAGCGCTCGGCACATCCAACCCGCTGAGGATATTCAAAAGCGTGGTCTTGCCTGAACCGGAGGCGCCCACAATCGCCATCATTTCGCCCGGCACCACTTCCAGGTCTAAGCCCTGCAAGGCCACAACTTCCAGGTCCGCCACTTTATAGATTTTTACCAGATTATCGCATGTAACAATCGCTTCTGGCATGCTACCGATAACTCCTCTTTTGCCCTATTTAATCGCTATTTAATCGCAGGGTGCTGTTCAACGCCGGTCGCGAGACAATGCGCACCATCATACCAAGCGCAACAATGCACACGGCAAGCAAGATGCCCACAGCCAGGGCAATCAGCACTCCAGGAATGGTCATCAAGACGGGCGGCACATTCTGGGTGATGTAAAACACGCCGGTCCCTTCAACGGCATTGATCGATGAAGTAAAGATAAATGCCGGTAAGACGAGGAAAGAAAGCAGGAGGCCAAAGGCAACACCCAGGCCAATAGCAGTCGCGTACACAATGATCTGCTCATATGTCAGAATGCCAGCAATCTGGCCTGGGGCCGTTCCCAGGGCCCGCATGACGGCGAAGCTAATCAGGCGACTGCGCGCGCTCAACCACGAAACGGTCAGGTTGCCCAGCAGGCTCAACAGCAAAGCCGTGATCGCACTGACGATCAGCACACCCAGCAGAGCCAGATAGAGCGGATTGACGCTCATCACGCTCTCCTGCTCCAGCAAATCGTTGACATCGAGCAGGCGCAGCGAGCCAGAGGCCAGGGCAGACCTCACGCTCCTGAGCGAAGCGGCGTCTGTTTGCGTCCTCAGCCAGACGGTTGACGGGTAGAGGTCTTGTGTCACACTTGCACCGTTTGCGGCGTCTACAGCAGCCTGGTAGGTTTGAAAATCGACCAGCACCCCCCCCTGCGCCACATAGCTATTCGTCCCGCCTGCCTGCGCACTATCATCGACAGTAGGGATATGCTTGACTTCGGCAAGCGCCACGTAATTGACCGAGCCGTTCAGATCCGAAAGCGTAAAGGGCGCCCCCGGCGCAAGGCTCAGGGTTTGCCAGGCAGATGAATCGACGATGGCCGGTACCACGTGCTCAGCGATAGACGTACCGCGCTGCTGGACCAGTTGCTGCATGAGCGTGCCCAATGGTGTGCTTGAATCCTGATTCGTCCAAAGCGCCGTTTGCGCGAACGTATCGGCATCGACTGCCCGCAGTTCAATCGAGGCATCTACGCCGTTCTCCGCCCCAATGGCCGAGGAGGTATAGCCAACGCTGGCCGCCTGCACACCTGGTATACTTCTGTACGCCTCCTCCTGCTTCGCCAGAGGCTGTTTATTCAGGCACGAGCAGCCTGGATAGATAGCGGGATAGGTGCCACGAAAATCCGCCCCGACCTGGTAGGCAGCAACTGCCGGAATACGTTGCGCCTGCGAAGCGCTGAAAACCAGGCTGAAAATGCCGAACGCGACCGCCAGAGCGAGCAACAGAGTCATCCTGAGCGATTGGCGTGGCGCTCGCGCCATCTGAGCAACCGCCAGCATTGAGGTCGCTCCACGCGCACGCATCGCCAACCGCGCCAGCCCTTCAAGAATAAAAGGGAAAACGCGCAGAAACAGCAGCATACAGCCCAGCAGCAGGAAAACCGCCCCGACCAGCGTCATTGGCGGCAGAATCAGGACGCGTGTGCGCGCATCGAGAATACCGGGGCTGGTGATATACACAGAGAAACCGTAACCGGTCAAGGCAATGACGCCTGCCAGGAGATCAAGTCCCATGCGCAGCCAGGCCGGCGCGCGCGCCGCGCGCGCTGCTTCTCTGCGCAGGGCCAGCACATCCTTGCGTGTCGCCCGACTCACGGCGAACAACATAGCCAGGATCGAGACCACGACGGTCGCCAGGGATGAGAGATAGAGCTCCAGAGCGGCTGAGACGGGGTCAGCCAGGATCACGTTTAACGCTCCCTGGTCACTCGCGGGAAGCGTTGCCTGTGCCAGCAAGCGCGCACACAGTACAGCGATTAGCGGGCCAACGATGAAAGCAACTATCCCCACCCCGATACTCTGCGTAACCAGCGCGCTGAAGACCTGCTCTCGGCTGGCTCCTCGGCTACGCAAGACGGCAATAGCCTCCGATTGGCGATCCACCAGCAGATCGGTCATCAAGCCAGCAAAAAAAAGCATCAGACCAGCAATCAGGTAAGCCAGGCTGAGCAGGGGAATGCGCGCGACATTGATCTGGTCACTATAGCCGGCGATGAGATCAGCGGGGCCGTTCGAGGTCGTTTTATCGATAAACGGCTCATCAACCGGCTGGTTCGTCATGCTGACCAGCACGGTGTTCAACCCATTATTCAAATCGTCGAGGTGATTGCTATCCAAGTGAGTCAGGTCAAAGTTATAGTACCAGTAGAGATCGAGCGGCACCTCAAAAACGGTCCCGTTTTGCAGATTGCCATTGCTCGCTGCCAACGAAGCCTTCTCCAGCACAGCGAGATAAGCATTATTGGAGACAAGCGAGGGATAGAGGGAACCCAGACCCTGGTTCACCGGCTGGCTGGCAAAGCTTGTTCCATGCCAGAAATTCTCGCCGGGGGCAATGGGGAGAAAAATGCCGGTGACATGAAGAGTCAGCGGAACTGTCACCTCAACATCATCGCTATTGAGAAATGGCAGGGAAACAGTGATTGTCGAACCAACCGTCAGATGAAGTCCTTGCGCGGCCTGCAGCGTGATTGCCACTTCCAGCGAGCTCCCAGTATCTCGCGGCAAGCGTCCCTCGAACAACCTCACATGGGAAGCTGCCTCGGCCATCGACCAGCCGACCAACTGAATCTGATTATATTTGCCGAAATTCAGGCCGGAACTTTGCACGGAGAACTGCGAACCGGCGAGAAATTGCCCGATGTTCTGCTGCAATTCTTGCTGGATCTGTCCGGCAACTTTCTGGGTAGCGGACTGCGAGATCAAGTGCGCGACGCTGTGAACGGTGATGGAGGAATTGCCGGGTTCATTCAGCTCATCTCGCAGCCCCGCGCTCATCGCCACCTGCGAATAGAGCGGCACTGTGCATACCAGAATCACAGCGGACATCACGCCAGCGCCGACCACCAGCAGCAAACGCCACGTCTGGCGCAACTGCCAGCGCGCCAGGGTCACGGTCGCGGCAATCCGAGCCAGCCCACGCGGGCGAGGGGACTTCTGTATAGGACGCGCCATGCGAACCTCTTTCACAAATGTTCGTTTTTGTCCTGCCAGGAAGTGAAATAAGACAAAGATCGGCTGGCCAGTTTATCTTTTCGGGAGTCCAGCGCTGTTTCCTGCTCTGACCTCTTCCATTCTTTCTTCCTTCATCATAAGAAGGGGTTTTCAGATGAAAAAGTTACAGGTCTGGCCCACACCCTGCAAAAACAGTAGTATTCTTTTATATCTATCTATATTTATGTTTGAAACGGCGAGAATCTCACAGAGCAGGCGTTTTTCTTCTGCGCCGGTTTGATCGTAATGTATAATACGGCGGGAAGTTCTCTACACATCTGCCTGCCGGGTTCCACACAACAATAGCAGGGAGAAATTACGCATGAAATTGGGATTACAGGTCCCTTCGTTTACGTATCCCCAGGGTCAAGCAAACCTGGGAGACATGTTCGGGCTGATCGCAGAGCGAGCTGAGCGAGCTGGCCTCTACAGCCTCTGGGTCATGGATCACTTTTTCCAAATCGGCGTGGTCGGGTCGCCGGAAATGGAGATGCTGGAAGGATGGAGCGCGCTCGCCTTTGCAGCGGGACGCACAAATCATATCAAGCTGGGTACGATGGTAACAGGCGTAACCTATCGTTACCCCGGCATTCTGGTGAAGACAGCCACCACGCTCGATGTGCTCTCACATGGACGCGCCTACTTCGGCATAGGGGCGGCCTGGAACGAGGAGGAGCACATGGGGCTTGGCGTGCCGTTCCCACCTCTGGCGGAGCGCTTCGAGCGCCTAGAGGAGACGCTGCAAATCGCGCTGCAAATGTGGGCAGGCAACGACACGCCGTTCGAGGGCAAATACTATCAGCTCAAACGCCCGCTCAATTCACCGCAGGCCGTCCAGCAGCCGCATCCGCCGATCCTCATTGGCGGAGGCGGGGAAAAGAAGACCCTGCGACTGGTAGCGAGATATGGAGACGCCTGCAATCTCTTCGCGCGCCTGGGCGACGATGCCCTCCAGCACAAGCTGGACGTGTTGCGCGGGCACTGCGAGGCCGAGGGGCGCCCCTACAGCGCTATCGAAAAAACCACGCTCAACTCGTTCACCCTGACACGCGACGGCAGAGACGGCACCACCAGCCCCTCTCAATTGATCGAGATTTTCGCGAGCCAGGCAGCCATGGGCATCGACCAGGCGATCTTCAGCCTCAGAAATGTCCACGACCTGGAGCCATTTGACGTGCTGGCCAACGAGGTTGTGCCGGTAGTTGACAAGATCGCGGTTGCGGGTAGATAGCAGGCCAATCCCCTGATTGAGACGAGTTATGTGTGGCCAGGGAAACGGGTCCGCTTTCCTGGCCACATAACTCATCTGTACAAAAAAATGGCATAGTCTTGACGCTCCCCTGCCCATCGCGTAGAATCAAGTGAAGCACAACCTGCGCCTGCGAAAGCATATATTTATTTCATCACGTATAAAAACGACAGAAGCAAATATCAGGTGCAGAAAGGGATAGGCTCGATGTCAATATCGCATGAGGACGAGTGGTTAAGCCTGCGCGAAACCTCCGAGATGCTAGGCGTACATCCCGCCACGGTACGCCTGTGGGCTGATCGCAACGAACTGCCCTCGCGCCGCACCAGCGGCGGCCATCGCCGCTTCCGCCGCGCCGATATCGAGGCCCGTCTGCGCCAGGAGAGCGAGCGCAAGCCCCATCCCGCCGCCCAACTGCTCGTCCAGAGCGTG